>NZ_JADEWT010000158.1 GCF_015207505.1 Tychonema sp. LEGE 06208
GGAGAGGGGGAGAGAGGGAGAGGATTTGACAATTTTTGATTGTCATCAAAATATACAATTTAAATGCACAACAGATTATAGTTATTTCTCCTATAAGTGGCGAAGTAAAAGGAGGCAGAGCCTCCAGATATGCGTTACTTTCGCTTTTCCTGGTAACAAGCAAAGCCGGAGATGCTGCCCTTCACGCTTGAATTCTGCTTTACTTAGCTGGTCTTGAATTTGCCGCCTTTGGCCGGATCTGACCAATCACAAGAAAAGCCTTTTGTTTCGGGGACAAACTGATTCCAAGGAATCGGTGGCACGGCTTCTGGCGTAGCATAAGCAATTTCAAACAAACCGTCTTCTCTCACCTTACCCAACCGCACAAATTTAGCAAGGTGATGGTTGTTTTCTAGGGTCACTTTGCCCTCCGGTGCGTCAAAAGTTTGACCCAAAGCTGCTGCCCGCACTTTGTCCAAATCGTCGGCTGTTCCTGCTTTTTCGACGGCTTGCTTCCACAGGTAAACCATGATGTAAGCTGCTTCCATCGGGTCGTTTGTCACTCTGTCATTGCCGTATTTTGCTTTGAATGCTGCGACAAACTTTGTATTTGCGGGTGTGTCCACAGTCATGAAGTAATTCCAGGCGGCGTAATGGTCTTTGAGATATTCTACGCCGATCGCCTTTACTTCTTCTTCTGCAATACTGACAGACATTGACGGATATTTGTCCGGGCCCAAACCTGCACCCTGCAACTGTTTGAAAAATGCCACATTGCTGTCGCCGTTGAGGGAATTGAAGATGACCCCGCCGTCGGGCAAAGCTGCCTTGATTTTAGTAATAATGGGCGTGACTTCTGTACCGCCAAGAGGTATGTAATCTTCGCCAACTAATTCTCCACCTTTGGCTGCTAGTTGTGCTTTAATAATGGTGTTTGCTGTGCGGGGAAAAACGTAGTCAGAGCCGACTAAGAAGAATTTTTTGCCTTTATTTTCTAGCAGCCAGTCAACTGCTGGTTCGATTTGTTGGTTGGGCGCAGCCCCGGTGTAAAAGATGTTTTTTGAGCACTCTTGACCCTCGTATTGTACGGGATACCAGAGCATATGATTTTTTTCTTCAAAGACTGGCAATACTGCTTTGCGGCTGGCGGATGTCCAGCAGCCGAAGACTGTGACAACTTTATCTTGGTCGATCAATTTTTTGGCTTTTTCGGCAAAAGTCGGCCAGTCTGAGTTGCCATCTTCTACTATTGCTTCGATTTGTTTTCCGAGGACACCGCCAGCTTTGTTGATTTCTTCGATCGCTAATTGTTCGGCATCAACCACGCTTTTTTCGCTGATGGACATTGTGCCGCTCAAGGAATGTAAAATTCCTACTTTGATCGTGTTTCCACCGCCTGCTGCTGGTGCAGTTCCTGTTGCTGTTGGAGAAGCGGCTGGGGTGGCTGTTGGAGTCGGAGTTCTACAAGCTTTGAGGAATAAACTTGTTGTGAGGGTAGCAGAACCGTATAAAAGAAATTTCCGCCGATCGAATCGCTTTGTCATTTTTCCTTGTTACTCTTAAATAGCTCAGTCAGATGATTGAGAATAACATATAGCGACTTGATATTAAGACTAGGTTGAGAATACTTTTGTATCTTTATATACAAAAGTTATTATTAATTTACAAAATGAAGGTTTGGTGAGGATTGATGGCAAATGTGGCAGAAACGGAGTTTAGACACTAAGATATGCACTTTGAGCGATCGGTCTGAAATTAACAACCGGGTTTCTTTAGAGAATTATCTTATTGATACTAGGAGTTAGACCGTAACTGAGTTTGTGGCACACTTGGATCGTGTCCGATCGATTACGATCACAAAAATGGTTCGTAGTGTGGACACCACAATGCAATAATGAGCGGACTGAAGTCCGCACTACGAAGCGAATTCATCTTGCTGCGGTTAATCGATCGCGCGTTCACAGGAAAATATCAAAGCAGATGACGATCGCCCTTTCTACAAATATAGCAACAGCCACATTGGGCGCGGACATAAATAACCTAATGAATACAGCCGATACCCGTCAAGCATAAATGGTTTGATTCCCCTACTCTGCAACTGCTTTCGGAGTCAACTGTCCACTGTCAACTAATTTATGGAGAATAGCGGACTCGAACCGCTGGCCTCTGCGGTGCGATCGCAGCGCTCTACCAACTGAGCTAATTCCCCTGATTGACTTTCAATTTAGCATTTTAAATGCTCGATTGCCGAATCTCAAAGGCTTGCAAATTGCATTTGCTTTCAATTTTACAAACCGTGACCAACATTAGCACGTAAGGGCTAAAAACGTCAAGAGTTTTCCGCCGCCGGCTCGGTGGGGGCGATCGAGCAAAGTTGAGCTACTCTGTCCAACTCTAAATCAGCAAAATAGTCCACCGTCCAATTAGCTTGGCGCTGGATCATGTGAAACGGGTAAGTGTGAGTCACGCCCGCTACCTGCATCCCCGCTTTTTTCGCCGATTCTATCCCCGCAAAAGTATCTTCTAGGGCCAAACACTCGATCGGTTGCAGGTTCAAACCGGGATATTTCTGGTTGAGAAGTTCCACCGCCAACAAATAGCAGTCGGGTTCTGGTTTGCTCGCCGTCAAGTCGTCACCTGCGACAATTAACTCAAAATTTGCAGCCAAACCGGCTCGCTCTAGCACTAATTCTATATCCGATCGCATGGCCCCGCTAACTACGGCCATTTTTAGTCCAGAAACGCGAATTTTGTCAATAAATTCTGCCAAACCGGTATAAATCGGCAATGTTTCCAAACTATTTATTTTTTCTTGATAAGCTTTGGCCTTGCCTAACAGCAAGCGATCGAGGTATGTTTCTGTGAGATATCGTCCTCGGCGCTGCAGCAGTTCGGTAATGCAAGCGCGATCGCTCTTTCCCAAACAAATTTCTCGAAACTCCCCGCGTTTGAGTTGCAGATTTTCATCTAGCATCAGGCGATCGATTAAGTTCTCGTGAATCGACTCGTCATTAATAATAACGCCATTAAAATCAAATAAAACTGCTTTTAGAGTCATTAGTTATTGGTTATTGGTTATTGGTTATTAGTTATTAGTTATTAGTTATTAGTTATTAGTTATTGGTTATTGGTTATTGGTTATTGGTTGTTGGTTGTTGGTTATTGGTTATTAGTTATTAGTTATATCGTTTCCGCTTGTATCGGACTGATTTAACCACAGAGAGCACAGAGTACACAGAGGGAGAGAATATATATCTGAATCATTCCGATGCTACCGGATTTGATATTATTGGTTATTAGTTATCAGTCATTAGTTATCAGTTATTAATCATCTTGCCCGAAGATCGAAGTCAAAGGGTAGTCATTAAGCTGTCGGACATTTAAATTGTATGTTCAGGGCGGGACACCCCACAAGACGGGGAATTGTTTTGTGACATATAATTTATATACAGCCACTGTTAACAGTTAACTGTCAACAGCCAACAGTTAACAGTTAACTGTCAACAGCCAACAGTCAATAAATCAAGCGGGTGCTGGAATGCCCGGTAAATCGCCATCAAAATCAGGAGCGCGATCGCCCAAATTCGACACCTGCGCCTGACGCACCGGCTCGAAATCTTCTCCCAGAAGAGGTTTCACGCCCTGCGTCACCTGATGCACCCACCAGTGTTCCTGAGTTTGCACCGCAGCAAATCCCGCCGCCCCCGCCCAAGCATCCATACTACCAGCCGCGTAAGACTTAATATAAGGCTCTTCAAAGATATCAGTCAGCCACTCTGTCTGTCGCAAAGTTTTTTGATTTCCGTCCAAAATTGCCACTTGTCCCCCAACCTTCAGCAGTCGGAAGCTTTCTCGCAAAATTGCGCGCGAGACAGCAGGCGGCGTTTCGTGAAACAGCAAGGAAGCTGCGACTAAATCGAAGCTGCTGTCAGCAAAACCCACGCTTTCAGCATTTCCGTGCAACCACTCGATATTCAAGCCGGCTTTTTGCGCCTTCATTTCGGCGACTACCAGCATATAAGGAGACAAGTCCAGGCCGACAACTTCCGCTTCGGGAAAGGCTTGTTTGAGCATCAGGGTTGTCGAACCGGTGCCACATCCCAAATCGATAATTCGGCGCGGTTTTACCCGCACAGCGTCAATTAAACCTTGTCTGACGACTGTTTCGTGGGGAGGCAAAACGTATTGCGTGATTGGATCGTAGGAAACGGCGGCACTGGGGTTGAGGTAGCCGCCTTTGATGCCGTGAAAGTTTTGGCTGCTGTAATATTTGGGATAAACTAGGTTGGTTTGTCGGTGGCGATCGCCCGCTTTTTCCCAGTCAGTACCTTCGTAGAGTCGTTTGATTGCTTCTTCGTCGATCGCCAGTCGGATCAGCGGCGATAAAAAGCGCTCGAAAATTGTATCCTTACCAACAGCCATAAAACTCCTTTCACAAAAACTCTTTTAATTTTAGCCAACAGCAGTAAAATTAGCATTAATTAAAGTTATTTGTCTCCTCGAGCCTCTATCCATTACCTCCCCTACATTGCTCGTTGCCCAACTTCCCTTTTATTGCTTGCTTCCTGTCGCTTTTCATTAATCGGAATTTTTATTAAAAACTCCGTCCCGCCGCCTGCAGGTTTAGATATTTTGATGCTGCCGCCGTGTCCGTCTACAACAATTTTGTAGCTGATTGCTAACCCCAAACCAGTGCCTTGTCCCACCGGTTTGGTGGTAAAAAATGGGTTAAAAATTTGGTCTTTAACGCTGTCGGGAATGCCGGGGCCGTTGTCGGCGATCGCCACTTTCAGAAATTTTATGCTATGTTCGCGAACTACTCCTGTGGAAATAGTAATAATTTTATCCAGGCGATCGATCTCGTTCAAGGCATCGATCGCATTGCTCAGCAAGTTCATAAACACCTGATTTAGCTGAGACGGATAGCAGTCTACTAAAGGCACTTTTCCGTATCTCTTGACTATATAAATGCCATTTTTGATTTTGTTGGAAAGCAGCAGCAAGGTATTTTCCATGCCTTCGTGAATGTCCGCCTGCTTTTTGTCTGATTCATCGAGGCGAGAAAAGTTGCGTAAAGAAAGAACTATGCTGCGAATGCGATCGGTTCCTATTTTCATAGAATTTAATATATGCGGCAAATCTTCCTCGATAAAATCTAGCTCAATTTCTTCTGTAAAATGGGCGATTTCCGGGGTGACTTCTGGGAATGTTTGTTTGTACAAACTCACTAATTCTAATAAATCTTTAGTATATTTTGTGGTGTGAGGCAAATTAGCCGAAATGAAGTTAACCGGGTTGTTGATTTCGTGCGCTATCCCCGCTACCATTTGACCGAGGGATGACATTTTTTCGCTCTGCACTAAATGGGTTTGAGTCTTTTTCAGTTCGTGCAAGGCATTATTGAGCAGTTTTACTTGGTCTTGGGTTTGAGTGTAAAGGTGAGATTGAGTAATTGCGATCGCCAATTGATCTGCTACAGCTTTTAACAGTTGAATTTCTTCCGCACTCCAAAACCACTGAGCAGCGTGGCTGCACACTAAATAACCCTGTTGCTCGTTTTGAGTCGGGACTGGCACCGCTAAATAGCTATTAGCTTTCAGTTCGAGCGGTTGACTTGCGCCCCGAGTCCAAGTATCGGCACTAAAAATAATTGGATCGGATTGGTCGCTCCCTACTGACAAATTTTCCACCAAGTAAGGCTCAAAGTTTATCGCTTGTCTCGGACAATCAAATTGGGAAGATTCCCACAAAATTTGTAAAGTTTTGTTTTGCGGCTCGTACCAACCAAAAGCTGCTCGTTCTAGATGCAGCAAATTTACTATTTCTTCGACGGTACTTTGCACGATTTTGTCTAATTCTAGAGAAGCGCGAATGCGTCCAGAAATCCGGTTGAGCATGGCTTCTCGCTCGGCTCTGGCGCGATTGTTTTCCGAGGAATAAATTAGCCAAATTGCTGCTAGCATTGCCGGGACTAGCAGTCCGACGACGACGGATGTTAGAAAATTTAATGCTTGCAGTTGGGATTCAATATTTTCGCGGGGAATTATTAAGGCCATCGACCAGTTCACTTCCTGGAGGGGAGCGTAGACGGCATACACCCATTTGTTATCTATTTTTACCAGTTCGATGTTCGTCTGGCGATCGATCATGTGCCGCGCAATTGTGGAGAGTGCGGAATCTTGTGACTGTAAAAAGCTTGGAGCAGGCCGATCGCTATTGCCAATTAAGTTATTGTTGGGATGAACAATTGGCACTCCTTCTGAATTGAGCGCAAAAGCATAACTCTCGGAACCGTAATGCAGGCTGTTAACAACATTTGCTACTCTGTCTAATTTAATGCTGCCCGATAGGACTCCAATTACTTGATTGGAAGGCTGTGGCAAGGCCCAAATAGGAGCTGAAATCACGATCGTCGAAACTTGTGTACTGCGGCCGATCAGCGGGTCAGAAACATTTATTTGCCCGGCCATTGCTTTTATAAAGTGTTGGCGGTCTTTGACATTCGTGCGGTTGCCTAAAGTGTTATTTAGTGAGCCGTTGGGTTGAATTAATGCCAGGATGAAATACTCTTTTAGCCTGTATATTTCTGATTGCAACCGGGGTTCGACTAATTCCCAATTGAGAGTGCGAATCTTTGGAGAGTAAGCGATGGTTTCTATTTCTGCTTTGCGGCTGCTGAGCCAGCGATCGATTTCATTGGTGCCTTTTTCTAATTTTAATAGTGCTATTTCTTTTAAATTGTCGAGTATTAGTCCGCGCACAAAAAAATAGCTTACGCAAGTAGTTGTGCTAATGGTTAAAGCTGTGGTGCCTAGAATTAGCAGGGTCAGCAAATGGCGACGCTGCCGTCTGTGCTGCCAAAGACTTTCTAGTTGCTGCCAGCGCGATTGAGCGCTGATGCCGATGTTTTGCCAAAAGTGGCGCAGTTTTGGCTTTTGGTGGGGCGGCGGCGCAGAAACGGGTCGGGCTTGATTTGCTGGTTTTTGCATCATCAAATGTTCTCGTCGAGAGTGAAATCGATCGAACTGCACAGTCATTCGGCAGAATTAATATTATGTCAACAGTCAGGACTTGAGTCCTCCTAGGTTTGGCCGATGGGGATGTGGATTTCTGGCTGCGAACAATTTTTATTTCGATCGCAATATCGCATTCTATTTTGACATTAATTTTGTATTTTGACCTTGAGTTTACTTTTTTGAGGTTAGTGCTTTACGATATATTTAAGATCTATCTCGTTTGTATAACAAATTTTTTGTAAATAACACAGAGAAAATACGGAGTTTTTTAAATTAGCTATGTATTATAATTTATGAGCAAAACCGTATTGACAAGTTAACCAATTTGTGCAGTAGGTTTAAGGAGAAATTTTTTCGTCTAAAGCTTTTTTTGCCAAGCGGGCTGCATAAACGGTGAGGGCGATCGTTGCTAGCAAACCAATGCCGTAAAGAGCCCACTCAGCAGCAGTGCGCGATCGCCCTTCGGCTCCGAGTGCCGCCAAACTCCCAGCCAGATAACCAATATAAACATACATCACAGTTCCCGGAATCATGCCGAGCCAAGATGCAAAAAAATAGTCTCTGAGAGATACCTGCGTGACTCCAAAAGCATAGTTGAGCAAATTAAATGGGAAAATTGGCGAAAGTCGCGTCAGCAGCACAATTTTCCATCCTTCAGAAGCAACTGCGGAGTCGATCGCCTGAAATTTAGGATTTCCTTCTATCTGTTTGGAAACCCAATCGCGAGTTAAATACCTTCCTATTAAAAAAGCGCAAGTTGCGCCCAAAACCGAGCCCATGGAAACGCAAACCGTGCCGCCAACGACGCCGAACAAAACCCCAGAACCGAGAGTAAGCAAAGAACCGGGAATAAATAAAACCGTAGCGACAATGTAAATTAGAATAAAAGCTACAGGGCCCCAAGGGCCGAGACTCGCGATCGCCGAAAGCGCGTTTTTTAAAATTGCTTGAAAGTTAAAAAACTGTGCCGCCACAATCAAAGCTACAGCTAAAGCAATCCCTAAAAACAGTTTCCACCTTTGGGATGGTGGCGGATTTTTTTCATCGGGCGATCGCAAATCATTCATTACTTAAAATCTCCATTCTCAATAATATGGGCATAGGGCATGGGGAATTGGGAATTGGGAATTGGGAATTGGGAATTGGGCATTGGGAATTGGGCATTGGGAATTGGGAATTGGGAATTGGGAATTGGGAATTGGGAATTGGGAATTGGGAATTGGGAATTGGGCATTGGGAATTGGGAATTGTTAACGGTTAACTGTTAACCGTTAACCGTTAACCGTTAACCGTTAACCGTTAACTAATGACTAATGACTAATGACTAATGACTAATGACTAATGACTAATGACTGATGACTAATGACTAATGACTAATGACTAATGACTAATGACTTCTTAAGTCAAAGTACCCCCGCAGCTAGAACCTGAACCAGCCGTACAGCCGTAACAATAAGCAGCAGTTTGCACCTCTGGAATCACATCTAAACTGCCAGATTCGAGCAATTTAGCAACAGTTATCTTTTCCCCGCTGCCAGTTTTTGCCGGCAGATTTTCCATTTGGTTAAAATCGCAATCGTAGACATTGCCCAAATAGTCGATCGACAATTCATTGCGGCACATTAAATGATCCACAGTACCGGGATTAAAATTATCCTCCAAAAACCCCAGATAAGGCTTGTGAAGTTTCTTATGTTCCAAATGAAACTTAGTCCGTCCCACAGGCAAATTAGTAATCGCGAACAAGTGATTAAAACAAATCCCAAAATGTTCAGCTAAATAAACCTGATAATCTCGCTGTAACTTACCTTGTTCCGCTGTTAGCGAAAACTTATGTGTTGTCGGCACTTGCGGATTGTACACCAAATCCAGAATCAAATTTGGGTTTTTCCCGTATCCCAACTGATTCAGCTTTTGCAGCGCCAGAATCGAACTGTCAAAAACACCGCTACCGCGCATTTTGTCAACATTGTCAGCTTGGTAGCAGGGAAGCGATGCCACAATTCTGAGTTGTTGCTGCGCGCAATATTCAGGAATATCCTCAAAACCTTTTTCAAAGTAAATCGTTAAATTAGAACGAACAATTACCTCTTTACCTGTTGCCCTTGCTGCTTCCGCTAGCGGTTTAAAACCGTAAAGCATTTCGGGAGCGCCGCCAGTGAGGTCAACAGTTTGAATTTGAGGAAAGCGGCGAATGATTTCAATTAATTGGTCGCAAATTTCCGGGGAAATTTCTTCTGTTCGTTTCGGGCTAGCTTCTACGTGACAGTGAGTGCAAGCGAGGTTGCAGCGTTTCCCGAGATTAATTTGTAAAACTGTAATCTGCTTTTTAGTTAAAGCTGAGTTGAGTTTGTTTTTGAAAGGCGTGATTGCTGTCTGAATCATGTGCTAAATTTTTCGGTCTGTGCTCGCAACGGATTGAGAGGCGATCGGCCGGAACGCCTCTCATAATTTAGCACTAATTCTTTGGATGCGACAGCGACAGGTTAAAAATCAGTTTGTTGAGAATCGATCGCAACCCGCAACCCAAGGGTGATATTTTCGACATTAATCTGGTTTGAGAGAGTCAACTAATTTTTCAACTCGTGCTTTAATTTCATCTCTAACGCGGTGAAAAGTTTCGATAGGTTGTCCGTCGGGGTCATCGAGTTGCCAATCTTCAAATACTTCTTGCAATACCCACGCTTCGGGTAAATTTACGCCGCAGCCGCACAGAGAAATTACTGCGTCGTAGTCTTCTGCATTGAATTCGCTTAGTGGGTTGGATGTTTGATCGGTGATATCAATGCCAATTTCTGACATGACTTGAATTGCTGTCGGATGAACTCTGCTTGATTCTAACCCGGAACTGGTGACTCCAATCTTGCCGGCTCCGATGGTTTTAGCGAATCCTTCTGCCATTTGCGATCGGCAGGAATTTCTTTTGCAAACAAACATTACTTTTTTCATGGTTTTTGTTGATTGTTCGTTGTTCGTTGTTGGTTGTTAGTTAGGGAGCATCTCATATTTGTAAAAAGACTTCTTTTGACTCCTTCTTTCTTCCTCTTTCCTCCTGTCTCCTGTCTCCTGCCTCCTACCTCCAATTTCTAGCTTGGCTGCAAAAGTGAGATGCTCCCGTTAGTTAGATGTTTCAAGGGCGCGATTTGCTAATGCGATCGCCTCCTTAGCTGCTTGTTCCTTGCGTTCGCTGTGGCGATCGGTCAAATAGTCCGTTTGCTCCCGCAACAGCAAGGTAAACTTGTACAGTTCCTCCATCACGTCGATCGCGCGATCGCGATAAGGCGAATCCTTCATCGTCCCATCTTCATTAAATTCCTGATAAGCCTTAGCAACCGAAGACTGATTGGGAATCGTAAACATCCGCATCCAGCGGCCTAAAATCCTCAAAGTATTCACCGCATTAAAAGACTGGGAACCGCCGCTGACTTGCATCACCGCCAAAGTTCGACCTTGAGTGGGTCTGACGGCCCCAATACTTAAAGGAATCCAGTCAATTTGATTTTTCATAATGCCAGTAATATTGCCGTGCATTTCTGGACTAGACCACACTTGACCCTCCGACCACAAACTCAATTCCCGCAATTCCTGAACCTTCGGATGCGTATCGGGAACGCTACCATAAATCGGCAATTCTTGAGGATTGAAAAACCTAACTTCGGCACCGAATTCCTCAATGATTCGAGCCGATTCTTCCGCTAATAAACGGCTGTAAGAACGCTCTCGCAAAGAGCCGTATAAAAACAAAATTCTCGGTTTGTGTGTGAATTTTTCCATGATGCTGTTAATTAAAATCCCGAAATCCGTTAGACAGTTCTCGATAAACTGCGACTGCCAATTGTGTTCCCCAAATGGGAGCAACCCAGTAAACCCAATGGTGTTCCCAAAAGCCGCCAATTAACGCAGGCCCGAGCGATCGCGCCGGATTCATGCTCGCCCCGGTAATCGACCCCATAAATGCAGCTTCTAAGCCTACAGTTAAGCCAATTGCTATCCCCGCAAAACCGATATGAGCGCGCCTGTCAAGTCCCGAACCTAGAATTACAAACATCAGGATAAAAGTCAGAACTGTTTCTAAAATTAGAGACTGCAACCAGTTGCCGTTAAGAGGGATAGTTGCACCGAGATTTGCCACTTTTCCTAAAGTAATTAACAGCAGCGCGGAAGCTGCGATCGCCCCCGCACACTGCGCCCAAATATAAGGCAAAACTTTGTATTTTGGGAAAAACCCGCTCGCCCAAAATCCTAAAGTTACGGCTGGGTTAAAGTGCGCGTCGCTGATGTGTCCGATCGCGTAAATCATCGCAGCTACAACCGCACCAAACACAAAACTAACGCCCAAATGAGTTAAAGAACCACCGCTAATTTTGTTGACCATCACCGCGCCGGTGCCGGCAAAAACTATAATAAATGTACCGATGCCTTCCGCAAGTGCTTCTCGCTTGCAATCTCGATTTTCACCAGAAGCTAACTTCTTTACTGTTGCACCCATCGCTATCAACTCATTGGTTCAAATACATCATATCAAAAAAGCTTGATACGTCAACCCTCTTGGTTCGATCGTTCGGAATGCGAGTCCGCATCAAGACAGGAATGAAGTCCTCACTACAAACCAATAGCGGTTACTTTGGGGGACATAATATTACTTATTAAGAAATATTGATGGGTCAACCCACCTCAGAACAAGGGCGGGCCGGCAGAATCTGACTGAAACGGCGATACTGGGCGAGGTACTCTTCCAGCACGAGAAACTGAGCTAAATTGAGACTGTAGTAAATCCAGCGGCCTTCTTGGCGGCTGCGAACTAAACCGGCTTCTTTTAGGGTTTTGAGGTGAAAAGAGAGTTTAGATTGAGAGGCTCCAAGGCGATCGCACAAATCGCAAACGCACAACTCCTGTTGCTGCAGCAACTCCAGAATTTGAATCCGCAGGGGGTCAGAAAGAGCGTGAAAGCCTGCGGAGACAAGTTTTTCCGAAATCTGTCGCTGTGAAATGCGATCGGGTGCAGTCGTAGAATTTTTAAGCATCAATTATTTTGAAAACATCCATACAAAACATCATAGTTTCTCCAGTTTCATCCCAGAAAATCACTGCATTCAGCATCGACAGATCCTTCGGAGTGGATATTACTTCGGACTCTGTACCCGCGCCGGCACATCAGTCAATCCGGCCTTTTGCATCAACGAAATCACCCCTACAGATAGAATTCCCCCAATAACTACCCCGACAACTACCAGGATGAGAAAGCCTGTTTGCAGAGTTTTTTTAGTAGCCGGGTGGTACTGTCTGGGCAACTCTTGACCTTGCTCGTCAAGTTCTTGTTCCAAGGGGTCTAGCGGATTCGATGGATTTGAGTTAAAAGGATTGGGTGCTTGATTCATGGCTGGCTTTGGTTAAATGATGTCAACAACTATTTTAACTTGCGATTTGCCCGATCGCCTTAGATAATACATTCTGGTTTTACTCAAGACTCTATAAAATTTATTAAGATACCGATAATTTTAGCAACATTTTTGATAAGATATTCGTCTTTATCAATCTCGATCATATAGTCATTTCAAATAAGTATGAGACTATTTAAAAATGAGGTAAAATGAATAAAAATAGTGAAGCTGCTAGGAAAATGTCTTACAGTATTGATTTGAGAAAAAGAGTAGTGGATTATGTAGAAAATGGCGGTCGTATCGCTCAAGCTGCCGGACTTTTTAAGGTAGGAAGGGCAACGATATATCGGTGGCTGG
>NZ_JADEWT010000159.1 GCF_015207505.1 Tychonema sp. LEGE 06208
CCACAAAGCTGCGCCAATTAAAACGCGGGTTAATGCTAAGAATTGAGTTTCCCCCCCCCCCAGCCCCCCCTTTACAAGGGGGGGAATTGAGAATAAGAATAGGATTTTTGCCGGGGAAAGTGAGGGAGTTGAGAATTACACATAGCCACGCCCAAACGGTGACTAATGCGGCTCCCCAAAGGGTGATGAATGTCCAGCAAAAAAGTGCGATCGCCAAACTGGGCCACCAAGGAACTCCCAACCAAGTCATGGGGTGTATTCCCATAATCCAAGATAGGGCTAATCCGTGATAGCCAATTCCCCAGAGAGAAGGAAGAAGGAAGAAGTCCGAGGGAAGTCGGAAGAAGGAAGAAGGAAGAACTTTTTGTTTTTTTTCTGTGATTATTGGTCGTTCATAACTGACAACCATAACCCACAGCGGAACTAATGCAATCCAGGCTAACGGCCAAGCATTGAATGGTGCTGTTGTCAATGCCATCAAAATGCCGCTGAAAAATGCGATCGCCCAAGCTAATACTTGAGATTTCCCAAGCGCGAGTTTTTCAAATTTAAGCCAATTAAATATTGCCACTTTGACGATCGCCAAATATAATAATTCTTAATTAAGATATCACGTCCGGTAAATTAACTGTTTGTAGTGAGGACTTCAGTCCGCATCCATTACCAGGAGTAAAGTCCTCACTGCGAAGCATTTTGATGGCGAGCGTTGCAGCGGAAATAAGATGAGACATAAGTCTCTTAAGTTATATTTTCTCAAACAAAAAGCTAATTTTAGCTGTTGATTGAAGGAGCAATCGTTGCTACCGGGGTGACTTCACTGGCGGCCAAGTCGAGGGGGAAGTTGCGATCGAACTACATTCTCAATAGACTGGTTGCATTCATGCCAAAACCATCTTAAAATTATCTGCCCCGCATCTGTGTCGATCGGCCTGACATCTGCGGTTGACCGACTCGCATCAAAGATATGCGGCAAAAATTTGTTGACCAAAAAACCCGGTTTCTGAGGCGCTAATCGCAATCAACCGGGTTTGTGAAGATGAGTTCGTAAATGGAGCCTGCAAAATTAACCTTTAGCCGGGGGGCCAGTTCATCTGCCGTCCGCCGAGAATGTGAAGGTGGAGGTGGTCTACAGTTTGGCCGCCGTCATTACCAGTATTGATCGCGACGCGATAGCCGTTGGACAGGCCCTCTTGTTCTGCTACCCGCTTGACAGTCAGCAGCAGGTGTCCCATCAAATCCTGGTCTCCCGATTCGGCATCGGCTAATTTGGGAATAGGTTTTTTGGGAATGACGAGGATGTGGACTGGCGCTTGGGGATTGATATCTCTGAAGGCGAGGGCCAAGTCGTCCTCATAAACGATGTCTGCTGGAATCTCTTTGCGGATGATTTTGCTGAAAAGCGTTTCTTGAGTTGTCATGGGTGTTAAGGAAGGAAGTCATTAGTCATCAGTCATTAGTCATTAGTCATCAGTCATCAGGAAGACGGAAGACGGAAGAAGTGGCAAGGCCCAAGAGGGAAGGTGGCAGGGTGAAGGCGGAAGGGTGAAGGCGGAAGGCAGAAGGTGGAAGGCGGAAGGCGGAAGGCGAAGAGGGAAGAGGGAAGGGGGAAGACTCAGCAGCAGAGGAGCAAAAAGAGAAAAGGAAGAGGCAAGGAAAAGTTTTTCTTGCTTCTTCCGATATTCATTAGTCATTGTTAATCATAATATATGATGAATCAAAGACAGGCAAATTAGGGATCGAGAAAAATGCTTGCTAGGGTTTGGAGTGCATCGATCGTAGGCATTGACGCGGTAAAGGTGGGCGTGGAGGCTGATGTGTCGGGGGGGCTGCCGAAAATTGTGGTGGTGGGGTTGCCCGATTCGGCGGTGCAAGAAGCTAAAGAAAGGGTTAAGGCTACGCTAAAAAATTCGGGTTATGCTTTTCCGATGCGGAGTATTGTGATAAATTTAACTCCGGCGGATTTGCGGAAGGAAGGGCCGAGCTTTGATTTGCCGATCGCCATTGGCATTTTGGCAGCGTCGGAACAAGTCAGCGCTGAACTTTTGGGAGATTATTTGTTTTTGGGCGAACTGTCCTTAGATGGAAGTTTGCGGGCTGTAACTGGGGTGTTGCCGATCGCCGCTGCTGCTGCCAAAATGGGTGTTTCTGGGTTAATTGTACCGGCTGGTAATGCGGAAGAAGCCGCTTTGGTGCAGGGAATATCTGTTTACGGTTTTGAAAATATTTTTGCAGTTACTGATTTTTTAAACAATCCTCAAGTTTATTCGCCGTTACAAGTAAACGGTCGAGAAGAGTTAGCAAAAAAGCGGATTCCGGGTCTAGATTTAAAGGATGTAAAGGGGCAAATTCACGCGCGGCGGGCTTTGGAAATTGCGGCGGCGGGGGGACACAATTTGATTTTTGTGGGGCCGCCAGGGAGCGGTAAGACTATGCTGGCGAGACGTTTGCCGGGGATTTTGCCACCGCTGACTTTTGATGAAGCTTTGGATGTGACTCAAATTCATTCGGTGGCTGGGTTCTTGAAGGATAAGGGTATGCTGGTGAGCGATCGACCTTTTCGCAGTCCTCACCATTCAGCATCGGGGCCTTCTCTGGTTGGCGGGGGCAGTTTTCCGCGTCCGGGTGAAATTTCGTTAGCACATCGCGGCGTACTTTTCCTGGATGAATTAACAGAGTTCAAAAGAGATGTTTTGGAGTTTTTGCGTCAACCGCTGGAAGATGGTTATGTGACGATTTCTCGGACTAGACAATCCGTGATGTTTCCGGCACAATTTACATTAGTTGCGAGTACGAATCCCTGCGCTTGCGGTTATTACGGCGACTCGATCCAACAGTGTACTTGTTCGCCGCAAAAGCGGGAGCAATATTGGGCAAAACTTTCGGGGCCTTTGATGGATCGGATTGATTTGCAAGTGGCGGTTAATCGTTTGAAACCGGAGGAGATTACGCGACAGCCGACGGGGGAGGAGTCGGAACCGGTGCGGGTGAGGGTTCAGCGGGCGCGAGAGATGGCGACTCGCCGTTTTCAGTCGGAAGCTGGCTTGCGGTGTAACGCGCAGATGCAAAGCAGCCATATTAACACTTGGTGTCAGTTGGATGATGCTTCTCGGAATTTATTGGAGATGGCGATTCGGAAATTGGGGCTTTCGGCGCGGGCTAGCGATCGAATTTTGAAGGTTGCTAGAACTATTGCTGATTTGTCCGGGGATGAAAGCCTGAAAACCAATCATGTGGGGGAGGCGGTGCAGTATCGCACGATCGATCGGATGCAGTAGAAAATACGACTTAATCTAGTAATCATTTAGAATCTACTGTATTAATAGAGTCCCTGCGTAAGTTCTGTTCGTATAACAGAACATTACTGGAAAATTTTGGTGTGCCTGCTTTTTCACTCAAAAAGATTATTAATTCAGCAAAAGTCTTTGGGGGATTTTTGTATTTTTGAGACTGTTGCTGTAATAACTCAAGTATTGAGTCCGGGTATTCGTCAAATAGCTCGCTCAGAAAATCATCTGGTGACTGTGCTTTAATGTTCCAAGGAGCTAGATCGTTTTCTCTGAAATCCTTGAGATTATTGGTAACGATGACATCAGCCTTAGCCGTTACGGCTGCGGCAAGAACATGACGGTCTTTAGGGTCATTTGTCATTGCTTCCTCTAGCCCGACAGGCACTTTAACCATCGCTTCAGGAAAAGCTAATTTGATTTGATTTTCAAGATTTTTTGCTTTCTCCTGCGAAAGCTTTCCTCCACCAATTAGGTTTCCTATTGCCTCATCTAAAATTTTCTGAGACCAATATGGTAAATACAAACCTTCATCAGCAGTGGAAAGCAGAGTATCGCGCAAATACATCGGGAACAGGACACAAGCATCAAGTACAACACAAAGTTTAGTCATATTAGAGATTAAGTTAGTCTTATTCCTCGTACAAGCCAGCTTCCTCAGTCATCTCAATTAACTGATCCAATAGTTGGCGACGCTTCACTTTTCGCTGTTCTTTATAAATTATTAAGTCTTGGAAAAGTATGCGCCGATGCGAACCAACCTTGATATAAGGAATTTCTCCTTTTTCCAGTAATTTGACTAAAAATGGTCGCGAAACATTCAGAATATTAGCAGCTTCCTGTGTTGTCAGTTCGCGATTGTGACGCACTATAGAAATAGCTTGACCTGATGTCATTGCTTGGACAACTTGACCGAGTAAACTGTAAACTGATTCGGGAATGGCAATTTCTTCTCCGTTACTTGCCACTAATCTTAGTTGTGAAGATTCGAGGCTGAGAATCTGCTCTAATTGCGCTATTGCTTCTTTTTCTTGATCTGGAATCAAAACTGACTCTGGCGACTCTTTTTGCTTCAACATAGCAAGTCTCTCTTTTAATGTGTTTTTGTCTGATTTATTTAGTCTTGGACGCACCCCGACGCTTAGAAACCGGGTTTTTTCGGAAATCTGCGGGCTGTAACGATGTATTTTCGTAAAAACCCGGTTTCTGGCTACCCGTCTGTAAGTCTTCCGGCGCATACTTAGTTGTCTTTATGATAACACTTTTCGCACCATAAACGCAATATCCGAAACAAACGAAATATGAAAATTTGTAGCAAGGTGTGCCGTGTGAACACCGTACTGACTGCTAACTATGTGGGTGATGCTGTTCGGTATCGTACAATCGATCGCATAGAGTGATATTATTTGCGATCGTTTTTCAAGTCATAACTTGATAGATTGCAGGTCGATATTTAGGTTCAGGAATGGTTTTTCCCTCAGTTTTTGCAGATTCTAGCCATGCTGCTTTAGCAATCTGTACTTCATGCAAAGCCGCTTCTGGCGTTTCGCCAAAAGCCGAGCAGTATTTTAAGTCAGGAATATCGGCAATATAACCCTCATCTTCGCTGCTGTAAAAAATATTTATGTGATAGTTTTTCATGGTTCATCTCGTTCCTTACAGTACAATAGATATGATGCCGTAAACAAATGTAAAATGGAAGCAATACAACTGTCTTTATTCTCAAATAAGGAAGAGACAATTCCTGCAAAAAAGCCGAAGCAAGCAAAATTAGGGCGTTACGAACGCATCCAACGCGAACTAGAAGCAGATGACTCCGATCCTTACAAGATTTTTATTGATGTTGAATCTCACTCAATGCCAGCCTCAGACTATAGATTTGTCGATCTTTTCTGCGGTGCTGGCGGAATGACACAAGGTTTATTGCAAGCAGGTTTTCAACCAGTGGCAAGTGTTGAAGTTAATCCCATTGCTTCTGCAACTCATATCAAAAATTTTCCTGATTGTCATCACTTTTGCGACGATATCAAAAACTTAAATTCCCAACAGTTGCTCGCTGAAATTGGTTCGCCAGAAGTTCATGTTGTTGCAGGCGGGCCGCCGTGTCAAGGCTTCTCAGTAGCCGGGAAACGCGACCCCAACGACCCTCGAAATCGCTTATTTAGAGAGTTTGTCCGCGTAGTCTCGGAAATAGGTCCTTGGTATGTTGTCATGGAAAATGTACCCGGAATATTGACTATGCAAAAAGGAGCTGTTAAACAAGCCATTTGCGAAGCTTTTCAGGAAATTGGCTATCCCCATATGTCCGTTGCTATTCTGGAATCAGCAACCTATGGAATCCCACAAATCCGCCCGCGAGCTATTTTTATTGCCAATAGATTCGGGATGCAAAACCCCTATCCGAAGTCGCAATTGTTGCCCGAACAATACAAAGCAATCGAGTTAGCAATTGATGATTTACCAGAGTATACTCCCATCCCAGAAATTAACCACGAATGGACTCGTCATTCTGTTGAGTACATGGAAAGACTGGCTAAAGTTCCACCAGGCGGTTCTTTGTATGAAAGCTACGCCGATGCTTTCAAGCGACAGTATCCGGGAAAACCCAGTATGACTGTTAAAGAAAATCATGGTGGCACTCATATTCATCCTTATCTCAATCGCGTTATTTCAGCTCGCGAAATGGCTAGATTGCAAACTTTCCCGGATTCATTTATTTTTGAAGGTTCGATGAAAAAGGCAATGTGGCAAATTGGAAATGCCGTGCCGCCTCGTTTAGCAGAGTGTATCGGTTTTGCACTAATTTCATATTTGACTGATATGGCTTTGAACAAAGCTAGTTTAGTTAATAAGTTCCTGTTCCAGAAATCTTAAATTAGTAAAAAACGTAAGCGCATCTCAGCTTGCTATTAATGATTTTGTCTGACTCAGAAGTTCATTAGCCTGATCTTTCAACTGATCCACCTGTAATTTATCATTACCTACTGAAAATGATTCAAGCGCTTGCTTTAATTCTTTCAGTGTTTCTAAAGGTAAAGCTTGAGCTTTTAGTGATTGCTCCAAATCCTTCCTATAATCACCTAGAAGAGAGTCTAGAGCGTCAAAGTACCTTTTAATTTGTTGCTCCAATGATTGCTCAATCAATCGGTTAGATTGTTCTTGAATTTCTTCGACTTTATTGTCAAAGAATTTAACTATTTCAGCCTTGAAAAGGATTAGGTTAACTCTATATATTTCTTTATATAGATGTTTGTCTAAGTTCACACCGCACCAACCAAAAAAGGTGCTAACTCCACCATAAATTGCGCTCAGTATTGGACTGTTAGCTACCATTGCCACTAAACGAGCAGCAAACTGCACCAACAAACCATCAAATGCTCCTTCTAACAATGCTGTGAGTAAATCAGATAATCCATGCCCTCTGAATTCAAGATCAGGGGTATTCACTTCTATGTCAATATCAACTAGCTTGAATATATCTGGTTTAAAAATAACATCAAAATCTCTTTTTAACCGATCTTGAGCGCGTTCAATAATAGGCTTAGTTTCATTATCTAGTAACTTGGATAATTCTTGAATCCTGCCTTCAGTCTGTTTATCCGTCTCTTTACAAGCGACATACAATTGACGTTCAATAATTTGCTTCGCCGAAGCTGCTATTTGCTCAGCGAATAGCTTGGCCTCTTGCTTACTATCAAATTCAAATTCATCCTTATCTCTATTAAAGAAGTTGGATATGTTGTCCCGCAAATTGGAAAATACTTTTATAGCAGAATCTAAAACATAATTTTTCAAGAGTGTGTCAAGTTCGTTTTTTACGTCTTTTTTGAGGTTTTCTAGGTTGGCGTTTACGGTTTCCTTTATTTGCTTTTTTGTTTGGGCAACCTCTTTATCTAGATTCTGACGGCAAGCAGCTAGACTAGAAAGCTCTTGGTTAAGATCCTCAATTGCTTGCTGGAGCTTTTCAGCATTACTGTTAATGTAAGCCAGGTCATTTTTTGCATTGTTACATAAATCATCTAGATGAATAAGACAACGATTCAATGCAAACTCCATGCAGCGGGGGGCAACTTGTCGCAAAATTACATTAATTGCTTTTTCCAGAAAAGATTCAAAGTTTGATACTTCCCAAAGCTTTACCGCTTTCTTTTGTAATTTCTCTACAGTTGCATCCTTCAGTTCATCCTCCCAATCAACAGTCCATACTTCTCTAGCTAATGCTTGGGCAACTTCAGGCTCTTTAATATCTTGACTACTGAGAGATGATTGACGGAGAAAATCCTTAGCGCAGAATGCTTGCCTAGCAGAAACTTCAAATACGCGGTCTGTGTTGACCAGTTCGAGGTTATTAGCAACAAATTGTTTTACCATTTCGGTATCTATGTCACCTCGACGACGCTCATCGATTTTATTAACTAAAACATATAAATTTTCTTGACTGCTTGTTCTGATAACTTTGTGAACTTCTGCTTTAATCTTTTCGGCTGCTTCAGCCCTCAATTCAGTAAAATTAAGAACAAGTAGCACAAGTTGGCTACGCTTAAGTTGCTTGGAAACTACAATTTCTAGTTTTTCGCTGACTCCGGCTTCACTTGGCCCAGGCGTATCAACAATTACAAGATTACCTAGCTTCTCTAGTTGTTGATTTTGCTGTGTTCTGAAAAAAGGAGTTTCGATAGATGGAATGTCATTGTCATTGAGCAACTGGAGAGGATCTTGATCTTGGGATACTGCCAGAATGTTGCAAAGACGGATAATATGATTCAACTCTGTCAGGATCTTGTTGATATTCTTACTGCCAGAGATTTCTTCTGAAATTCCAAAATCTGTATCACTGTGGATTTCTTGGAGTAAACTTGCTAAATGCGGATATTCACCAGTATGCTTAAGAACTTCTTCCATCCCTTGCTGCTGAATTTCCTGCCTGATAGCATCCAATGCTTTCTTAAATGCTTCACAAATTCTAGGACTCAATTTTAGAATCGGCTCTGCTGCATTTTCTTTCAATACAATCTCTGTTGGCAGTGTGGTCATCGCTGTAGCAGAACTTGGCAGGAGTTCTTGACCAATAATGGCATTAATAATTTTGGATTTGCCAGCATTCATCGGTGCGGCAATGGCCATTCTGAGTTTTAGGTGTGTGACTGTACCAATCTCCTTTTCAATTTCCTGTTGATATATCTGGTACTTGTTTTCTGAGCTATCCTCAGACTTAAGTTCATTGCTAGCGCGACCCATCAGAGTGCTAACTTCGTGTAACAGCGCAATCACCTGTCTTTGCAGGTCTTGGACATTTGGGTTGGAGGCTTGAGAAGTCATAGGGTTTTTAGTTGGTGTTTATGGTGAATGGTAGCAGAGATTGTATAACAAGTTTAAGCAATTTGTAGTCGTTCTCCCAAAGTCTGAGGTTCTGGTAGAGGTTTGCCATCTTCTTGATAGAGTTCAATCAATGTTTCTAACAATTCTTGTCCGTGTTTGGCCGCTTCCTCGTAAGTGTGTCCGTGAGTGCAAGGCTGCATTACATCGGTAAACTCAGGTAAGCTGACAACAAAAAGTTGATCTTCTTTTGACCACTGGATGATGAGACTATAATGGCTATTCATTCTTCTATCTCCTTCAGCTTCTGTAAATCAGAAATTACTCTTTTTTCGTGATAATTTGGCGCATCATCACCATCATTACCTGATAGTGTAATTTTTTCAGGTAATAAAGGGTGTTCCCATACAGTGTGACTGCCTTTTCCCTGTCTGTAGGTAAAGCCTGCTTTTAGCAATAGGCTTTTCAATTCTCGAATCTTTTTAGGCATGAGTGATGCCAGCTAATCAGGTTTAGGATATTGTAGCCGATCGCCCAAACTACACAAACCAAGTTTATTTGAGAAACCAGGTTTCTGACTCTCGCATCCCACACAGATGTACAATGGTGAGATCGCATTCCCCAATTCCCAACCGTGATTGACCGCTACACTCTGCCCGAAATGGGCAACATCTGGACTGAAACCGCCAAACTCAAAAGCTGGCTGCAAGTAGAAATCGCTGTCTGCGAAGCTCAAGCCGAACTCGGCTACATCCCCGCCGCCGCAGTCGAAGAAATCAAAGCTAAGGCTAATTTTGACCCCAAACGAGTCCTCGAAATTGAAGCCGAAGTCCGTCACGACATGATCGCTTTCTTGACAAATGTCAATGAATATGTAGGCGATGCCGGCCGCTACATTCACCTCGGTTTAACCAGTTCCGATGTGCTCGATACTGCTTTGGCGCTGCAATTAGTAGCTAGTGTCGATATTTTGTTACAACGTGTCGAAGATTTGAGTCAAGCTATTCGCTATCAGGCTCAACAGCATCGCAATACTGTGATGGTTGGTCGATCGCACGGAATTCACGCCGAACCCATCACCTTTGGCTTTAAACTAGCAGGATGGCTGGCCGAAGTGTTTCGCAACCGCGCCCGATTGGTGAATTTGCGATCGTCCATTGCAGTCGGCAAAATCTCCGGCGCAGTCGGAACCTATGCTAATATCGATCCGCGAATTGAAGCCATTGCCTGCCAAAACCTCGGACTCGAACCCGATTGTGCATCCACTCAAGTCATTTCGCGCGATCGACACGCCGAATACGTCCAAACCTTAGCACTGTTAGCAGCATCGATCGAGCGTTTCGCAGTAGAAATCCGCAACCTCCAACGCACCGACGTGCTCGAAGTCGAAGAGTTCTTTTCCAAAGGGCAAAAAGGCTCATCCGCCATGCCCCACAAACGGAACCCGATTCGATCGGAAAGACTCACAGGAATGGCAAGAATCGTCCGCGCCAACGCCGTCGCAGCCTTAGAAAACGTAGCGCTGTGGCACGAAAGAGACATCTCTCACAGTTCCGTAGAACGGATGATTTTGCCCGACAGTTCCACTGTCACTCACTTCATGTTAGTCGAAACCACAGACTTAGTAAAAAACCTGCTAGTCTATCCCGAAAACATGAAACGAAACATGAACCTGTACGGCGGAGTAATCTTCAGCCAGCGCGTGATGCTAGCCTTAGTAGAAAAAGGCATGAACCGCGAAGAAGCATACAAAGTTGTGCAATCTTGCGCTCACCAAGCTTGGAACCAACCGGAAGGCAATTTCTACAATTTAATTGCCAAAGATGTGAGCGTTACTGCTCGCATGACGACCAAAGAAATTGATGATTGTTTCGATCCGCAGTACCAATTGAGGCACTTAGATTTAGTGTATCAGCGCTTGGGAATTTAAAAATATTTTGAATTTCCTAGTAAAGATACAAGATCGAGCGTAATCCTTCATCTATGTCTTCCTGTAAATCCTGTGGTATTGTGCAAATGCACTCAATTAAAAACGTTTTGTCCACAGTAAAAAGCTGAGAAATATTAGCCACAGAATCCTTGGGTAAACCTGTGGCTTTACTCGGTAACAAGACATTACCTGGTGCTTCCGCTAACCGCAGATTAGAAGTAATGATGACGACGATTACAGTGCTAATACGACTCTGAGTAAAAGTATCATCCTGAACAATTAAAACTGGACGACGATATCCAGGTTCTGAAGCAACTGGATCTGGTAAATTAGCCCACCAAATTTCTCCGCGATACATTACCAATCCTCATGGGGTAAGGACATAAATTGCATCTTTGCCAAGACTGGATCTAGTTCAGAAGACTCTTCAGAATAGACTTGATTTAGTTTGCTCAAAATTCGAGATCGGTTGTATCGCCGCAAATACGCTTGCAAGGCTTTTGTATAAAGCTCGCTGCGTGATAATCCTAACTGATCGGCCAAAGCCTCGGCTTCTTCAAAAACTAAATCTGGAAGTGAAATTGCAGTTTTCATAGTTTTCCCTGCAGTCACGGTGACATCATAATATTGATTGTACCACAGAAAAACGACCTCAATCTACTCTCTCAAACTCACAATCAGAACAGCTATGAAATTTAATCGTTTTGGAAAATACCCGATCGCATTTATGCTAGTGTTGCTATGTGCGATTCCCTACGGGATAGCTTCGCTTCACGGCCTGCACCATCCCGCATTTGTCCGCGCCCAGGAGCCGCCAGAAGTGCAATCTCCCCAATCAGAAGCAACCCCAGTAACACCTGAAAGCATTTTCATGAGTCAACTTCCCAGTTGGGCGCGCCTTGTTGACATCCGCAAAGTAAATCCCAACATTCGCCTCGATATCCGCTACGCCACTGCGAACAATTTCTTGAAACGAAAGCTTTACTCTCAAGCCAAATGCGCTTTGAGAAGTTCTGTCGCTCAAAAATTAGCCCTAGTGCAAACAGATTTAGAAAAAATTGGATTGGGTTTGAAAGTTTACGATTGCTACAGGCCTTTTTCTGTGACTGAGCAAATGTGGGCAGTTTTACCAGATCCGAACTATGTTGCTAATCCTGCTAGGGGTTCGCGGCACAATCGCGGTGCGGCTGTGGATTTAACTTTAGTCGATCGCACTGGCAAAGAATTAGAAATGCCTACACCTTACGATGATTTTACCGAAAAAGCTCACGGAGATTATCAAGGCGGCAGCGCCCAATCTCGGAAAAATCGTCAAGTGCTTAAGGATGCGATGAAAAAACACGGATTTATTGGTATTACAACAGAATGGTGGCACTTTGATTCGGAAGATTGGCAGAAATTTGCGATTCTTGATATCTCGCTTGGAACAATTCCTTGATTACTGGAGTAGCGTCGGCGAGGCACTACAAGATACAAGAGCCCGATCGTTCATCGGTTAATGAAGCTCTACATCGCACAAATCCCGCCGTCAGAAGGAATTGTGTTAGCAGGCGATCGCGCCAGGAAAGTCGAGACCGCTTGCCAAAACCCTTCAATAACGTATTTAATACGCTGTAAAAATAAGTCGCGCTTCTAAATTTCTTCGGCAGTTAGCGTGACATTGAAATATTGAATAAATGGATATTTTTTTCTTCTTGTTAAGACGATTTCCGATACTTCTGCTGTCCTGCTCTTTTTTTACGAGCGATCGCCTCATAGGGATCTTCATCCCCTTCCGCATATTGCATCAACTCTGTCATAGACCAACCGATCGCATAGGCAAACTGAACTAACTTTTGCAATCTGGGATCGGCTTTGCCCTCGTTCCAGTTCACCAGCGTGTTGAATGAAATTCCTGTAATCCTTCCTAGTTCCCTAGAACTACCAACGCGCTCATCCTCCACCAATGCCTCTATTAGAGAACGCCACAGAATGATTGATCCTATAATAGTCAAAATATAATTTCAGTGTGCAGCCTATCTTATGTCTCTAAAATCTATCATGAAACTGACCGAACACGCCAAATCTCTTTACATCGAAACAG
>NZ_JADEWT010000015.1 GCF_015207505.1 Tychonema sp. LEGE 06208
GGAGAGGGGGAGATTGGGGGAGAGGGAGGATTTGCAATTGAAACTCCAAGTAATTCGCCTCTTCCTTCTTCCTCCTTCCTTCTTCCTTCTTCCTTCTTCCTTCTTCCTTCGATTTTCGATCGCACTATCTATGCTAAAACTGCCGGTGGAGAGATTGATTGGATTGATGGGTTTCAACAGCTAGCAAGCTTGGGTATCAAACGGTTGGCGATTCTGGGCGGGGGAAAATTGGTGGCGTCTGTGTTGGCTGCGGGCTTGGTAGACGAACTTTGGTTGACGGTGTGCCCATTAATTTTGGGCGGCGCGGATGCACCGACTCCTGTTGAGGGAAAGGGTTTTTTGGCGGATTTGGCTTTGAAATTGGAACTTTTGGCGGTTAAACAGGTGGGACAAGAGGTGTTTTTGCATTATAAGGTCGATCGATCGCCGCACGTATAACATCAAGGCCCAAGAAACCGGGTTTTTTGCTGAATCTGGTGGCTGCGATCAAAGATGTTGCCAAAAACCCGGTTTCTGACGAATCGCGATTCCCAGCGATCGAATAATTGTATTAACTTAAATGAAGTTCGATCGCTCTACACAGAAATCTCCCTATGCTGGAACAGCCAAAAGCTCAATATTCTGTAGCCTGGATTAGCAAAATAGGCGAAATCCCCCAAGCCTCGTGGGATGCCTTGGCTATGCCCCTCAAAACTCCATTTCTAGAATGGGATTGGCTGAACAATCTCGAAATCTCCGGTAGCGCGTCAGGTAAAACCGGTTGGCTGCCGCATCACTTGACTGTGTGGCGCAACAAACAGTTGATTGCTTGCGCGCCGCTTTATGTCAAAAGCCACAGCTACGGCGAATTTGTGTTTGACAATCAGTGGGCTGATTTAGCTCAGCGTTTGGGTGTACAATACTATCCGAAGTTGATGGGAATGACGCCGTTTACTCCCGCTGAAGGCTATCGGTTTTTGATTGCTGAAGGGGAAGATGAAGATGAGTTAACGGGAGTGATGGTAAGCGCGATCGACCATTTTTGCGATCGCCACAATATCTCTGGCTGCAATTTCCTTTATGTCGATCCAGTATGGCGGCAGCGCATGGAAAACCACGGTTTCAGCACTTGGCTGCACCACAGCTATATTTGGCAAAATCAAGGCTATCAAAATTTTGACGGTTATTTAGGCGCTTTTAATGCCAACCAGCGCCGCAATATCAAGCGCGAACGCAAAGCTGTTGACCAAGCTGGTTTGTTGGTGAAAACTCTGACTGGTGATGACATTCCCCAGCCGATGTTTTCTCAAATGTATGCTTTTTATGAGAACACTTGCGATAAGTTTGGTTGGTGGGGTAGCAAGTATCTGACTAAGCGATTTTTTGAACAGTTGCACCACAATTATCGCGATCGAGTTTTATTTGTCGCCGCTTACGATAAGGAAGATGACAGAGTGCCGGTGGGTATGTCTTTTTGTTTGTATAAGGGCGATCGACTTTACGGGCGTTATTGGGGCAGTTTGCAGGAAATTGACTGTTTGCACTTCGATGCTTGTTACTATACACCGATCGAATGGGCGATCGAGCGGGGTATCGAAACCTTCGATCCGGGTGCGGGCGGGCGGCACAAAAAACGGCGCGGTTTTCCAGCGATGCCTAATTATAGTTTGCACAGATTTTACAACAACCGTCTGGCACAAATTCTTAAGTCTTACATTGGTCAAATTAATGAAAGGGAACAGGAGGAAATTGATTTAGTTAATGAGGGTTTGCCTTTTAATAAGTAGTCATTAGTCAGCAGTCAGCGGGCATTTGAGCAGGGGTCATTGGTAATTGGTAATTGCCATCCAATAACTACAGTCCTGGACGCATCGAAACCCAAGAAACCGGGTTTTTTATCTAATTTGCGGGCTGCAACAAAAGACGATCGTAAAAACCCCGGTTTCTGACAGCGCTGGCGTAAGTCCTAAACTAATGACCAATGACCAATGACTACTGACTAATGACTAATGACTACTGACCAATGACTAATGACTACTGACCAATGACTAATTCAAAAATACTCTCCCGTCTTCTTGAATTTCTAACGATTTTGTGTCGGAGCTCAAGTCTGTTGTAGCGCCAAAACTTACTTGCAACATTCCCGGCATTGCGGTGGCTTTGGGGCGAACTAACAACAATCCACCGTCTGGGCGCTGGTATGTGAGGGTGATCGGTACTTTGAGGTTTTGAAGCAAAATTTCCGATTGTTCGCCTAGAGTGCGCGGTTGGGTGACTCCTAGGACTTGATAATTGATCAGGGCATTGGTGGTATTCACGAGTTTAATTACTACCATGCCTTCGGCTGGCGTAAGTCGCGCGGCGGGCATCGGGAAGCGGGGAGGCGCGTCTGCTGGCGCTGAGGGCATCGGGCTCTGGTCGGGATTCATACCGCGCATCGGTTCGCTGACGGGCTTTCCAGTCGCGGGTTCTGGTTCGGAAACGGGTTTTCCTTGTTGGGGCGGGGGGCCGCCTGCTTGGGTAAGTGTCGCGAGACTGACGAGTAAACCGCCGCAGGTGGCTGCTACCAGGCTGATTTTTTTGAACGGTAGATTGTGGCGAAACATAAGTAACTCCTCACAAGTTCGATCGAGATTTTCTAACAAATAGCATGGTAATCTATGCCGGAAATGAATTTTAATAGTTGTGTTTGGGTGTGAGTTAGGAAGAATCAAGGTTTGAGGGGTAGATTTTTTTAACTGCAGAGGGCGCTGAGGGCGCCCAGAAGGGGAAGATGGGAAGAGGGTAAGAGAGGATTGTTAGAGGCTGATTTCTGCTGATTGGTGGGCGGGGAGGGTGACGGTGACAGCGGTTCCTCGATCGACTTGGCTGTCTATGCGGATTTGGCCGCGGTGGTTTTCGACAATTGCTTTGGTGATGGCTAATCCCAAACCGGAACCGGCGGCGCTGCTGTGGGTGCGGGCGGGATCGGCGCGGTAAAATCGATCGAACAAATGCGGTAGCGCTTCCGGGGAAATACCGATGCCGGTGTCTGTTACTTTGATTTGCAGTACAGAATTGAGCGCGGACGAATTTCTTTTGTTTTTGACTGGAACCTGCAATTCTACTTCAATTTCGCCACCAAAGGCTGTGTACTGCACTGCGTTACTGACGAGATTGGTAAATACTCGCGCTAGCTGATCCCAGTCGCCCACAACTGTAAAGTTATCTTCAAGCTTGGGGGAATCGATAATTTCGAGGGAAAGAGAGAGATTTTGGTGTCGGGCGATGGCCTGTTGTTCCTCAATTACTTCTATCAACAAAGCGTCGAGGGGAACCTCAACCCACTGCTGCTGCAGGATACCGCTGTCTTGTCTGGCTAAAAACAGCAAATCGTCAACCAACCGCCCCAAACGGCGCGTCAGGCGTTCGATTACCTGTAGCTGTTGGTGTTGCTGCGGTTCGATATCCGGTTCCGCCAAAGCTACTTGTACGTTAGTTTGAATAGTGGCGATCGGATTTCTGAGTTCGTGGGAAGCATCGGCGGTAAACTGTTTGAGACGGCCGTAAGATTCCCGCACCGGTGCGATCGCCAATCCCGACAGCAACCAGCCAATAGCCGCCACGCCAATTAAAGTTAAACCAGTCCCCAAAATCAAATCAAAAATTAATTGGCGGATCGGTTTTGTCACTTCAAACCAAGGATGGCTGACTCGCAAATATCCCAAAACTTGGCGGCCGATTTCCACTCGCTGCGTGACTTGTCTGAGGGAATAGTTTTGCTCTGAGTTCAACTTATTATTAATTACCCAAACTGTTTCGCCGGTGCGGTTAGCGTTAATCGGAATATTCAGCGGTTCCGACAAAGTAGACCACAGCAAATCGCCCGTAGGACTGAACCATTCTAAATCGATGTGGTCATCTTCTACAGAATCGCTGCTGTCTCGAAAACTGGCTTGAATATTCACTTGAGACTTGGTTTGAGCAGTACCAAAAATTATTGGTTCGATCACAAGTGTGCGTTCTACTACTTCTACAACATGATTTAGAGTATCGTCAATGCGATCGATCAAAGTATTGCGGACGTAGAAATAGAAACCCGTGGCGAATAATAGTAATAACACCGCAGTAACGGCAGTGTACCAAATAGCAAGGCGGCGGCGAGTAGCTTGAAACATATTGCGAACTTGTTAGTTATTAGTTATTAGTTATTGGTTATTGGTTATTGGTTATTAGTTATTAGTTATTGGTTATTAGTTATTGGTTATTGGTTATTAGTTATTAGTTATTGGTTATTAGTTATTAGTTATTGGTTATTGGTTATTGGTTATTGGTTATTAGTTATTAGTTATTGGTTATTGGTTATTGGTTATTAGTTATATTCCCCCAAGCTTTCCGTCCAACGTCATCAGGAAGAGGGAAGAGGGAAAAAAAGAGCTAGATTATCTTCAAGCGATCTTGAACTAATAACCATTCAGTAACTATTAACTAACTATTCACAACTATAACGTTCTTCTCTTCTTCTCTTCTTCTCTTCTTCTCTTTCTTAGTGTCCTAGCGCTTACGCGCCGCTTTGCGTACTGCGTCTTCGCGGTTCGTTCAAAAAAGCCTTGTTCGCAAATTATCCAAAAAAAAATCTAACAACTTTCGATGATTAATACTTCAGATAGATGTAAAAGTAGCTGTCAGTATGGTAACTTACTGGCGAAACTTTTTAGGTAAACGCCTGTGAACAAATTTTTATTCCGCGCTGCGATCGGGCTGTTAATGGCATTTTTTGGCGCAATTACCTATTTTAGCAGCAACGTAGAAAATCCTGTTACCGGAGAGAAACAACGGGTGCAGCTTTCACAGCGCCAAGAGGTAGTTTTGGGATTGCAGGCGCGAGACAAAATGGCGGCTCAATACGGGGGGCTTTATCCCAGCCAGAGTATTCAGCAGTATGTCGATCGAGTAGGAAAAAAAGTTGTCAACGGTTCGGAGGCCAAAAAAGCAGGTTATCCGTTTCAATTCTACCTGCTGCGAGACCCCAAAACTGTCAATGCTTTTGCTCTTCCGGGGGGACAAGTTTTCATTACCGCCGGACTCCTGCGGCGGCTGAATTCCGAGGCTCAGTTGGCTGGTGTACTGGGACACGAGGCCGGTCACGTTATCGGGCGACACGCTGCGGAACACTTGGCAAAACAGCAGTTGGGCAGGTCTTTGGTAACGGCGGTTGGGGTGGCTGCTAGCGACGAACGCGGTGGCGGCCAGCAGGCGGCATTAATTGCTCAAGCTGTCAATCAAGTTGTGAGTTTGCGCTACGGTAGATCGGATGAACTTGAGAGCGATCAGCTCGGTTTTCGATTTATGACGGAGGCGGGTTACGATCCTAGAGGTATTGTTGAGTTGATGCAAATTCTCGGTGCTGCTAGGAATGGCGAAGCAGCACCAGAGTTTTTAAGTTCTCACCCCAACCCTGAAAACCGAGTTCAAAAGTTGCAAGCTTTAATCGCCCAAAATTACCCTAACGGCGTTCCGGCTAATTTGGTTTCTGGACGCGAAGAGTTTGCTAAGAATGTGTCTGGCGGTTAGCTAGAATTCTACTAAATTGAACGGCGAAGACGCAAAGCTCGCGAAGTAAGAAAAGAGATAGAATGTTCAAGGGCTTGTGAACTAATAAACCACCATAACTATTAATGATTGACAATAACAAGTCTGTTTTCTTCTTCTATTCCTTTGTGTCTTCGCGTCTTCACGGTTTGTTTTTAATCCTAAATCACTGCTAGGTCGAACCGCGAAGACGCAAAGCTCGCGAAGTAAGAAAAGAGAGAGAATGTTCAAGGGATTGTGAACTAATCAATCACCCTAACTATTAATAATTGACAATAACAAGTCTGTTTTCTTCTTCTATTCCTTTGTGTCTTCGCCTCGAAAGCGGTTCGTTTTCAATCTTAAATCACTGATGTCCGGTTAACCCACCCGATCGAGTGAGGAAATCCGCCAACGCACTTTGTACATATTTGATGAGAAAATAAATGAATAAAACAGGTTTCAATCAAAAAAGGATAACCGTTATCAATGGCAATTAAAGACCAGCCCAAACTACCTCGTTTTCGATTAATTAGCAATATTTTGTTATTGCTCTCAAGTGTGTTTCTGCTGGCAAATATCTTTTTGCCCAACTTGTTTGGGGAGCAAATTCCGCGAGTTCCTTACAGCTTGTTCGTGCATCAAGTCCAAGAACAAGATGTAGTGCGAGCTTCGGTAGGACAAAATGAAATTCGCTACCAACTCAAAGGCGAAAACGACAAACCAGGTCAAGTGTTGTCAACTACGCCCATTTTTGACTTGGATCTGCCTAAACTTTTGCAAGAAAAAGGCGTTGAATTTGCGGCCACTCCTCCTTCTAAAAATGGCTGGATTGGCAGTGTTTTGAGCTGGGTGATTCCGCCGCTGATTTTTGTGGCGATTTTTCAATTTTTTATGAACCGGGGCGGTGGTGGGCCACAGGGTGCGCTGTCGATCGGCAAAAGTAAAGCTAAGGTCTACGTGGAAGGTGAATCTGCGAAGATTACTTTTGCTGACGTAGCTGGCGTAGAAGAGGCTAAAACTGAATTAGTCGAAGTTGTGGAATTCCTGAAAACTCCCGACAAATATACCGCAATTGGCGCGAGAATTCCGAAGGGTGTGCTGTTAGTCGGGCCTCCGGGAACTGGGAAAACTTTGTTAGCAAAAGCAGTGGCTGGTGAAGCGGGAGTGCCGTTTTTTAGTATCTCGGGTTCGGAGTTTGTGGAACTGTTTGTAGGTGTTGGTTCTGCCCGAGTTAGAGATTTATTCGAGCAGGCTAAGAAGCAGGCTCCTTGTATTATTTTCATTGATGAGTTGGACGCGATCGGCAAATCTCGTAGCAGTAACGCTAGCTTCGGGGGGAATGATGAACGCGAACAAACTCTCAATCAATTGTTAACTGAAATGGACGGTTTTGCGGCGGGCAATACTACGGTAATTGTTCTCGCTGCAACTAACCGCCCGGAAAGTTTGGATGCTGCTTTGTTACGCCCTGGCCGTTTCGATCGCCAAGTTTTAGTGGATCGCCCGGATTTATCTGGCCGCGAAGCAATTTTGAACATTCACTCTCAAACAGTGAAGTTGGGCCCGGATATTGATTTGAAGGCGATCGCCACTCGCACCCCCGGTTTTTCGGGCGCAGATTTGGCAAATTTGGTCAATGAAGCTGCCTTGCTAGCGGCGCGTAACAAGCGCCTCGCTGTGGCACAGGAAGACTTTTTAGAGGCATTTGAGCGCGTTGTGGCGGGCTTGGAAAAGAAGAGCCGGGTGCTCAATGAAAAAGAGAAAAAGATTGTAGCTTACCACGAAGTCGGGCACGCGATGGTTGGTGCTGCGATGACGGGCGGCGGCGAAGTGTCAAAAATCTCGATCGTCCCGCGCGGTATGGCTGCATTGGGTTACACGTTGCAAGTACCGACTGAAGACCGTTTCTTGTTGGATGAGTCGGAATTGCGCGGTCAAATTGCAACTTTGCTGGGCGGGCGATCGGCTGAGGAAGTGGTGTTTGGTAGCATTACTACTGGCGCTTCCAACGACTTGCAAAGGGCGACGGATTTAGCTGAACGGATGGTGACAACTTACGGGATGAGTAAGGTTTTGGGGCCTCTTGCTTACGATCGAGGTCAACAAGCAATGTTCCTCAATGATGGTATGGGAAATGCCCGCCGTGCGGTAAGTGCTCAAACTGCGGAGGCGATCGACCAAGAAGTCAAAGAGATTGTCGAAACTGCACATCAGCAAGCTTTGGATATTCTGAAAGCTAATCGGGAATTGTTGGAAACAATTACGCAGCAACTGTTGGAAACTGAAGTGGTGGAAGGTGAGCAACTGCACAAATTCCTCAGTCAAGTGCTGCCTTTAGAGAAGGCTGCGGCTTCAGTTTAAAAGGGTTTGCACGGGGCCCAGAAACCGGGTTTTTACGATAATACTTTGCTGTAGGCGGCAGATTTGGAAAAAACCCGGTTTCTTTGTCGGAGTCCGTAAATCCTGTTTAATTAAACCGCAGGTTAACGCAGGTGATTTCCATATCATCTGCGTTTTTTGATACTTACTTATACGAATCGCGTAAGGTTAAAACCCTTTGATATACCGCCTCAATACAGGTGGGAGAGTGTAAAGACTTTCCTGTTTTTCTATCGAGCAGCGCCGCGATAAAGATTGGAGCGCGTTGAGTAAATCCGATGATGATATTTGTCCTTTTTATAGCAATTTTGCTAGGTTGACTGGCTGGTTTTCCCTAGCCAACAATGACAAAACTTGTTTTTCTAGTTCGGAAGTGCGATCGAACTGCTCATGCAAAACATCTTTTAAATCTTCCGGCAACAATATGGTATCATCTAGTAATAATTCTGTCACGCCGATTCCCAACTCTTGAATCAGATTAGCCACGTTTTTCAACCATAATGGGTTGCCTTCGTAGCGGTGAATGAGTGCTTCACTGTTGTCGATTTTTTCTAACCTTTTATGTGTAATGTAGATGAAGTTTAGCCTATGGGTGAAAAAGTTGAACATCTTTTTACTTGACAACTTTTTGATTTATAAGTATCAGAATAATTCTGCAAATTAAGCGCGTTAGTGGGGGATAGTTTTGGAAATTCATTCTTGGTCACGTATTAAAAACTTGGGCTAGTTAAGAGGTAGGTGGATGAATACTCTATTTTGAGATATGGAGTTTGGACCAATTTATGGTTCTAATAGAGCATACTTTTTTCCAACAGAAATTGGTGCGGTGATATATGATTTAGATCGCAAGGCGGTTTTATTGGAAAGCAAAAAGTTCTCCTATGATGTAGACATAGTTGTCAGAAAAAATATTATCAATGACATTGGTAAAACTGTTGGATTCTTGGAAAGAGTTGCAAACATTGAAAGAGGAGAGTATCAGAAAATATTCGATCCTAGCTACCGATTAGAAAACTCTGATAAAGTTATAGCCAGAGAGCTACGGTCTAAATGTCTAAATGAATTACGCGAATACATTCACAATCTGTTTAATACGCATCAAGTTGACCAGATTGTATTGTTTGGTGCGAGGGAGGATCTCAAGCTTTTGAAAAGGGCCAAAGTCAATAAGTCGAATATTCAAGTCATTGACATACAACTTATTTTTCAAAAAGAGGTATGCCATCTCTTTTCTCTCGATTAAATATCGTTTATTATCGGATTTTATGCTAAAAATAAATGCTTTGGATCGACTAATTTTAAGTATAAATTTCCCTCCAAGTATAAATATCTGATCAAACCTCATCGAGCACTTGGAGATGCTTGCAGAATTTTCATGGTGTGCAACGAGTTTTTCGCTATTAAATCAGAGTTGGTGCAGCAATGTAATATGTACTGCGAAATTAATAAAATTCCTAAAGCCAATCTCAATAAGGTTGCTGATTTATAAGTTTTAGGGTGCGTCGCTCGTTTAATCTGCCGTTGCGGGGCGAGAGTTGTTTTTGGCGGCGCACCCTACGTTGACTAATTGGACTCAGCCAAAGTTCGGTATTACGATCGCCTATCGCCATTTGAAGCGATCGCGATAGGCGCGGATCGCCGAGTAAATACCACAGCCAAATGTGGGTATCGAGTAAAAGTTTCATTCTAAAACTTCCCACGGTTCCGCGACAGGAGCAATTAAATCTCCTAATATTTCACCGCTTCCTTTCATAGCGCCAAAGCTGCGCCGTAGAGTTTCGGTAGTTGCAGGATAAATAATTACTAATGCTTTTCCTTCGTGGATGACAGTGAGAGGGGTTTTAGTACGTTCGACTTCTATCAATAGAGTTTGGACGGTTTGGGGTAATTCAGTGGTGGTAATTTGTGCCATTTGTTGACCGCTCACAATCTGATTCTATTTCTACTATGTATAAATAGTTATAGCATTTCGAGTTCTCATATGAGGTGCTGTCGGGCAAAGAGGGCATAGGGCATAACTCACAACGCTTAATAACCGCTATACCGCTTTCCATCGCACCAGAGTTACCATCATAAACATACAGAAACCCGGCTGCTTCAAAACACCGGGTGTCTCAATATTTTTGCTGCATTTTCAACTGCTCAAATTCCGATCGCGTAGGCCATAACTGGAGCACTTTGCTGCTGCTGCGCCAGTGTCAAAAGCCGCTGAATTTGCTCTTCCGTAGAGGGGTGAGTGCGGAAAAGTGACTGCCGCTTGTTTTGATTAGTTGCGATGAGGCTTTTGATGCTTATCCAATTCAGCGGGTTTGATGATGAAGAAGCCAAAAGTTTTATCAGTAATCCCACCTAACAAAAGAGAATACCCAGATACCCGATTTCTTAAATAAGTCGGGTATCTGGGTATAAGGTTGAATCATCCAACCTTAAACTACTTGCACTTCTTTTTCCTGCATCGCAGCTATTAAGGTTTTTTGCTGCGCTTGTTGAGCTTCGTCCGCTAAAAACTCCGCTAATTGTTCTTCGATTTCATCGCGCACAATTTGACGGTATTCTAGAAAATGCTCGTTGTGGGCGCACACTGTTAAATAGTGATCCCAAACTGCCGGATTGTTTCTGATAATGCTGAATAAATGATGCCAGAATTTCCACCGAGTTTTGCGTTTGACTCCTTGCCGCCACACTACGGTTAGCAATGCTCGCAAGTCTATCCAACTGGGGATTCTTGATGGTATATCTGCTGTAGGTGCACCCAACATCAAGAAGTGGCGGTAGGTGCGGTCTAAATATTTTTCAGCGTCGTAGACGTCAGAAAATGCTTGGACATATTCCCGCGCGATGTCTTCTAGCGGCCGGGTTGGAATGAAGTTCATCAAAGTTGTCTGGTTGAGGTTGCCAGATTTGTCGCGCAATCTGCCTTCTTTTGCTAGTCTGTGGGACAATGCAGTGTGCGGCAAAGCTTGCAGCATTCCAAAGGTTGTGCTCGGAATTGCGGCTGCTTCGGCGAAGTCTACAATGCGTTGACCTGCGCCTGGTTTTTCGCCGTCGAATCCGATGATGAATCCGGCCATTACTCGCAAGCCGGATTTGGCAATTAGTTCTACTGATTCGATTAGGGAATTGCGGGTGTTTTGAAATTTTTTGGTCATTTGCAAGCTTTCTTCGTCGGGGGTTTCAATTCCTAGGAATACTGCATTGAAATGACATTTCACCATCATGTCCATCAATTCTTGGTCTTGGGCTAAGTCGATGGATGCTTCTGTGTTGAAGTTGAAGGGGAATTTGTGTTCTATTTGCCAAACTTCTAATTCTTTTAGCAACAGTTTGACGTTGCGTTTGTTGCCGATAAAGTTGTCGTCTACCATGAACACGCCGCGCCGCCAGCCTAGGTTGTACAGACAGTCTAGTTCTGCGATCAATTGTTGGGGGTTTTTGGTGCGGGGTTTGCGCCCGTAGAGGACGATGATGTCGCAGAATTCGCACTGGAAGGGACAGCCTCGCGAAAATTGAATTGACATCGAATCGTAGGCGTCTAATTCCAGCAAATCGAAGCGGGGAACTGGGGTTGTGGTAACATCGGGTTTTACGCCGTCCGATCGATACATTCCACTTTTTTCGCCGCGCCCTATTGCTTCGACGAACATCGGTAGAGTGATTTCGCCTTCGTCGAGAATCAGGTAATCTATGCCCGCTGCTTGGGGTTCTTCGGGTACGGAAGTCGGGTAAGGGCCGCCGCAAGCTACGGATTTACCGCGCCGTTTTGCTTCGCGAATGATGTCTAGCAAATCTTCTTTTTGGACAATCATGGCGGACAGAATAACGAGCTCTGCCCATTCCCATTCTGCTTCGGTGATTTGTCTGATGTTGCGATCGACTAACTTAAATTCCCATTCTTGGGGTAAAATAGCTGCTACAGTTACCAAACCCAGCGGTGGCAGCAGCACTTTACGATCGACTAATTCTAGGATTTTCTCGTAAGACCAAAATGTTTTCGGGAACAGGGGATAAACTAGGAGAACTCGCATATTATGTTAAACCTCACATCAGTAAACAACTTGCGATCGGGCTGGCGGGGCGTGAGAGTTCGATCGGCTCTCAAGACTTAATGTTAAGGCTAAAATTACGATCTTGCACTCGATCGAATATCGGGCGAGGGGTGACACCCCCTAAAACCAATAAAACATCGCAATTTTTAGGTTGCAGTTCCCTGTTAAAGTTAGCAAATGCTGATATCTTATCGTATTTAACCCTTAATTGACGATAATCGCATTTAAAAAGCATCGGATTCAGACAAAAAAGAACTTGAAAAACTTACATTATTCGTAAAATGCGCCTCGGCGCACCCTACATATATCTGGTAAGGTACACATTGGCGTTCCCTCTTCTCTCTTCCATCGGACTGATGACGTTGTACGGAAAGCAGTTGTCAGTTGTTAGTTGTCAGTTGTCAGTTGTCAGTTGTCAGTTGTCAGTTGTCAGTTGTTACCAATAACAAATAACAAATAACAAATAACAAATAACAAATAACTAATAACAAATAACTAATAACTAATGACTTCTGACCTACTTTACATTTTGATCGGGAATCCCGCTAGTTCTTAACATATCCGCAACTGTGCCGCAGTAACTCGGCATTCCGATGCTTTCGGGATTGACCAGATTTTTATAGGTAAAATGGCGGTAGCTGATGCAAAATCTGTCCCAAGCTGCCACCTGAATTCGGAACAGCCAAATAAAGAAATCGGCCAGCCAAGGTGACAAAGTAATCCGAAAAAATATGTTTTTATGCAAATACTGGCAAGCTTGTTCTACCACTTCGTTAGCTGTAATCGCCGGATTTCCTAGCACAAAATGTCGCGGTTCCTCGGAAGCTGGCGGATGTTCAACTAAATAACTAACTACTTTGGCAATATCTGCACCGTGGATGAAGTGAAAGCTTCCGTCTGCCTTAAACCAGCGAATTAAACCTATCCATTTGGCGACAAGTGGCAAACCGGATGACAGGTGAGAAACTGGTTTTTCTGCGTCTCCTCCCAATACTAAGGTTGGGTAAAGTGCCGTAATTGGAGGCACATTTGTCAATGTGGATAATTGCGTCATGCAATCGTATTTTGACCGAATATAATCTGTTCCCAGTTCGCCGGCTTCTGCGAGTAAGTTGTTGTCTCTACCGAGAATGCTGGCTGTTGAAAAGTAAATTACTTGCTGGCACTTTTCGGGCGAAAGTAGTTGAATTAGGCGCAGGGTTTTGGTGACGTTGACATCAAAAACTTCTTGGGTTCCTCCCCAAGCTGTGGCGGCTAAAATTGCTACGTCTATTGTTTGCAGGAGTTCGGCATGGCGATCGATATCTTTCATGTCGCCTTGTATGATATGGATGCCGGGGCGGGCTTTCCAGTCAAATTTTAGCTTGTCTGGGTTGCGAACTAATAGGTAAAGTTCGTGGTTGGTCTCTTGAATCAAGGTTTCGGCCATGTAGTGACCGATACAGCCACTTGCACCCGTCACAAAAATTTTTTTGGGGTTCATTTTGCCGGAGGGGAAGAGGGGAGGAATGAGGGGTTTTTGATGGTAGGGAAACGGCACTGCCGTGTCCTCTTTCCACGGTAGGGAAACGGCACTGCCGTGTCCTATTTCTTACAAATATTGTGTGTTTTGTCCACAAATATTGTGTGTTGTTGGCACGGAAGGAGACGGCAATGCCGTGTCCCTACAAATATTGTGTGTTTTGTCCACAAATATTGTGTGTTGTTGGCACGGAAGGAGACGGCAATGCCGTGTCCCTACAAATATTGTGTGTTTTGTCCACAAATATTGTGTGTTGTTGGCACGGAAGGAGACGGCAATGCCGTGTCCCTACAAATATTGTGTGTTGTTTCGACGGTAGGGAGACGGCAATGCCGTGTCCCTACAAATATCGCAATCAAATCGCAAATTAAGCAGTAACTGCGAGCAATTTGTCGGCTTGTTTGGCGGTTTCAAAGAAGAAACGCACGTTGTCTTCGGGGGTTCCCGGTAACACGCCGTGTCCTAAATTGAGGATGTGTCCGCGATCGCCTGCTTTGCGAATTGTATCAAGAATTCGATCGCGAATAAACGCTTGAGAACCAAACAACACGCCGGGATCGAGATTTCCCTGAACGTTCATGTTGGGGCCCAAACGCCGGCGGGCGTCAGCCATATCAACTGTCCAATCGACGCTGATGATATCGGCGCCGGATTTTGTCATGCTTTCGAGGAGGCCGCCACTACCGCTGACTAACAGAATTAGCGGGGTGTCGGGATGGGTTTTTTTGACTTGATCGAAAACCTGTTTTTGGTATGGTAGGGCGAAGGTTTCGTAGTCTTGGGGGGACAGTTGGCCGGCCCAGGAGTCGAACATTTGCACTACTTGCGCGCCGCAGTCGATTTGGTAGCGCATATAAACGGCGATCGCATCGGCGAATTTCGACAGCAACTGATGCAGTAAAGTTGGATCGGAAAATGCCATGTTTTTGATGATGGCATAATACTTAGAACCTTTACCCTCAACCGCATAGGCCGCCAGCGTCCAGGGCGCGCCCACAAAACCGAGCACGGTGGATTTGTTGCCGACTTCCGCGCGCAGGGATTGCAGGATTGTTTTGATAAACGGCAAGCTTTCTTCGGGGTTCAGCGGTTGGAGGTTGTCGATTTGCTCTTTAGTGCGGATGGGTTCGTGGATAATCGGGCCTTTGCCTTCGGCGATGTCCATGTCGATGCCCAAACCGGGCATTGGGGTGACGATATCGGAAAACAGAATTACGCCGTCGGGTTGAAACGCGCGCCACGGCTGAAGGGAAACTTCGATGGCGACTTCGGGAATTTCGGAACGTTCGCGAAACGAGGGATACTTTTCTCGCAAATCTCGATAGGCTTTCATGTAGCGACCGGCTTGGCGCATCATCCACACGGGCGGGCGGTCTAGGGTTTCGCCGCGGGCCGCCCGCAACAACAAGGGAACTTCATTTAATGCCGACATTTTAACTTTTCTCTACCTTAGATATTTCAATGCCTTTGGTAGCTTACCACTGTGCGATCGTCCTTTTCGATCGAAAATTCGGCGATCGGCCCGCACCAGCTATTTCTGACCTGCGTATCTGGATTCGGACTGATGCGGGGTTCATAAACCGGGTTTTTGGCGATAATTCTTCGTCGCAGTCGGCAGATTCGCAAAAAAACCCGGTTTCTTTGGGTTTGATGGGTAGATGCCATGTATCTGTCATCGCAATGACAAGAAACCGTCTTCGCAATGACAACGAACAGCTTACCTAGTAACGCACACTCCGCCTACCGATACGCGACATCGATCGCGATCGTACCAGTTATTATCATTAGCGCGATCGTCGTCGAATCTACTATTATCCACCCTCGCCGAGTCTAAATCTCTAGTGCGCGGATTGTAATAATAGTCTCCCTGCGGATACTTGCGACTCGGTTCAGCGCAATAAGTCGCGTTTCTGTCACCATCTTCAAACCTTACTCTCACCATAGTACGTCTCACGCGACAATCAAGAGGCCGCAAGCCAAAATCATCTCGCAAAATCCGTTCTCCGTCGTAGTTACGGTTGTTTCTGTCCCTGTCGTTTCTGTCATCCCACCTATTGCTAGCCCTGTCGCCATCAATTCCCGCAACTTCCAGCGTGTAACTACCGCCCCTAGCAGCATCTTTTGCTAACACTAACAACTTGTAATCGCCGCTGCGGGGAATTTGATAATTAAAAGAACGGTCTTGGGTAAAAGCTACTTGTTTGTTGTTTCCGTAAAATAGTACCATCACGGGAGTAAAACCGCGACTTCTATCTGTATTTAAAAATACTTGAATGTTATCGCCTTCCCGCGCGCTGAACGTGTATTCTTGACCGCGCAATTCTTCTGTCGGAGAGCCCGGTGTCCACATATTTCGGAAACGGTAAATCGGCGAAGTGCGGCGAATTACTCCATCTATGCGATCGTTATTTCGTATCTGTTCGCCAACCGCACTAGAAGAAATCCCCGTAAGTGCCAATCCTGTAACTAGCACAGCGGTAGCAATACTGTTTAACAAGTTGTGTTTTTTCATGTTAACCTCTGGAAAATTATAATTTTTTTTTGCCTTCTGGGCGCAGACATTTCCATACACAATCCATTTTAAATCTAATTTCTGCCCACCGTCTCAACCATTAGTCTCAACTTTCGTTATTTTGGGGTGCGTCTGGGCTGATTTTTTTAACCGCAGACTAATAATTTTTCCCCCAACGCACCTTACAAACTTATAGACGTTGATGTAGCTTTTAAAGTTGCGATGTATCTCCACAAATCAGCAATCCCGATTCACCGTCGATACTCGCCTCAATTCCCATCGGTAAAGCAGCGTTAACTCCCTCGTGGCCAAAGGGTAAATCCGAGACAATGGGAATATTTAGGTCTAAAAGCCGATCGCGCAAAACTTCTTCTATGCTAAAAGTAGGAATCTGCGGGTCAATCTCGCAGCGGCTGAAACGCCCCAAAGCAATCCCCCGCACCCCTGCAAAAGCCCCCGCCATCCGCCACATAGTTAGCATTCGATCGACCCTGTAAGGAGCCTCAGAAACATCCTCAAATGCGAGAATAACCCCGGTCAAATCCGGTTGATACGGGGTTCCGAGCAAATGAGAAGCCACCGTCAGATTCGCCGGAAACAGCCGCCCCGCAGCCTTTCCACCGCCCCAACCTTTACCTTGCAAAGATTGTAACGGACGGCCTTCGATGCAGTCAAAAAGGCGATCGACAGACCAATCCGGTTCCGCGCCCAAAGTTGTCAGCATCGGCCCGTGAACGCCCCAAATCCCCAATTTGTCGTCATTCCACAGCAAAGCCGTAATGTCGGAAAAGCCGATCAACCATTTCGGCGCATGGGAATCGGGAGTGGGAAACTGAGAATTTGCCCAATCTGCGACTTTCCCTTTTTCCAAAAGTCGAGTGCTGCCAAAACCGCCTCTAGCACATAGAATACCGCGACAATCTGGGTCAGTGAGGGCCTCTGCAAGCTGTCGGACGCGGTTTGTGTCGGAACCGGCCAAGTAGCCAGTGCGATCGTCAAAACCGGGTGTTAATTCAATGCGATAGCCGCGAGATTTCCAAATTTCTACACCCTTTTCAAAGTTAGTTAATTCTCGCAACGCGCCGCTAGGGGAAATTACTTTGAGCAAATCTCCAGGTTGCAACCATTTAATGTTAGTCATTTGTTATTTGTTATTTGTTATTGGTTATTTGTTATTGGTTATTTGTTATTGGTTATTTGTTATTGGTTATTTGTTATTTGTTGTTTGGTGAATCGATCGTAATTTCGTCGGGACGGGTTTTACAGATGATTTCTAACTGCAACAGACAATCTCGCAAACCCACCCCACCTACCCATAAATACAAACCTACATTGTCGAATTCGAGGCAATTTTCAGGTTGATGTGGGTTATCGGTTGTGGTTGCATCGGAATGATTTAACCGGCGCTAGGGCGCAGAGAACACAGAGGAAGACAAGAGAGAGATGAATACAGGACGATGAAGTTGTGGCGGGGCGGGTTGCTCTAGATTGTTGATAATTGTTAGATATTTTCGGTGAAACCCGCCCCTACGGAGTATTGTAATTATTGATTTAGGAGTGGGTTTTTGAGATTGTTTGTTAATGATTGCTACGGTAAAGTTAGAATTTCTACCCCGGAATCTGTCACGGCTAGGGTGTGTTCAAATTGAGCCGAAAGTTTTTTATCCTTAGTGATTGCAGTCCAACCATCGCCCAATATTTCTACTTCCCAAGTTCCCTCATTAATCATCGGTTCAATGGTAAAAACCATGCCTTGTCTGAGTTTTTTTCCCGTGCCCCGCTTCCCGTAGTGCAAAATTTCCGGTTCGGTGTGAAAAACGCGGTGCACGCCGTGTCCGGCAAAATTTCGCACTACCGAAAAACCCTGTGCTTCAGCATATTCTTGAATTGCTGCACCGATGTCGCCGGTACGAGCACCGGGTTTGACTTCGGCAATTCCTCTTCTCAAGCATTCTTCGGTAACTTCAACTAATTTTTTAGCTACTGGTGAAGGTGTTCCCACAAAAAAAGTTTTAGAAGTATCGCCGTGATAGCCATCAACTAAGGGGGTTACGTCTATGTTAATAATGTCGCCTTCTCTGAGAATTTGTTTGGCATTGGGGATGCCGTGACAGACTACTTCATTGACGCTGGCGCACAGAGATTTTGGAAAGCCTTTGTAACCTAAAGGAGCACTTTTTGCTCCGCGTTCTACAGTCCAACGTTCGGCTTCGTCGTTAATTTGGAGGGTGCTAACTCCTGGTTTAATCATTGGTTCGAGATGCAACAAAAGTTGAGCTGCTAAGCTGCCGGCTTGACGCATTTTTTCTATTTCTCTGCTGGATAGCAGCACTAGACGTTCGGTTGGCATAGTTTTTTTCGGTCTTTTGTTGTGGTCGATTAGGAGTTTATTTGACTCAATTTTAGATTAGATTTGAACTAGCGTTCAATCAATTTATCAAGGAGCTCAGTCAGCGGAGATTTCTCACAATTTTGCTACTATTACTGACGCACCTTACTAGCTGCAATCGAGTTGAACCAGTGTTGAAATCGATCGCCCAAAGCTTCCAAAGAATATTCTACCTCTGCTTGTCGCCGGCAAGCGCTGCGGTCAATTTGGTCTAAACGGGCGATCGCACCTACCAAGCCATTTACGCTGTCAGGCTCCACTAAAAAGCCCGTGTGGCCGTCTCGAACAATTTCGGCGGGGCCCCCGCGCGCGTAGGCAATCACCGGCACACCGCACGCTAAAGCCTCGATCGCGACATTTCCAAAAGCTTCTACCCAGCGCGGTGTCATCAACAAGGCTCGGCACTGGCGGACTTGCTCTTGCATTTGGGTTGTTGTCAGAAACCCTAAATATTCTACCGGAGCATCCGGGTAATCTGCACAAATTTTTTGCCAATAATCCTCATCCTGCATTTTGCCCATAATTTTTAGGGGAAGGCCTGTAATTTTTGCTGCCGCCACCGCATCTTCTAAGCCTTTCTCCGGGGCGATGCGGCCTAGCCAAGCTAATTTTGATTGTGGTTGGCTGCAAAATTCGTACAGCGATAAATCTATGCCACTTCCCAACAACTGACATTCTGCGGCAAAGGCAAAGGTTTCGGCTTGGGAAGCGGTGTAAACTCCGATCGTACCGGGAAATTGGGCGGCGGTTTGTTCAGCGACGCGATCGAGCGATCGCACCAGAGAGCCCATACTGATAAAATGGGCGATCGGAGTCCTAAAAAAAGGTGTCAAATAAAACGGCAACCAATCGTAGGCAAAATTAACAATCACATCCCATTCATCCTGAACTTGGCGCGCGTATTCCCACATATTCGCCAGCACAGCATCGGCGGGCATCACAATAGAATCATTGTAATCTTGTGTTTGGGCAGTTCCTTGCAAATCTCCCGCTATCTCGATTACTGGAATTGATTCTAAGACTGAACCGACGGGTGCTACAACTGTTATTTTATGACCGCGCCGGTGCAATTCTTTCGCAATATTGAGGACTGTAAGTTCGACTCCGCCGCCCAACCCCGAACCGAGTTGGCCGACAGAAGTTGATAGAAACAATAATTTTAAAGAGTTATTAGTAGTCATTAGTCATTAGTCATTAGTCATCAGTCATTTATTTTAGCATAGGATCGCTCGTCGTAACGTTTCGGTTTGCATCGGAATAATATTTGTCCGATTGCAGTGCTGGCGCAAGTTCGCGATCGCACTGCATTCAGATAGCATCTGTTAGATTGACCGGAATAAAATTAGTCCGCACTACGAACCAACCGTTTTTGTTATCAATAATCGACAGGACATGATATGACTGTTGACTGTTGACTGTTAACTGTTAACTGTTAACTAATGACCAATGAATGTTGACTTTTAACTGTTAACTAATGACCAACGATCAATGACTGTTGACTAATGACTAATGACTAATGACTAATGACTAATGACTACTCATCCCTTTCAGAACGAGGATGGATGCGATTTAACTGATTGATTGCCCAGCGAGCAGTCTCCTGAACTTCTGCATCTGGATCGTTAGTCGCGCGGTGCAATAAATAACTGATTTGATTCACCATTTCGTAAATTCTAGTCAAGTCGCGAATCGCATTTTTTCGCACTTCTGGGTTTTCATTTTGCAGCGAATTTGACCAGGCATTATTCATGGGTTTGAGCGTGCGAATGCCAATTTCTGAGACACTTGCCAAAATTAAACTGTACTGGTTTGAGTCGGAATTTGCTAGCAAATCTAGCAACGGTTCAACAGCTCTCGAATCTCCCTGCTGCCCTAGTTCCCAAATTGCTTTGCGCCTATAAGCTGGATTTCGGTGCTGCAAATCCTCAATCAGTGCTTCAATAATATCAACGTTATTTGTATCATCTGTTTGTGCAAGGGAAATATTTTTTTTCTTATTTGTCGCTAGCGAATCACCTCGATTAGTTGTTTCGGGAAGGTTGAAACCTGTTTCGCTGTAGCCGTTGCTGTTAGTTTCTGAGGGCGCGCCGCGGGCATTAATTCGATCGCCCTCTAGTCCAGCATTCTCCGATTCGGATGCTCCAGATTCCAGGAGAGACGGTAAAGATCGATCGCTGTTGTTGTCGAGACTGTGGCCTGTTGAAAAATCCACAGGGTAGACCAATTTTGCCCGATCGCGCGGATTGGTGGCTCGATAGTTTCTTGGGTTGCGGCGATTGCCTCTTCCCCCTCGACGCCTAGAATTATTTGACTCGTCGTTGCCAACTAATTTCAGCATGATAAATACTGCCGCTGCCGTGATGACAACTGCAGCCAAACCCAATATTAAGAATCCCCGCTGGCGAGACAAAATGACGATTAGATTGGAGATTGCTTTCGGGATTTTGGAATTGGATTTTGGCGGTTGGGACGGCTTAGATTTGTTTTTATCCGCCACCGGAGAGGGTTTTGGAGCGTTGGAATCCGGGCGATCGTCCGCCTGAGCAATTTCTTGGGAAACCGCCCGGTACGAAGCATTGAGAGTTTGTGGTCTTCCGTCCGCACTTGGACTGAAGGCAGCGCCCAGACAGGCAAGACAGGTCAATAAACATAAAGTGGAGCGGTAGTGCGCCATAGGACTCAATCAGGGTTTTGAGAGGCAACGCCGCGTGACGAGCTTTAGTGTAACCTTGAGTTAGCTCGATCCTAGCTGCTATGAGTCCAACTAACTTACAAATACCACGGCTTTTCACAAAAAATCTTTAATCCAGATGGTAGCGATCGAGAATGCGATCGCACAATTGTCTCAATAACCGCTGCAGCAGGTAAAGCAGCGGCATCCACAAAGTCGATTGCTACACCTAGCAGAGGCAACAATCGCCTCAGTTACCTGCTGCGATGCGCCGGCCGGCAATTAATTGTTGCTTGCCGTCGATTTCTGACCCCTAGCGTCCCACAAGCAAGAGTTTAACTGTTGCGTTGGCGAGTCGGTCGATCGCTTTTTGTCTCATCGAAATCGGGGTTTGGACGGGGAGGATTTGCTGCGGCAGCCAGAAACCGGGTTTTTGAGTATATTTATGGTAGCAAAACCGCATATTTTTACTATGTTTTTTACTACGCACTTAACCTGAGTTAAATCGATCGGCATTTAATTTGCTTTCATCAAATCTGATATAAGATAGAACTAAATTTTTCGTGTGAGAGTAGAGGCATTTGTGAGCCAACAAGACATCTTAAATTTAGCAAAAGAAGGCGACCCAAGGGCGATCGCATTTCTGATCGGCCAAGCACTCCACAGCTTCGGAGTCACAGCTAAAGCCAGCCGGGAAAACGACACCCTGCACCTGCTGCTGGAAGCAGAACAATTACCCGCAGAAGAAGCCTGTCTGCGAGTCGCAATCAAAGGATTGCAAAGACTCCAAGCAAATAACGTTTACTCAGTAACAGTTTACGGGCGACAGGCCGGTAAACAAATGCCCGCTTGGACTCAAACAGTAGAATTAAAAAAAGCCTTAACTTTCGCACCCATTAGTCTGGCCTCACCCGTTAGCGTAGCCGCAGCCCCAATTCCTGCCGCCGCAGGCCTACGCACAGCCCCAATTCCTGTGACTTTGCCAACCAGAGAAAAAACTCACCATTTTGTCACCACAGCGCCCCCTCCAACACCCGAAAAATTTCCGCCCCAACCCCGGAAAATCCCAACTCCCAAACCCACAAACCAACGCCAGCCAAAGCCATCACCGCGCCCAAAGTTAGCCCGCACTAAAACTAAAAAATCTTGGCTGTCAGTCGGTGCCCTGAGTCTGATTCTCGTGCCGATATCCGGCTTTGTTTTGCGCGCTCAATTTCACAAATCCTCCAGCACCGCCCCCATTAATTCTATAACCTCAAAACCTGCGGTACAACAAGTGCGTGAAGTGCAGCTATCCCGCAGCCCATCGACACCAGCACCAGCGCCCGCAGCCAAACCAGAACCAGCTCCAAAATCGCCCTCTCCCGCAGCACAAAAACCCGCCAATCTCCCCGCAACAGTCAGCATCAAAGCCGTTGGCGACATCATCCCCGGCACCAATTTTCCCTACAACAAACTGCCAACAAATAAGGAGCGTTTATTTGATTCGGTAAAACCGTACCTTCAAGGAGCCGACATTCTGTTTGGCAATTTTGAAAGCACGATGACCGATTACCCTTACAGTTCCAAAGGAGTCGGCGGACGAATGCTTTTTGCCTTTCGGACTCCTCCGAGTTATGCCAAAATCTTCAAAGATGTTGGTTTTGATATTTTGAATATTGCCAACAATCACTCCTACGATTTTAACGAGCAGGGATTTAAGGACACGATTAAAAACATCGACAGCAACGGCATGAAAGCAGTTGGCAAAAGAAACCAAATTGTTTATCAAAATGTCAAAGGCGTAAATGTTGCTTTTATCGGTTTCAGCAACTACGGCGAAGTTCACAATTCCTTACTGGAACTTAAAGAAGGGGCAGAACTTGTCAAAAAAGCGAAGCAAAAAGCTGATATTGTAGTGATATCAGTTCATGCGGGAGCTGAAGGAACCGGAGCTCAGAATGTGAGAAATAAAACCGAGTTCTTTTACGGAGAAAACCGGGGAAATATGGTTTTGTTTTCGCGAACGATGATTGATGCGGGAGCGGATTTGATTTTAGGACACGGCCCGCACGTTACCAGAGCCGTGGAACTTTACAAAGGGAAATTGATTGCTTATTCCCTGGGCAATTTTATGGGTTATCGCACTTTGTCTACAGCCGGAGCACTCGGTCAATCTCTGATTTTGGATGTAAAAATGAATCCGCAAGGGGATTTTGTTTCTGGTAAGATTATCCCCGTGGAACTTGACAAGCAAGGTATTCCGTCTGTGGATCGAGATTTTAGGAGTGTGGGGTTGATTCGCCGTTTGACAAAGAGCGATTTTCCCAACACTGGTTTGACAATTGATGACAAGGGACAAATTTTGAAAAAGAGTAAGTAGTTAGTAGTCAGTAGTCAGTAGTCAGTAGTCAGTAGTCAGTAGTCAGTAGTCAGTAGTCAGTAGTCAGTTGACTGTTGACTGTTGACTGTTGCCAACTAACAACTAACAAACAACTAACAACTGCCAACTACCAACTACCAACTAACAACTAACAACTAACAACTGCCAACTGCCAACTACCAACTGACTACTCGTCAACCATTGCTTTCAAAGCTTCTTTCATTTCCTCTGCTGTTGTCGTCGCCGTACCGAATTGACGCACGACAATGCTAGCCGCTAAATTGCCCAAAACTGCCGCTTCCCAACCGGATGCACCGACGCATAAAGCTAAAGTCATTGCTGCTACAACTGTATCTCCCGCACCGGTTACATCGAATACATCAGTTTTGTTAAAAGGGGGAATATCCCAACTTTGAATGTTAAATTTTCCCTGTTGGCAAATAGATGTTGGAGAAGGTGAATTTTTGATTGTTTCGCCGTTCACCCTTTCAAACAAACTCATCCCTTCTTCGCCGCGAGTAATCAGGATTTTTTGAGCTTGAGTTAAGTTCAATAAATCGCGTCCTGCCTGCATTAAAGTTTGAGGGTTTTTGATAGCATATCCGACTGCTTGTTCGGCTTCGGGCAGGTTCGGAGTAAACAGCATTGCTCCAGAATATCGCTGCAAATCTGTTTGAGCGTCTACTATTGTTTTGCTGGGAACTACTGCCGATTCGATCGCCAAATTCGTCAAAACTCCGTCGCCGTAGTCGGAACAAACCACTGCATCTACTGTCGGTATTTGCTGCCGGATGTAGTCTGCCAATTGCAACTGCAAATCTAAATCCGGCAACTCGTCCGATTTGCGATCGACTCGGACAATTTGCTGAGTCACCGACTGCCGCGCGTGCCCGGAAATTCTAGTTTTGGTGACAGTTGGACGCTGCGAATCGATTAAAATCCCACCCGTATCAATTCCCGCCGCCTCAAAAATACCGCACAAAGCCTTTCCCTGGTCGTCTTTTCCCACCAAACCAGCAACTTTTACTTTGCCTCCCAGTTTGGCTAAATTATAGACAGCATTTGCGCCACCTCCGGGTAGTTGCCGAGTATTTTCGTAGCGCAAAATCAACACAGGTGCTTCGCGGGAAATTCGCTCTACTTGTCCGGTAAGAAACTCGTCCAAGGTCAAATCTCCGATCGCTAATACCTGCGCTCGATCGAAGCAGTCTAATCTTTTCAATAATTGCTCTGTTGAGGCACGCAGTTGAGGCAAAAAATCGGAATAGTCGTTAGTCATTAACCAAAAAAATGAGACTGAGGAGTTGATTGTTGAGCATGGGAGGAGCAGCACTTAAAAGTCCTAATAAAGATTAATAATTATTTCCTCCCTGATTTGATTTTTAACTGTTTGTTCATTGTCTCATTTGGATTTTGAGAAACCCGTTGCAGGCTGCGGGCGAGATCCCTCCCTCGACAAAGTTGCAAATAATTGCATTAAGACTCAAGATCGAGTTTCACGGTGTAGAATTTTCTTTCTACATAACTGCCTGCAAACAAACAGCAGAATTATTTCAATTTTTGCTTGATAATCGCAATCACCTGAGACATTTGTTTTTTGAGTGCATCAATTTCCGCTTGCATTTTTGCCATTTTCAGGGTCATCGCCTGAATGTCGGCAGTGCCTGCTTCTGAGCTTGGTGCTGCGGCGGCTTCGGGCAATGGTTTCCTTTTGGCCAGTACCATCGCCGATTTGATCGCCTCGGTTAGCTGCTTCTTCTCAAAGGGTTTGGCGATGAATGCAAAAAAATGCTTCTCGAAGGGTTTCGGAATTTTTTCCATCACCTCTTCTTCGCGACCCGACATGATCACCAAAGGTATCTTGGAAAGTTCGGCGTGGGCTTGCACTTTTTGATACACTTCCCAACCGCTGACTTTGGGCAGTAGGAAATCTAACATAATTAGATTCGGGCGGGCTTGGCGGATCAGTTTGAGTCCCTCTTCGCCGTCTTTTGCTTCTAGAACTTCAAAGTTACCTTGAGGTAACATTTCTCGGACTCGGACGCGGATGACTTTACTGTCATCGATTACCAAGATTTTTTGACCAGCCACGACTGACTCCTTCAGTAATGAGTGATGAGATTCGCAACCTTTAGTATATCCCTAACCGAATTCTACCCAGAATTCTGGGGAATATTGTTTTGCTGCAATGGTCGCCTGATTTTGATTTGGGGTGACGCTGCTACAAGTTGAGGGACTTTGATTTCGGATACGATCGAATATATTAACTCGATCGCCATCCTAATTTTATGTCGCCCCAGACTCCTCAAACTCCTACTGTCAAAGCAACTGCCGCCCAAATGCGGGATGAAATCGAAGCGATGCCGGAATGGCTGCGACGGCCTCTTGGCAAAGCTAGCGAACTTTCCCAAGTCCAGAAAATTATTAAACAGCGGCAAATTCACACGATTTGCGAGGAGGGCAGATGTCCCAACCGGGGCGAGTGCTACGCCCAACAAACGGCGACTTTTTTGTTGATGGGGCCAACTTGCACCCGCGCTTGTGCTTTTTGTCAAGTAGATAAAGGTCATTCTCCGATGCCCCTAGACCCGGAGGAACCGCAAAAGGTAGCCGAGGCTGTGCAATTGTTGGGTTTGCGTTATGCGGTGCTGACTTCGGTGGCGAGGGACGATTTGCCGGATGGGGGTGCGGGTTGGTTTGCAAGGACGATCGCCCAAATCCGCCTCTTAAACCCCGATACTGAAGTTGAGGTACTGACGCCAGATTTCTGGGGAGGAATCGGTAGGGGCGGTGTCCCCGACGGGGAGAATTCCGACCTCGACGAGTTGCAGCGAGAGCGGATTCGGACGGTGGTGGAGGCAAAACCGGCTTGTTACAACCACAATATTGAGACGGTGCGACGCTTGCAAGGGCCGGTGCGGAGGGGGGCTAAGTACGAGCGCTCGATCGACGTTCTCCGTATTGTCAAGGAATTTGACCCAACTATTCCCACCAAATCCGGTTTGATGTTGGGCCACGGGGAAACTGCCGCCGAGATTGTCGAAGCGATGGCCGATTTGCGGGATGCCCAGTGCGATCGGCTCACCCTCGGTCAATACATGAGACCATCTCTAGAACACCTCCCAGTGCGTAAATACTGGACTCCGGCCGAATTTGACCGTTTTGGGTCGATCGCCCGAGAGATGGGGTTTGAGCGCGTGCGATCGGGGCCTCTCGTCCGCAGTTCCTACCACGCAGGAGCGATCGATTGAAATCAATCTCAATTTAACTCGGTATAAACTCCTAGTTACAAAAAATAACACTCTTAGATTGTGCAAATATGCCACGCTCTCTGCTATTTGTGAATACAGTGACTTATGAATTAGGAGCTTGAATCATGGCAGAGATAGCAAAGAACCAATTAAAATCCGACTCCGTGATGAAAACGGGCAAATTCCCTTACACCTTTCGCGCAGCGTGGTTTCTGTTGCTGTTAGGTATCAATTTCTTGGTTGCAGCCTATTATTTCCATATCATTGAATAGTTCTGCCGCCTGAATTTTAGCAGACCCTGCTTTTGGGTAGCTCAAAGTCGGAGACGGGGAGAGTGGGGGAGTGGGAGAGTGGGAGAGGGGAAGAGGGGGAGAGTGGGAAAGGGGAGACTTTTTCCTTTTTACTACTTCGCTTTTCCTTCTGACTATTTCCCTCGTCATTCTTCCCGATCATTCTTCCTCGTCCTTCTTGCGTCTTCTCTCTTCCCTCTTCCTTCTGACCAATGACCAATGACTAATGACCAATGACCAATGACCAATGACTAATGACCAATGACTAGCGATTTCTCGATGCTTCTAACTTAGACAACCGCTCTTTAATTTTGAGCACATCCTGCTTAGTTTCAATTGCCAAAGTTGCTAAATTGTCAAACATCGGATCTCCCGAAAGCATCCTAGAATTTGTCCGGCTCGAACCAGGCCGGTTCGGAGACTGAGGCCGACTCACTCCAGAACCTTGAGACTGCAAGCTGTAGATTTGTGCCCTGAGTTCAGCAATTTGACCTTCTAATTGAGTAATCCGAAACTCTAGTTGAGTCGTAGATTGAGCGGGCGTAGAAATTGGTCTAACAGTAATTGCTAAAAAGCAAATAAGACACAAAAGAAAGATTTTTATGGCGCGGTGTCGAATATTTTTCGGCATAGCTTTAATAATTGAAATTATACCATTTCCGCTTGCATCGGAATGATTGAACCACAGAGAACGCAGAGTACACAGAGTCCGAGAATATATATCTGAATCATTCCGATGCTACCGGATTTGATATGAGTCCGTTTATAGGATAACAAATCGCCGAGATTTTACGTCTCTATCAGAAGTATGTTTTATGCCACCTAAAAACGTAGCTATTTTAATGTTTGATGATGTCGAGGTGCTGGACTTTGCAGGCCCTTTTGAAGTGTTTTCGGTGACAGCAGAATTAAATTCAGAATCAAATAAAGATTCGCGACCTTTTGCAGTCTCTACCGTAGCCCAACATCCCGGTGCTGTCAACGCCCGCAACGGTTTGAGCGTAAATCCCGACTGCACCATTTCCAATTGTCCGCCACCGGATATTTTAATTGTCCCTGGGGGAAAAGGTACGAGAAAGTTGATCGATAATTCAGCAGTTATTAACTGGATCAAAGATTGTTCGCAAACAGCAGAATTAGTGCTTTCTGTTTGTACGGGTTCGCTGCTGTTAGCAAAAGCTGGCTTATTGGAAGGATTGGCAGCAACTACACACCATCGGGCGTTAGATTTATTGAGAGAATTAGCTCCCAACACAACTATTCTTGAAAATCAGCGCTTTGTAGATAACGGCAAAATCATCACTTCTGGGGGAATTGCTGCGGGAATTGATATGTCTTTGCACGTTGTCGGTAAGCTTTTGGGCACAGCACAAGCTGAAAAAACCGCAGAGCACATGGAATATAAAATGGGGAATTGGTAATTGCGAATCTAGTTCATTCCGTCCTTATGCAAAACCTGTATATTTAGGGTGGGAAGTACGCACCTTACCGCTATAATTCCCTCGCGTCAAACTACGCATAATACCAATTCTCAAAAGCGAGCATCTGTAGGGACACGGCAATGCCGTGTCCGGCGCGGGGAGTAGGACACGGCATTGCCGTGTCCCTACGGTTCCCTTTTAATAATTGGTATAAGATTGAGGATTGTAGCAAGACTTTTTTAAATTGGTATCAAGCATCTTCGCTCCAAACTTTTAGTTGCACATAAACTAATATCAAAGCTACAGCCATCAGGAAAGTTGCCGCAGCCGCTGCATAGCCAAAATCGAATTGCGAAAAAGCTTGCTCGTAAATATAATAAACTAGCAAATTAGTAGAGTTCAAAGGGCCGCCGCCGGTGATGACGTAAACTTGCTCGAAACTCCGCAGGGTAAAAATAGCTGTTGTCACCGTAGCAAATATTAAAGTCGGTCGCAAGCCTGGTAAAGTGATGTGCCAAAATTGTTGCCAAGCGTTAGCTCCGTCCAATTCTGCCGCTTCGTAACGATTTATGGGAATTGCTTGCAATCCTGCTAAAAATACTACCATATTAAAGCCTAATTGTTTCCAAACACTGAGTAGAATTATTACTGGCATTGCCCAAACTGTGCTACTCAACCAAGGAATAGGATTTAAGCCGATCGCCATTAACATATCATTCACCGGGCCTTCGGTTTGAAATAACCACCGCCAACCCAAGCCAACGGCAACTAAAGAGGTAATCGAAGGGATAAAATAAGCGGTGCGGAGAGCGCCCCGCCAAGCAAAGGAGCGATTTAGCAGCACTGCTAAACCCAATGGAATCACTAAACTGGGAATGACTGTGGCGGTAGTAAAATAGATCGTGTTTTGGAGAACTTGCCAAAAATCCGGGTTAGTGATTAGACGCAAGTAGTTGTTCAAACCAATTAAACGCACTCCCGACTGGGTAAAGCTGCCGCTGGTAAAGCTGAGGTAAAATAAATAGGCGATCGGCCAAATCAAAAAAGTACCCAGAAACAGCAAAGCCGGGGCCAGAAAAGTCCAAGCTGCGATCGACTCATTGTCCAACCAGTTAAAACGCCCAAATTTAATCGGAACCATTTGCTTGTAAATTGTAGCTTTTAGTTTTAAATGGTATCACAATCTAGGTCAAGGTAACAATGAATTTTCTCGATATATTATCTAACTTACCTACTATAGAAACCGAGAGACTATTGCTGAGAAAAATTACTTTAAACGATGCCAGCGATATGTTTGAATATGCTTCCCATTCCGAAGTCTCAGAATATACAATGTGGTCAACTCACAACTCGCTCGAAGATACTAAATATTTCATCAAATCACTGATGAAAATGTACAAAAAACGAGAGCTTGTAGATTGGGGAATTGTCCACAAAGTCGATGATAAATTTATCGGAACTTGCGGATTTGTGGAGTGGAGCATGAACCACAGCCGCGCCGAAATAGGCTACGCACTTTCTGGGAGATATTGGGGGGAAGGATACATGAGCGAGGCTGTCAATGCGGTTATTGAATTCGGCTTTCGGGAGATGTTGCTGAATCGAATTATGGCTCGATGTGAAGTTAACAATATTGCTTCGGCGAGGGTGATGGAAAAGGTGGGGATGCAATTGGAAGGAATTTTGCGGCAACAGCTATTTGTGAAAGGCAGATATTGGGATCTGAAAATTTATTCGATTCTCAGGGAAGAGTTTTTTGCCAGTCGGCAAGATTAGCAACCGTTACAGGTGGTACAATTATTTTAACGATTGGGCTTTAGTATTTATGAGCATAAAAAAGTTAAATATTTCCAGATTGCTGATTTGTGCCTGTTGCCTGTTACATTGGAGCAGAGTAGGTACGAGTGCGATCGCCCAACGACCAACTTTGCGATCGGCAATTATCTCTCAAGCAAATCCCCCAGCCCAAACTGTAGCCGAAAAATTGGTAGGACAGTGGCAACTGAAATATTTATCACCCACTCCTTTAACAGTAATTATCACACCTGAAGGCAAATTATTTATACTCAAGGGCTATCCTTTCCCTAATCCTAGCGCCTATCAATTTAGCTACCAAATTAACTCGCTCTTCCAACCCATGCAAATCGATTTAGTTAGCAGCGATAAAACTTTGCGGACAATTTTTGAATTCAACAATCGCGGTCAACTGCGTGTAGAACTCATGGGTTTAAAGCCAGGAGAACCCAGACCAAATACTTTTACGGCTGGGGCAATTTTTCTCGAAAAAGTTTCTACAGTTACAGCTTTACCGCGAAATACAAAAATCGAAAGATTTAATCTATTAGAAATAGAAAATCCGCGACGAGTGTATGAAGGTGAAGAATTTATTAGGTATGCGATTATGGCACAACAAACTTTTTACGCCGAAAATACCAAATTTGCTAGAACCCTTGAGGAACTGGGCCTAGGAATGAGATTAGATACAGAAAATTATCGCTATCAAATTTTACCGGAAAGTGGTTTAACCGAAGGTGTAATTATGACTGTTCAAGCTAAAAAGCTTCAATTTAGAAGTTATACAGGTGCAGTTTTTTTAGTTAAAGACAAAGATTACAATGATGCTCAAACTAGCATCGGATTTATTTGCGAAACAAATCAGCCTTCTACTATACCTCCACCTAGACCTATAATTCCGATAAATAATGACAAAGCAAACTTGAGATGCCCACTTAATTCTTCTTTAATATAACCATAAAAATTTTATGATCGCACCAAATACCAACTCTATAGATTGTTTGATTGTTCCCCCAATTCCTGCCGCCCAAGTCGAAAAAAATGCTTCTATTAGTAAGCCATTAAAAATAGGAATTCTAGCATCAGGAAGCGGCAGCAACTTCGAGGTAATTGCCCAAGCCATCCAAAACCAAGAACTTAATGTTCAAATTCCAGTATTAATTTACAACAACCCCGAAGCCAAAGCCGCAACGCGAGCCGAAAAATACGGCATTCCTTCGATTTTGCTCAATCACCGCGATTGCAAAAGCCGCGAAGAATTAGATACAAAAATTGTTAAAACTTTTCAAGCTCATGATGTAGAATGGGTAGTGATGGCGGGTTGGATGCGTATCGTCACCAAAGTTTTGCTCGATGCTTTTCCCGACAAAGTTATTAACATTCACCCCAGTTTGCTGCCGAGTTTCACAGGAATTCGCGCTGTCGAACAAGCACTCGCAGCCAAGGTTAAAATCACCGGATGTACGGTGCATATCGCCCGTTTGGAGGTAGATAGCGGGCCGATTTTAATGCAGGCTGCAGTGCCTGTATTACCTGACGATACGGCAGAAACGCTGCACGCCAGGATTCAGGTACAAGAACACAAGATTATGGTAGGGGCGATCGCCCTTATTGCCGAATCCCATCAAAAACATTGTGACTAAAAACCTCACCAGTTCCGCATCTGTCCCGGAATTACCAGTCAGCGACTCGCCCGAAATAAGGCCGCCGCTGACCGACTGCAATCGCTTGCAATTAATACTGAAAGACAGGCTCAAAAAAAACATCGGCATCAAGGGAGAATTTTATCTGCCTTGCTTGCCATCGATGCTAGACGACTATCTAAAATTACTCTCAGACTTCTTAATCATCCTCGGGCAAAACCTTGATGCTGCCCAATCCGAAAACTTGCGAATATTAATCGCCAACGCCTTAGCAGAAGGATTCAAAAATTCTCCCCACGCTAATCTAATAGTTTCATACTTTCCCGCCAATTCCCAAACCGGTTTAGCCGACGGCATTACTCTGAATACCAAGATTCAAATCGAATCAATGGCCGAGAAATATCATAGCTGGCCGGATATTCGCCCCGAACCTTTATTTGGTAGCCATCCCGATGCCAAAGTCATCGCCATTGCTACCGAATTAGGAGAACCAAGTAAAGCACCTATTTTAGATGTCGGTGCCGGCCCAGGGCGCAATAGTTTGCCTTTAGCAAGGTTAGGTCATGCCGTGGATGCGATCGAGCTAACACCGATATTTGCCGAAAAACTATCATCCGCAGCCACCGCCGAAAACTTGCCAATAAATGTCACCCAAGGCGACGTTTTAGACCCATTATTGAGGATGAAAACCTATCGGTACAAATTAGCCATTGCTACCGAAGTTCTCTCCCACTTCCGCTACCCCGAACAAGTCCGCTTATTCCTCGGCAAAATGTCCGATGCTGTTTTAAGTGGCGGGTTTATCTTATTCAGTGCTTTCTTAGCAGTAGATGGCTACGAACCCGACGAGATGGCCAAACAAATGTCTGAATTGTGTTGGTCTTATCTCATCACAAAGCAAGAATTGCAAGCAGCAATCGAGGGTTTGCCGTTAGCAATTATTTCTGATGAATCGGTGATTGAATACGAACAAAAACATTTGCCGGATTCTGCGTGGCCGCCGACACCTTGGTTTGTGAGTTGGGCCAGCGGGCGCGATTTATTTCCCGTGCAACAAACACCGCCGTTAGAGTTGCGGTGGATACTGGTTAAACGCTTGTAGAGAGTTAGTATTGTGCGTCATAATGTAGTTGATCGATGATTGATAAAATAATGTATTCGCTCCGCACCCTACGACAAATTTTAGCTAAGGTGCGTTAAATTGTGGCTGCTTGATGATTGATAAAATAACGCACTCGCTCCGCACCCTAGGGCAATTTTTCCTAATATACCTAGTTTTATTGTGGGTTGTATTTAAACATTTTTTTGACACTCAAGCAGCTCTTTCAAACTTGATAAATCACAAATTATTCGGCTCTGATAGTCAAAATACTTGCCTTTTCGATCGACTAAAACTGTTTTAATTCCAAGCTGCTCAGCTCCCTCAATATCATCTTCTATTGAGTCACCAACCATTAAAACCTGTGATGGTTCTATATTTAAATCATGTATAACAAATTCAAAAACTTTACAGTTAGGTTTGCAAAGGCCAATTTCTTCACTAATATAAATTTTGTTAATATATTGAGCTAGCTTTAATGCCTTGATTTTATCTCTTTGCCCGTCCGAAGGTCCATTTGTAAGAATAGCAGTATTAATTTCTTTTTCTTCTAAAGTTTTTAGTAAGGGAATCACATCATCAAATAATGTTATTTCGTGATTAGCCTCTTTCATGTAAATAGAATTTAGTGCTGAAGAAAACGCTAAAGGATTTTCGTGAGCGCCTTGTATAACATCAGCATACCGACGCAACCTATACTCGTCCCTTGAAATAACTCCATTAACAAATTGTCGGAACAATGTAGGTTCTATCAAGCTATAACTATTCCAGAATTTGTTAACATCTATCCCCGATAGTTCAAGAACTCGATTAACAAGACTTATTGCGTTTTTTTTAGCTTTCTGATAATCACAAAGTGTATCATCTAGATCGAAAATGACGTATTTTATCATAGCTAATTATTTCTCCTACCCTAATTATTTCTCCCAAATAATACGAACTCCAACAACAACTGTTCCTAATCGATATAGCTAGTAATAAGGTGCGTCAGATTGTAGCTTGTCGATTTTTGATAAAATCACGCATTCTGACGCACCCTAAGTAGAAAGGCGTAAATATTTGTAGTTGGGATGAGGCAGGAGTCAGGAGACAGAATGCAGGAGGGATTGGGGTTTGAGCCTCATTTATCTTTCTTAACACAGTTGTGTTTTTCCCCACCGACTTACTTACAACAAATTTTAGCGGTTAAAAATCCAATCCTAAACCTCAGATGCCCGCAGTTGTCCGCAGGCTGCATCTGCTTCCAAGCCGCGAGAATATCGCACGCTAACTGCAATCTTCTTTTCCTTCAAAACCGCAACAAAATTGTTGATTCGATTTGGAGTCGGACGCTGATATTCAGCTTCTTGAATCGGATTGTAAGGAATCAAATTGACGTGACACTGAAAACCGCGCAACTGATTTGCTAACTCGGCTGCGTGTTCTGGTAAATCATTTACGTTTGCTAAGAGCACGTATTCAAAGCTTAATCTGCGTCCAGTCGATCGCACATATTCCCGACATTCTGCGATTAACTCACCCAAAGGATAAGGGCGGGCGCTAGGAATTAACTCTTCGCGCAATCTTTGATTGGAAGCGTGGAGGCTGACGGCGAGGGTAATTTGCAGTTGATGTTCGGCTAGTTGGGTGATGCGATTGCGGATTCCGACTGTGGAAACGGTGATGTTCCGCTGTCCAATTCCTACGTCTTGATTCAAACACTTGACAGCAGCTACAACGTTATCGAAATTCAGCAGGGGTTCGCCCATTCCCATAAATACGATGTGGCTGACTCGGCGGCCGAAATCTTGCTGTACTGTCAAGACTTGATCGACGATTTCGTTTACTTCTAAATTGCGCTTGAAACCGCCTTTTCCGGTAGCGCAAAAGTCGCAGCCCATCGCGCAGCCAACTTGGGCTGAGACGCACACTGTCAGCCGTTTTTCGGTGGGAATGCCGACTGTTTCAATGATTTGACCGTCTGCTAATTTTAGAAGATACTTTACCGTAGAGTCTGGTGCGACCGATCGATAGTGAATAGTCGATCGCCCGATCGGAATTTTCGCAACAGTCTCGCGCCACTGTTTAGAGAATACAGAAATCTCAGAGAGCGATCGCGCGCCTCTCTCATAAATCCACTGGTACAACTGCTTCCCGCGATAAGCGGGTTGCCCGTTTTGCTGCACCCACTCCGTTAACTCAGCCAAACTCGCGCCCAACAACGGCGGAATTTTACCAGACTCAACAGACAAAGCAGCAGTCTTGCGAGACTGATTCGCACCCTTGGAATTACCAGAAGAGTACACCTGAGAAACGGAAGTAGAAGGCATAGGTCATCAGAAAATTTTAAGCCACCCTCCATAGTAAAACTTCTCGACCAAAACTGCCGTTAATCCTCAAAAATGTGAAGTCTCGATCCCTCTAAATCCCTTAAGAAGGGGGACTTTAAGAATAATCCGGTTCCCCCCTTTAAAAAAGGGGGTTAGGGGGCTGTTATTGTGGACTCACAAAGAAAACTCCAGACAGAAATCTGCACAATCAAGAATCCAGTTAATTTTTGGCCAAATCCCCCAAAAATTGCGTGTAAATGACCGCAGCCCCCTAAAATAAACTCCAGAGTTTATTTTAGGGTATGCAATCTGACTGCTTTCCATCACAATTAATGCAACTTTTATGGTGCTAAATATTCTTGCGCTGCCCTTAGCGTTTCAATTTACATCCCCAGGCCCGATAATCTTTCAACTAGGCCCCCTAGCTATCCGTTGGTACGGGCTGTTGATAGCTTCTGCCGTCTTAATAGGGGTCAGTTTGTCCCAATATTTGGCCGAAAAGCGCCGCGTCAACCCAGAATTGCTGGGCGATTTAGCAATTTGGCTGGTTCTGGGCGCTATTCCCTGCGCTCGAATTTATTACGTGGCTTTTGAGTGGCCGCAATATGCCCAAAGACCTGAAGATATTATAGCGATTTGGAAAGGCGGAATTGCTATTCACGGGGCGATTTTGGGCGGCACGATCGCAGCTTTAATTTTTGCGAAAATCCAGCGAGTTTCTTTTTGGCAATTGGCAGATTTAATCGCGCCTTCGGTAATTCTCGGTCAGGCGATCGGACGCTGGGGAAATTTCTTTAATTCCGAAGCTTTTGGCGGCCCTACGGATTTACCTTGGAAACTTTATATTCCGCCAAACAGCCGCCCGATCGGCTACGCTAATTTTGAATACTTCCACCCCACATTTCTCTACGAATCTCTGTGGAATTTGACAGTATTTGGGTTGCTGCTGACTTTGTTCTTCCGCGATTTGCAAGGAAAAATTAGGTTGAAAACAGGTGCTTTGTTTTTGGTTTACCTGGCAGCTTACAGTTCCGGTAGAGTCTGGATTGAAGGGTTGCGAACTGATAGTTTGATGTTCGGGCCACTCAGGGCTGCACAGATGGTAAGTTTGACTGGGATTGTGTTAGGTTTGGGCGGGTTGGCTTGGCTTTATTTGCTCGATCGACCTTTACCCGATGTTGTCTCCCCCAATAGCGATCGGGCAAATATCGATCGCAAATCCCCGGGCGATCGATAAAAAACCCCAGAGAGGTTAGTCTCTAGGGCTCAAAACCAGGGTGCATCTACCATCCCTTACTTCCAACCAAAATCGGTGCATCCGGAAGCGTCGGTAAATTTAGCAAATTTTTTAGCAGCCATGAGTTTGACAGAGATTGAAGACCCCCTTTCAGGGGTGTACATTGTAGGTGCAGGCCCGGGAGACCCGGATTTGTTGACTGTTAAGGCTCAAAAATTACTGGCTGTCGCCGATGTGATATTATTTGCTGATTCCCTAGTTCCAGAGCAAATTTTGCAGGGAGTGCGCGCAGATGCTGAAATTATCCAAACTGCGGATAAGACTCTCGAAGAGATTGTACCTTTGATGGTGGAGCGAGTGCGCGCCGGGAAAAGCCTCGTCCGCCTCCATTCCGGCGATCCCTGTCTCTACGGCGCTGTGGGCGAACAAATGCAAGCTTTGGCCGAGGCGGGAATTGCTTTTGAGGTAATCCCAGGAATTAGCGCTTTCCAATTAGCCGCCGCGAAACTTAAAATTGAGTTGACAGTTCCCGGAATTGTACAGACAATTATTTTGACCCGAATTACCGGCCGCACTGAAGTACCAACACGCGAAGAATTGGCGAGTTTAGCGGCCCATCAAGCGAGTTTATGTCTGTATTTGAGCGCCCGCCATGTCGAACAAGCTCAATCTAAATTGATGGAACATTACCCATCGGATTTACCAGTGGCGATTTGTTATCGCTTGGGCTGGCCGGATGAAAAAATTGTCCTAGTTCCCCTTGACAAAATGGCGCTTGCTACCCGCGAACATAATTTGTTTAGAACGACCATGTATGTAATTAGTCCGGCTTTGGGAAAAGAGGCCCAAGGGCGATCGCGCTTGTACCATCCAGAGCACGATCGGCTGTTTCGTCAGTAGTCATTAGTCATTAGTCATTAGTCATTAGTCAGCAGTCATTAGTCATTAGTCATTAGTCATTAGTCATTAGTCATTAGTCATTAGTCATTAGTCATTAGTCAGCAGTCATTAGTCATTAGTCATTAGTCATTAGTCATTAGTCATTAGTCATTAGTCATTAGTCATTAGTCATTAGTCATTAGTGATTGACAATTCCCAATTCCCAATTCCCAATTCCCAATTCCCAATTCCCAATTCCCAATTCCCCATTCCCAATTCCCAATTCCCAATTCCCAATTCCCAATTCCCAATTCCCAATTCCCAATTCCCAATTCCCAATTCCCCATTACCCATGAAAGATTTAACTCGCAGAGAATTTATGACTGTCACCGCATTAACCGCCGGATTTGCCTTAGCAGTTCATCCGATTGCTGCGGCAACTATTACCACAGATAAAACTGGTTTAATAGCAGGTGAAGTGAAAATCCCCGTGAAAGACGAGTTCATTCCAGCCTACAGAGCAATGCCCGCTACTGGAAGCGATTTTCCAGTAATTTTAGTAATTCAAGAAATCTTCGGAGTTCACGCATACATTCAAGATATTTGCCGCCGTTTTGCCAAATTAGGCTATTTGGCGATCGCCCCAGAAATGTTTTCCCGTCAAGGGGATGTTTCTAAAATCACCGACATTCAAGAAATTATTAGTAAAGTTGTCTCGAAAGTTCCCGATGCTCAAGTTATGTCCGATTTAGATGCTACCGTAGAGTGGGCACAAAAGTCAGGAAAAGGCAATATTAATAAGTTGGGAATTACAGGATTTTGCTGGGGAGGCCGAATTGTTTGGATGTACGCGGCCCACAACCCAAAAGTCAAAGCAGGAGTTGCTTGGTACGGGCGTTTGGTTGGATCTTCAACGGCTTTAACTCCCAAACATCCGATCGACCTTGCAGCAACTTTGACAGTGCCCGTATTGGGTCTTTACGGTGGCAAAGATGACTCAATTCCCCTGGATACAGTCGAAAAAATGCAGCAACTGCTCAAAACCGGCAGCAGCGGTTCCGAAATCGTAGTTTATGCAGATGCGCCGCACGGTTTTAATGCCGACTATCGCCCCACTTACCGAGAAAAAGATGCCAAGGATGCTTGGCAAAAGCTGCAAAATTGGTTTAAGAAGCACGGGGTAGCATAAGAGTTTTGAGCGAGCAAGTTTTGAGTTTCTTACCTTCGCAACTAGAGTTCGCTCAAAGCCATTTCTTCCTGCAATCCCTCACGGGATTTAGCTTTCATGCTACATGCAAAAATACCAAATACCAGCACAAAAACAACAATTGTTCTCCATTGAACCAAAAAATTCCCACCCGCCGCTAAAAATATTCGTATATACTTGGTTGTCAAAAAATACAAATACCTTAATTTAATTCTAACAAAATAAAGGTGGCCCGAAGCAGCATATTTGCGATCGAAAACAGCCAGACAGGCAATCTGAACAATATCGGTGTAGCCCGATCGCCCTTAAGACAGTTGGGTTTGTGGGCGCAACTTGGTAAACTGGGCTGTGTAGAATTATCGATCGACAGGTAAGCCCGTGCTAGACGAACAAGCTAAAAAGACCATCTTGCGGAAAATCCCCCACGGATTGTACATTTGCGGCGTCAAAGAGGGAGAGGAACTCAACGGTTTCACCGCTAGCTGGGTGATGCAATCTTCCTTTACCCCTCCCTTAGTCGTTAACTGCGTCAAGCAAGACTCAAAATCCCACGCCATGATTGAAGCCAGCGGAGTCTTTGCGTTGAGTTTCCTAGAAGCAGGACAAAAAGAGTTAGCCCAGAAATTCTTCAAGCCACAGCGCCGCGTTGGCAATAAATTTGAGGATGTAGAATTTTATGCCGGGGCAGAAACTGGTTGTCCGATTATCTCCGACTCTCTGGGTTACATTGAGTGCAATGTTGTCGGCGCTGTAAAACATGGCGATCACACGGTGTATGTCGGAGAAGTGGTGGCCGCCGGCGTTCACCGAGAAGGCGATCCGTTGCTGTTAGAAAGCACTGGTTGGAATTACGGCGGCTAAAAACTTAGCAATTGGCAATTGGCAATTGGCAATTGTCAGTTGTTAGTTGTTAGTTGTTAGTTGTTGGTTGTTGGTTGTTAGTTGTTGGTTGTTAGTTGTTAGTTGTTGGTTGTTAGTTGCTAGATATAGCGGCTCGATCGCGTTGTGAGGTATGCCCTAGGCCCTAGGCCCTAGGCCCGACAGCGCCTCATCTTTCTGAGAAATACTATAGTTCATTGTTAAGCGATTCACAATAGATAAAAAATCGACAACAATCTTGTCGGTGTTGTCGGGAGTTAAAATCGGGACGTGGACAAAAATACATTGAGTGGATATTTGAGAATCATAAATATGCTTTAAAACCGCATAATAGAGGTCTTCGCAAACATATTTCCCGGCTTCGTGACTGATTTCTGTGACGGCTAAATCTGCGACTAGCTGTTCAAGATTAACTGTTGTTTTCAAAATATCCGCATCACAGCAAGCGCAGGATTCCACGGTTAATTTTTCCCTGCTTTCTGCCATGCCACAGCAGATAATTATGTCTGGTTGGAGTTGGTTGATTTGGGCGATCGCCAAATTCGCTGCTAGCTGGGAATCTACGGGTAGTTTTCTCAAAAAAGTCAGAGAATCAGGCAAAGATTGAATTTGGGAAATGTTAGCTAATAAATCGTCAGAAGAATTTGATTGCTGATGCGATCGCCAAGTGTCGAATGAAGTTAGCAGGATTTTGGTATTCATATAATCTCTCGTAAATTGACGTGCAGAAAACCTTGTCGCTGGGTAGGGGCGAGTGTCAAAAATCCTCTGGTTTTACAGCAGAGATACTGATGAACCAGTCCCTACGACTCTCGAATATGGGAATCAGGAATTGAAAATTCATCAGACTGTTGGCTGTTGGCTGTTGACTGTTGGCTGTTAACTGTTGGCTGTTAACTGTTGGCTGTTAACTGTTGACTGTTGGCTGTTAACTGTTAACTAATGACTAATGACTAATGACTACTGACTACTGACTACTGACTACTGACTAATGACTAATGACTACTGACTACTGACTACTGACTACTGACTACTGACTACTGACTACTGACTACTGACTAATGACTACTGACTAATGACTACTGACTACTGACTACTGACTACTGACTACTGACGTTTTGTGCAATAATACTAAAAATTGATCATATAAGGCAAGTAAGTCAATGTCTGTCATCGCAGTAGTAGACTATGACATGGGCAATCTGCACTCGGTCTGTAAAGGCTTGGAAAATGTGGGTGCAGTGCCAAAAATTACGGATTCTCCTGTAGAAATCGAGCAGGCTGATGCGGTGGTTTTGCCGGGAGTTGGTTCCTTTGACCCGGCAATGCAGAATTTGCGATCGCGCAATTTGATAGAACCGATAACAAATGCGATCGCCTCTGGAAAGCCTTTTTTAGGCATTTGTTTGGGCTTGCAAATGCTGTTTGACAGTTCCGAAGAAGGTACAGAACCAGGATTGGGAATTATTGCCGGAAAAGTGCGCCGATTTCGATCGGAACCGGGGTTAACCATTCCGCACATGGGATGGAATCAATTAGAATTCACTCAGCCAAATTTGCCGCTGTGGCAAAATCTTTCATCTCAACCTTGGGTTTATTTAGTGCATTCCTATTATGTCGATCCGGTGGACTCAACAGTCAAAGCTGCAGTGGTGACGCACGGAAGTCAGACGGTGACGGCTGCCATAGCTAAAGACAATCTGATGGCCGTACAATTTCACCCGGAAAAGTCTTCAAGCACGGGATTACAAATGCTATCAAATTTTGTGAGTCAAGTGAGAGCAAAAGTAGCCACTTAGAGTCAATTAAAAACCCGATTTCTTCAAGAAACTGGGTTTTTAATAAATCAGCTATTACTGTTTAGCGATCGATCGCCAATTTTATTTGAGACACTTTAAAATCACCACAGATCGCGCCGTCACCGGAACAGCTTTTCCCTTTGCATAAATTCGCCCTTGAGATTCCACAAATTTCGGTTCAGCAGTGTCAAGCACAGCAATCCACTGCAAACTTTGAAAGCGAGGGGGAATCACAAAATCGAGCGTCTCCCAATAAGCATTGAAAAACAACAGAAAACTATCATCAACAATCCGTTCGCCGCGAGCATTTGGCGTAGCAAGTTGTTCGCCGTTGAGGAAAATGCCGATCGCCTTAGCATATCCCACTTGCCACTGTTCGTCAGTCATTTCCCCGCCATCGGGGTTAAACCAAGCAATATCGCTAACTTGAGAACCGTGAATGGCGCGCCCTTGGAACCACTTACGCCGGCGGAATACCGGATGTTCGCGCCGCAAGCGGGTTAACTCGCGGGTAAATTCGAGTTGATCGGCGTTTTTGAACTGCAATCCCCAATCCACCCACGAGATTTCATTGTCCTGACAGTAAGCGTTGTTATTGCCTCCTTGACTTCGCCCCATTTCGTCTCCCGCCACCAGCATCGGCACCCCTTGGGACAGCAGTAACGAAGTTAAAAAATTCCGCTTTTGGCGTTCTCGCAACGCCTGCACTTCGGGATCCTCAGTTTCCCCGTCCCCAGCACAGGGGTCTGGCGGAGGTGGATATTCTCCCTCTCCTAGCGCTTCAGTATATGGGAATTCCACCATCGTGCAGTTCCAAGACTGATTGTGGTTTTCCCCGTCGCGACTGTCTTCACCGTTAGCTTCGTTGTGTTTTTGGTTGTAGCTGACCAAATCGTGCAGGGTAAACCCGTCGTGGGCAGTGATAAAGTTGATGCTGGCGTGGGGTCGCCGTCCGTTACTTTCGTACAAATCGGAACTTCCGGTAAAGCTGTAGGCAAACTGAGAGAGAGTTTCATCGGTTCCCCGCCAAAAGTCGCGCATGGTATCGCGGTAGCGACCGTTCCACTCCGACCACAGCAAGGGGAATTTTCCGACTTGATAGCCGCCTTCGCCGATGTCCCAAGGTTCGGCGATTAACTTGACATCGCACAAAACTGGGTCTTGGTGGATGATATCGAAAAAGGCAGCAAAAGTATCGACGCGATCGGTTTCCCGCGCTAAAACCGTCGCCAAATCGAAGCGGAACCCATCGACGTGCATCTCCAACACCCAATACCGCAAGCTGTCCATAATCAGCTTCAATACTTGGGGATGGAAGACGTTGAGGGAGTTGCCGCAGCCGCTGTAATCCATGTAGTAGCGGGGATTCTCTTTCACGAGGCGGTAGTAAACGGCGTTATCGATGCCTCGAAACGAGATGGTCGGGCCCATGTGGTTGCCCTCTCCGGTGTGGTTGTAGACCACATCGAGAATCACCTCAATGCCCGCAGCGTGCAGGGCTTTGACCATTTCCTTAAATTCATTCACCTGTTCGCCGGTGTCGCCGCTGGCGCTGTAGCTGGAGTAAGGTGCGAAATAGTTAATCGAGTCGTAGCCCCAGTAGTTCCGCAGTCCCTTGGCATCCAGAAATCCGGGACAGCCGATGAAGTGGTGGACGGGGAGGAGTTCGACGGCGGTAATCCCCAAGGATTTCAGGTGGTCGATGGCGGCGGGATGGGCGAGTCCGGCGTAGGTTCCCCGCAAGGGTTCGGGAATGTCGGGATGCAGTTGGGTAAAGCCTTTGACGTGCATCTCGTAGATGATGGTTTTGTGCCAAGCCAGTTGTGGGTGAGTGTCGCCTTCCCAGTCGAAGGATTCATCGATGACAACGGCTTTGGGGATTAAATGAGAATCGTCTAATGCGCTGTAGGATAAGTCTTCGGCTTCGTCGTCCCAGTCATAGCCGAAGAGTTCCCGTCCGTGATCCACATCTCCGGCGATGGCTTTTGCGTAGGGGTCGATCAGCAGTTTGGCGGGGTTGAACCGATGTCCGGCTGAGGGTTCGTAGGGGCCGCGGACGCGAAACCCGTACAATTGACCGGGTTTGATGCCGGGAATGTAGCAGTGCCAAATGAAGTTGTAGACTTCAGTCAGCGGGACTCGGGTTTCCCACCCTTTTTCGTCGAACAAGCACAATTCGACTGCTGTGGCATTTTCGGAAAATAGGGCAAAATTAGTGCCTTTACCGTCCCATGTTGAACCCAAGGGATAGGGTTTACCGGGCCAAAGTTTTAAATCCATAGAACCTAGAGTGGTAATTTTATTTAAGTTGAACAATCAATCATTAGACTTGTAGCAAAAAGCCTTTCCTATCCTGGACGATCGATTACCATCACAAAAACCGCTTTTGGGCGGACGGTCGTCCGCACGCGCGATCCTTGCTGATTGCGATCGATCGAACATGATATCAATGGTAGGCAAGATGCCTGCTGTTTACAGACTTTTTAGGAGAAAACTATTCAACTTGATATAGAATAAAGCTTTGATGCCGAAGGCTGACCTCGGCTTGGCCTGTAAGTTTTTCGGGCAAAGTCGAACCGTCCCCCATCCACTGAGGGTCGGATGAGTCTAAGACTTTTTGCCAGTTTCCTTCTGGTAGTACAAGTTTAGTTTTTTGTGTGGTATCGCTGAAATTAAAGATTGCTAAGACTTCACTGTCGTCAACGCTTCTGATGAGGGTAATGATTTTTTCACCGTCAAAACTGTTAATATCAATGCTTTGGCGATCGCGACACTTCAAGGCAGGAATTTCTTGGCGAAGTTTAATCAGAGTTCGATACAACTCTAACAACACTTTATGCTTGCCTTCGCGCCGTTTTTTCCAGTTAAGCTTTGATTGCAAAAATGTTGTCTTGTCTTGTACGTCCGGCGGTTCTCCTGTGTGGTGAAATTCTTTGAACTCGGCCTTTCTTCCCTGGCGCACCGACTCAACTAAATCTGGATCGCCGTGGCTGACAAAATACAGAAATGGTGCTTCTTCACCGTACTCTTCCCCCATAAATAATAAAGGAATGTAAGGAGAAAGCAATACCGTAGCTGCTGCCAATTTTAGTGCTTCAAACGAGACCAAATGTGCTAGCCGTTCGCCTAACATTCTGTTGCCCACTTGGTCATGATTTTGGCAACAAACGACGAATTGATCTGGGTCGAAATTGCCCGCCGGACTGCCGTGGTAGCGCTGCCGAAATTCCGAATATTCTCCTGCATAAGCAAATCCTTCTTGCAAGACTTTCACTAAGGTTCTGAACTCGCGAAAATCTTGGTAATAACCTCGGTCTTCCTTGGTAATGAGGCTGTGCAAACAGTGGTGAAAATCATCGCACCATTGGGCATTGATATCGTAGCCACCTTTGCTGGGAGGATTGATAATCCGAACGTCGTTGAGGTCGCTTTCAGCAATTAAGTAAAACGATCGCCCTTGCTGTTGGGACAATTCTCCGGTTTTTTCGGCTAACTCGGCTAAAAAGTGCTTGGCGGAGAAGTCGTAAATCGCGTGAATGGCATCTAACCTCAGCGCATCAATGTGACAATCCCGAAACCAGTAGAGGGCATTTTCGATAAAGAAATTGCGAACGCCATAGCTACCAGCATCATCAAAGTTGAGGGCGTTTCCCCAAGGGGTACGATATTTATCGGTAAAGTAGGGGGCAAAATTCGAGGTATAGTTGCCTTCGGGGCCTAGGTGATTGTAGACGACATCTAGGACAACGGCTAAGCCTTTTTGGTGGCAAGCATCGACTAGGGTTTTCAAGCCGTTAACGCCGCCGTAGGAGGATTGAACGGCGAAGGGATATACGCCATCGTAGCCCCAATTGCGATCGCCCGGAAACTGCGCCACGGGCATAATCTCGATCGCGTTAACTCCCAATTCTTTCAAGTCATCGAGACGGTCAATCATTGCCTCGAATGTTCCTTCTTCGGTAAACGCGCCTACGTGTACCTCGTACATAATATAGTCTGCCAGAGCAATCCCTTGCCAGTCGGCATCGTTCCAAACAAATGCGCTTTGGTCAACTACTTCTGATGGGTTGTGAACGCCTTGGGGTTGACTATAGGATGCTGGATCTGGTAGGGTCGTCTTTCCATCGAGTTGATAGGTATAAAGCGTACCGGGAGATATTCCTTCTGCTGTGACTTGCCAATATCCTCTCCGTTTTTTTTGCAGGGGAATGAGTTGTGGTTCGGGTGCTGTGATTTGGACTGCTACATCTTGTAACAAGGGTGCCCATAGCGTAAATTCACAGCGATTATTGCCCAGATACGTTGCGCCAATTCTCATATTTACTGATTGATTCCATGTAACATCATATTTTTGCTCCAACTTAACGATTCTATTTTTTTTATCAACTATTCGATCGTTTTTTGGATGCCAGCTGCAGGCCTTATCCTCGAAGTATGTTTCAACATCGGGCTTGTCTATCCCAATTTGCTTCGATTTTTCAGACATTCCCTGCTGGCTTGACAGAAGTATAACAGTAAGCTGGCTGTTTGCCAAGCGATAGTCGATATTATCCCCTCTCTCAAGAGATCTTTATCACTTCAACAAACCCTTGATTAGAGCGAGTTTCAGCAAATTTGAGATGGGACATTAGCTTTTTTCCAGCCATTATTTTATTTTTTAGTTGGATACATCATTAGGTTGAGCGACAGGAGCATCTGCCAAATGTATGATATTTGACAGACAAAATGGCGATCGTCCTTTATAATTACCGACGGTCAGGGAGGATTAAGCCAGCTTTTATATCGTTTCAGGTAGCATCGAAATCACATATTTAAATCATTGATAGTGAGGTCGCGCTGGCGAAGTCGATCGCCAGCGCGACGGCACTATATAATTCCGATGCTACGGGATTTGATATTATAGGGCATCCCCGAGTCTGCGATCGATCGCAGACTCGGTTTCGGGCGATCGCGAGTATTGTACAGCTAGCGATCGAGACGCTGGCACTCTTAATGCTTTCGGGAGATATTCCCCAATTTATGCAGATATTTTGGGCCGGGGCGAACTCGCCAAAGCACTCAAAGAAATGCTGCTAAGTCGGAGATGCAGCCTTGCATTCAAACTTAGTTTGGCGAATCAAATTAATTATAAAATACTGTGACAAATTGGGTGTTAAATGAGCTTGAGAATCTGCGGCAACCGCCAAATCAAAACTCTGCCGGGACTGGCCACTCGTCCTACGCCTTCGCGAGTCAGAGAAGCTTTGTTTAATATTTGGCAGGGGACGATCGCAGGTTGCAGATGGCTTGACATTTGTACCGGCAGCGGCTCGATGGGCGCAGAAGCTTTGTGTCGGGGGGCGGCTAGTGTTACTGGCATCGAACAGTCGGCGAAAGCTTGTGCGATTATTCATGAAAATTGGGAGAAAGTAGCAGGCTCTTCCCAAACATTCCAAATCCTGCGGGGAAACGCGATGGCAAAATTGGGGGCGCTGGGAGGACAGCAGTTCGATCGCGTTTACTTCGATCCGCCCTACGCCAGCGACTTGTACGAACCTCTGTTAAACAAGCTCGCCAGCCAAGAAATGCTAGCACCTGATGGCGAAATTGCGATCGAACACAGCCCCGAGCGATCGACACAACCGATTCCCGGTCTAGAAATTTGCCGCCAAAAAATCTACGGCAATACAGCATTAACTTTCTATGCCCGCAGTGGCTGACTAGCTCAAACGGCATCAGCATCATAATATCAAATCCCGCCCAGATCCGAACGATCGCGCAGTGCGATCGTCCCGAATAGCGGTCTCAACCATCCTGCAAGCGCCTGCAGAGCGTAAAATTTAGCCCTTGAGTCCGATACAAATTTTTCCCGAAAAGTTAAACTTTGTGCGTAGGTTGACAGGGTACGTTACCTGATAAATCCCCGAAATAAATCGAGTTTACGCTGAAAATAAAGACTTTCAGTTGTAACATGAACTGCAAAGTGTGAGTGTGAATATTCCTAAAGGAGTGAATATGGTTCAGACACCTTCGCGCCATCGCGGCAGCGAGTTTCCGGCTGTTAATTCAGCAAGCCCAGTCAAACGCGATACGATTCTGCTGGGAGATAGCGCCCCGCTGCCAAATACAAAACTCTTCGGCACAGACGGCATTCGAGGGAAAGTGGGAGAATTGCTGACTGCATCCCTAGCGCTGCAAGTTGGCTTCTGGGCGGGGCAAGTTCTCCGCCAAAATGCCCCCAACCAGGGCCCTGTGATTTTGGGGCAAGACAGCAGGAATTCTAGCGATATGCTGGCAATGGCGCTGTCTGCGGGTTTGACAGCGGCCGGTTTGGAAGTGTGGAATTTGGGCTTGTGTCCGACTCCCTGCGTTGCTTATCTGGCAAGCATTTCGGAGTCTGTCGGCGGTGTGATGATTTCGGCTTCTCACAATCCCCCTGAAGATAACGGGATTAAGTTTTTTGGCTCAAACGGCTCTAAGCTGTCGCAACAGTTGCAGGAACAAATCGAAGCGGGAATCCGGGGGGCTAAGGTTCCGGTTGCTAGTTTTGCTTTGGGACACCACTACCACCGCCAGGAGTTGGTGAAAGATTATGCTGCTTCTCTCTCTGATTCGCTGCAAGAGATGAATTTGTCGGGAATGCGGGTGGTTTTGGATTTGGCTTGGGGGGCGGCGGCTGGTTTGGCACCGGCGGTATTTGAGAAAATGGGGGCGGATGTTATCTGTTTGCACGACTCTCCTGATGGATCTCGCATTAATGTTAACTGCGGTTCTACTCATCTCGAAAGTTTGCAAGCGGCGGTTTTGGAACACAATGCCGATGTGGGATTTGCTTTTGATGGCGATGCCGATCGAGTTTTGGGTGTTGACAACAAAGGTCGATCGATTGACGGCGATTACATTCTTTATCTGTGGGGCCGACAGTTGCGCGCCTCCGAACAGTTACCGTCCAATTTAATTATTTCTACTGTAATGGCTAACCTCGGCTTCGAGCGAGCTTGGGAAAAATTAGGAGGAAAACTAACTAGAACGAACGTGGGAGATCAGCACGTTCACGCTGAAATGCAGCGCACCGGTGCGATGTTGGGCGGCGAACAGTCGGGACACATTCTTTGTCCGCATTTTGGTATTAGTGGCGATGGTTTGCTGACAGCTTTGCACATAGCTTCGCTGGTGCGCCAATCCGGGGAATCTTTAGCGCAATTGGTCAGCGGCAGTTTCCAAACTTATCCGCAGTTGCTGGTAAATGTGCGGGTGGACGATCGGGAAAAACGCCTAAAATGGCACGAGTGCGAAATTTTGCAAGGGGCGATCGCCCGTGCTAAAACTGCAATGGGAGAACAGGGACGAATTTTGGTTCGCGCTTCTGGCACCGAACCCCTGATTCGAGTTATGGTAGAAGCTGCCAGCGCCGAATTGGCTAATTTCTGGACTGATAATTTGGTGTTGGCAGTTCAGAAATACCAGTCTCTTTGATCTGAAGTCATTAGTCATTAGTCATTAGTCATTAGTCATTAGTCATTAGTCATTAGTCATTAGTCATTAGTCATTAGTTATTTGTTATTTGTTATTTGTTATTTGTTATTGGTAACAACTGGCAACTGACAACTGACAACTGACAACTGCTGTCCGTACAACGTCCAACGTCCAACGTCCAGCGTCCAACGTCATAAGTGCTGTCGCCTCCGAGCTTTCCGTACAACATCATCAGTCCGAGGGAAGAGGGAAGAGGGAAGAGGTCCGAGGGAAGAGGGAAAATTATAGAGATTCAGTCTCTTGGTTTAAAACTAATTTCTGATCCTGCTTTGATATTCCTTCTTCCTTCTTCCTTCTTCTTCAAATCTCAAATCTCAAGTTTCAAATTGAATATTTTGGCGGCAAGTGCCATGATGATTTCTGTTGTGATACCTACCTACAATCGCGAGCAACCTTTGCGAGAGACACTGGCTGACGCTATCCGGCAAAATTACGATAATTTTGAAGTGCTGGTAATCGATCAAACTCGCACCCACGAATTGGAAACTCAAGTTTATTTAAACGAATTGGCAAATGCGGGAAAAATTAGGTGGTTTCGGGTAGATTGGGCGAGTTTACCAGGTGCTCGAAATTATGGAGTGCGGCGCGCAGTTGGAGAAATTATTTTATTTATTGATGATGATGTACAATTGCCAGATGGTTTTTTGGCGGCTCACGCTGGCAATTATTTACAAAAACCTGATGTGGGATGTGTGGCGGGCAGGGTTTTTGACAGAATGAAACTGGATAATTCTATCAGCGGTTTGGCGATCGAATATTTGCCTCCAGAAGCGATGGATGCAGCCGTTGCTTGGTATTTTATCGATTTGGTGCATACGGTACAACCGCAGCAGGTGCTCTCGGCTAGAGGCTGCAATATGTCGTTTCGCAGGCGGATTTTTGCTGAGTGGGGTTTGACTTTTGATGAGCGGTTTGCGGGGAGTGCTGTGCGAGAGGAGTCGGATTTTTGTTTGAGATTGCGATCGACTAACATGAAAATTTGGTACGATCCCGATGCCTGTTTAGTTCACTTGGGGGAGGAGAGCGGCGGATGTCACGATGTCAGTACGCGATCGATCGAATATCAAATCACATTTTATCACAACCACTTCCTCATGGGATTGAAAAATTTAACAGCCTTTCAATGCCTGCAATTTTTCGCCAAACTCTTTGACTGCCAAGTTTTGGGAAATCCGCCTTGCCATAAAAGCCGATCGCCTCTTAAAATATTCCTGAGACTTACTTTTTATCTCCTCGGCTTGATTAGCGCCATCAAGACATTAATTCAGTCCCTCTGGAACGACGGACAAATTTACACCCATCAAGATAACATTAACGCTAAATAATTTATGACTTACGCATGGGAACCCAGAAACCGGGTTTTTCACCAGTATGAAAGGCCCAAATGCAGTATTTTCGTAAAAAACCCGGTTTCTATGTCCGTGACTGTAATTATTATTCCCAATTCCCCATTCCCCATTCTCCATTCCCCATTCCCAATAAATGAGAATTCTGGTCGCCAGTCACACATATATAGTTGAGATTAATCGCGAAAAATTCAAAATATTAGCCAACCTAGAACCCGATATTCAAGTAACAGTTATAGTGCCGCGACTCTGGAAACCTGGAGGCCTACAAAATAAAATCATTAAAACCGGATTCTGTCAACAAGGTTCATTTAAAGTAGTTCCCCTCTCCAATTACAGCCAAAACAATCAAGGATTACTAACATTTGGCCCAGATTTAATTAAAATATTACAAGAATTTAGACCGCAGATTATCCAAGTCGAACAAGGTTCAAAGTCCCTAGCCTGCGCTCAGCTAATTTTACTAAATAAATTGCTAAAATTGCAAGCAAAAAATATATTATTTACCTGGTGGAATCTGCCGTATAAATTAAACTGGCCCGTTTCATTATTAGAAAATTACAATCTCAATCACACCGACGGAATTATTGCAGGGAACCTAGACGGAGCGAAAATTTTGCGCGATCGAGGCTATCAAGGTGCGGTGAAAGTAATGCCGCAACTCGGAGTAGATGAAACTTTATTTCTACCGACTGGTAAAAACGCTGATTTATCCAAAGAATTAGGCATTGAACCGACCGATTTTGTGGTAGGATTTGTAGGGCGATTTGTCGAAGAAAAAGGACTGCTAACTTTGGCTGAAGCCTTGGCAGGGTTGAAAAAAAGCTCTTGGAAGTGGCTGTTAGTAGGACAAGGAAAATTGCAGGCGTATCTCGCAAAAAAATCTAGAGAATGGGGAATCAGCGATCGCATAATCTGGGTAGAAAGCGTTTCTCACGAAAGAATCCCCCCCTATATTAACTTAATGAACTGTTTGGTATTGCCATCGCAAACGAGCTATAAATTCAAAACTTTAACTACTGTGGGTTGGAAAGAACAATTCGGCCATGTTTTAATTGAAGCGATGGCTTGCAAAATTCCCGTTATTGGTTCCGATTGCGGGGAAATTCCCCACGTCATCGGATCTGCAGGGTTAGTCTTCCCGGAGGGAAATGCGGGGATTTTGCGAGATTGTTTGCAGCAATTGATGGAGCGGCGGAAGTTTGCTGCTGATTTGGGCGATCGGGGTTATCATAGAGCGATGAGCCATTATACAAATAAAGCCTTAGCTGAACAGTTATTAGATTTTTACAAAGAACTTTTCTAGCGATCGTAACTTTTAAGCAAATCCACCTAATTAAACGTAAAATACAGATCCAGTCGCGCTGAAGCTAGATGTATATGTATTATTCCTGCTATAGCAACGATAACTCAAGCCTTCTTCCTGATGACGTTCTACGGAAAGCTCGAAGGCGACAGCACTTATGACGTTGGACGCTGGACGTTGGACGTTGGACGTTGGACGTTGTACGGAAAGCAGTTGTCAGTTGTCAGTTGTCAGTTGCCAGTTGTGACCAATAACAAATAACAAATAACAAATAACTAATGACTAATGACTAATGACTAATGACTAATGACTTCTAATTAGCAGTATAATATGATTGTCAAATAAAAACTGTGGTAAATGTCTATTCCTTCCGACATACGACCTTTGGTTAACGAACTCTACCAGGTACTGAACGATACCGAGCGCCAAGCAACCCAGGGACTTTTTGCACTTAGAACAGCAATGTCTCTGTTTCCTGAAAATGAAATACTGATGCAATACTTTTCTTCGATCAGTAATTTTCAATTCTGCGTAGCAGGTACTCGCTTACAAGCAGAGAACATTGTGAGCAATATATTGCTGACTGGTGTTCCCGACGAAGATGTTCAAAAAGCCGGAGATTATTTAGCAGCCTTGCTACATATGGCTCCAGAAGTTAAAATTATGATCGAACAAGTAATTGAAAAATTAGAGGCATTGCCATGAAAAAATTACCCGATGAAAGCCTACTCCTAGAAATTCTTGAAATTGTCAAAGCCACTGAAGCCAAAGCCAGTGAAATGTATGAATTTTCCAAGCAAATATCTCACAATACCCAAATTAAAGCAACAAAAAGAGAGGAAGCACAACAGCTAAATGGCCAGCCTTTTCCAGATAATTAAATTTGTCATTGGAGAGGTTGGTATATTGATTAAAAAAACTATCCTCCATGCGAATTATCCAAATTATTCCCTCAATTTCCCTCGTCTACGGCGGCCCGAGTCACATGGTATTGGAACTTTCTGCCGCCCTAGCTTCCCAAGGCGTTGATGTCACAATTATCACCACAGATTCTAATGGAGATATCGGTCAATCTCCCTTAGATGTGCCCTTAAATCAACCAATCAAACAAAACGGTTATCAGATTATTTATTTCCGCTGTTATCCGTTTCGTAGATATAAGTTTTCACTCTCGTTATTGCAGTGGTTCAATCAAAATTTAAGGCAATTTGATCTCGCCCACATTCACGCTTTGTTCTCGCCAGTAACTACTTTTGCTGCTAGAATTGCTAGAAATCGCCAGTTACCGTATATTATTCGTCCCTGTGGTATGCTCGATCCAGCAGATTTGGAGAAAAAAAAGTGCTTAAAAAAGATTTATGCTGCACTTTTAGAACGTCCTAATTTAGCAGGTGCTGCTGCGATTCATTTCACTAGCAAGCGAGAAGCGACAATCTCAGAAAGATTTGGTTTGACCGGGCCAAGTGAGATAGCTATGTCACAAGATTTTATGTTACAAAATAATGCAAATAATATTGCTATTTCACAAAAATGTTTTCCACAAGATTTGGTGATTCCCTTGGGGGTGAAAGCAGCTTTTTATTCTGATTTATTGCGAAGTATTCAAGTACCAGTCGTATTATTTATGTCGCGAATCGAACCCAAAAAAGGATTAGATTTGCTGATTCCTGCTCTAGAAAATATTTTAGCGGATGGCATAAAGTTTAATTTTATTTTAGCAGGTTCCAATCCCCAAGATGCAGATTATGAAACAAGAATTAAACAACAAATACAAAATTTAAGTTTAGGAAAGTTTACCACAATCACGGGTTTTGTTAGCGGTGATGCCAAAGTTGCACTGTTGAGAAAGGCTGACTTATTTGTGTTACCTTCTTATTACGAAAACTTTGGCATTGCTGTTGCAGAAGCGATGGCTGCTGGTGTACCTGTGGCTATTTCCGATCGCGTACAGATTTCCGAAGACATCGAGCAAGCAGAGGCGGGCTGGGTTGCTCCTTTGGATGTAGGGGCGATCGCCAATTCAATTAAATCAGCACTTCTGAACCCACAGGAACGGCAGCGCAGGGGATTGAATGGCATGGAGTATGCTAAAAAGTATTATAACTGGGAAAATCTCGCCCGACAAACCATCGATGCTTACCAGCACATTTTGTCATCTATATAAGAAGGAAGAAGGAAGAAGGAAGTTCGGCAGCGGATTATGTAACGGATGTAACGGATGTAAGTCCGATGTCCGTCGGAATAAGGAAGAAGGAAGAAGGAAGAGGGAAGAAGTCATTAGTCATTAGTCATTAGTCATTAGTGCTGTCCTCCCCATCGAACGTCCAACGTCATCAGGAAGAGGGAAGAAGGAAGAAGCAATAAAATCAATCGTTTTAGCTATTAACAGCGTCCTAACCGTCTTGGCGGTTGCTATATTAACTAATGCAACAGATGTTTACCTTTTACTTCTTCTCCTGCTGCGAGTTCTGGTGCTGCTGCTATCAGAATCTATTGGCGAGATTTTGGGCTTGCTGCTATTGCTGTCAATCTGAGTCGAGTTAGAGTTGGAAGGAGCGATCGCAGATTTTCTTCTAATTATAATCGGAACATTAACAGATCCACCGCAGCGTCGGCCCAAGGAGTCGATATTCCTTCGATAATCGCAGATTACAGCCGGTGCAGTCGGTTCTTGACACTCATTAATCATGCTTTTTGCTAATTGGTAATTCTTGCCGTCTCCCTGCTTAGAAAAAAGTTCGCCCGCTCGATCGAAATCTGCGACGGCTTGCGATTTTGTTCCCAGCATACAGCGAATAGCGCCTCGTTCCAAATAAGCCAAACCATAATCAGGATTGACGCGAATAGCTTGTTCGTAATTCCCGATCGCCTGTTGGTTATTTCCCAATTCATAGTATGCTTGACCTCGACCAAAATAAGCTTCTGCCAGGTTAGGATTGAATTGCAGCGCTCGATCGTAATTGTAAATTGCCTGCTGCTTGTTTCCCTGTTGTGAGCTAGCAATTCCCAATCCGAGATAAGCTTGGGGTATGTTGGCATTCAGCCCTAAAGCTTGAGTAAAATTGGCGATCGCCCCAGGAACATCTCCCTTTTGAATTTTTAAAGAACCTTGGTTGCTGAAGTTGGTGGCTTTTTGAGCGATCGCCAGTCTTTGACTGATAACAGCGAGATTTTTTCGGTAATTAGATAACTTATTTTGAGCTAAATTATAGATAGGTGTACGCGATTCGATCGCTTCTAAAAGCCCGATCGCCTGTTGCCATTTACCCTGCGACTGATGCCAAACTTCGATTGGATGAGGCGGTTTTTGCACGAGCACAGCAGCTTCCAGCGCCAACTTTTGAGCTTTTTCTAGACTTTCTGCAGCCTGTAAATTTTGCTCGACAGCAACCAAATTCGGGCCTAACGTCAGCAAATCAATTCTCGCCTGTTGATATCCCAAGCCGGGGAAGTTGGGAATTTTTTCTAAATTCGCGATCGTTTCTTTAAGTCGTTTATCGAAACTTCTGAGTAGGTTGATATCGGTTGCTTGCGCTGCATTCTGCGTTTCAACGGTTAGTATTTTTGATTGCTTCAGCGTTTCATTTCCCGATCGCATAAAGGTGAGCGCGACTGCACCAGTCCCCAGCACCAAAACCCCTAAACTTGCTGCTAAAGCTAGCGGTATTTTGCGGTTTCGGGAATTAACTTGATGGTTAATTTGCGATCGCGGCGGGCTTTCCGTCTCCCCGGAAGCTGCCGCTTCTGACTCCACTTCCAACTCCCAAGCCGGCAACTGCAAATCATCGGCTGCCATTTCCGGTGCCAACTCGTTAGTAATTGGAGCAGTGTTATTGCTATTTTTGCTACAATACTTGTCAACAAAACTCTGCAATCCAGCTTGATATCCTTCTCCTACCGCCTGAAATCTCCAATCTCCATTCTTTCTGTACAAGCGCCCGAATTCTACAGCAGTTTCTCGCGAAAAATTCTCTTTTAATTTATACCGAGCAAGTTCGGTTCCCGTATCCACATTGCAAATTTTGATAAAAGCATTTGTGATATTACTAAAATCTCCCTTAATTTTATCTGCTTCGTGAATGGTGACAGCAAAAGTTATTTCCTCAATTTCAGGATTAACTTTTTCTAATATCAAGCCGTAAATAGTCTTATTTTTTTGACTTGGGTTGTTTTTTGCAGGAATCGATTGCAGTAGCGAACCGTCACAGGATTGCAGATTATTGTAAAATATAAAATATTTATCGTTAGGCACTTTACCGTCAGAACCTAGCATAAATGCTGAGACATCAATCTCGTAGCTTTGTCCTGCCTCTGTCAACTGCCAACCGAGGGCGATCGCCATTTTTTTCAAATCCGGCGCTTCTTGAGAGATATTAAATCTTTCACCCTTACTTAATTGCATTGCCATCTGCTTATTTATAAAAGATAAAAATTGATATCGCTCACTTTAATATAAATTGGTCTCACAACTTTTTGTTTTTAATAAGACTTAATATTAACTTGCGTCTGATAGCAGGCTAGATTAAAAATATGTGCTTTTTGTAGCCAGATTTACGAAGATTTACTAACATATAATTCAATTAACTTGGGTTACAGCCGCTCGCCCCTAGTCTCCCTTAATCGGAGCAATGTTATTGCTATTTCAGCTACAATACTTGTCAACAAAACTCTTTAATCCAGCTTGATATCCTTCTCCTACCGCCTGAAATCTCCACTCTCCATTTTTGCGATACAAGCGACCAAATTCTACAGCAGTCTCTAGGGAAAAATTATTTTCTAATTCATACCGAGCAAGTTCGCTTCCCGTATCCAAATTGCAAATTTTGATAAAACTCTTTGTGACATTGCTAAATTTTGCATTAATTTTCTGTGCTTCGTGAATAGTGACAACAAAAGTTATTTCGACTATTTCAGGATTAACTCTTTCTAAGATAACGCCATAAATAGTCTTATTTTCTTTGCCTTGGTTGTTGTCAGGAATTGTTTGCAGTACCGAACCGTCAGAGGATTGCAGGTTATTGTAAAATATAAAATAATTATCGTTAGGTATTTTACCGTCAGAACCTAGCATAAATGCTGAGACATCAATCTCGTAGCTTTGTCCTGCCTCTGTCACCTGCCAACCGAGGGCGATCGCCATTTTTTTCAAATCCGGCGCTTCTTGAGAGATATTAAATCTTTCACCCTTACTTAATTGCATGGCTATATACTTATTGGTAAATAATAAAACTTTATACTGTTCATTTTATATTAAAATGACATCACGATTTATGATTTTTATTAAAATTTAATATTTGGCGTTTGATAGCGGGATCGATGAAAAATACCTGCTTGCTGTCTAGGAATTTATTGAAAATTAGAGCGGTTATCAAAAAAGTGAGCTATACCCTATGCCCGGTTTGGTCGGTTTGGCCTATGCCACATAGTACCTCATCTTTCTGAAAAAGGCTATACTTAGATATAATTACGCAAGTAAAAACCGGGTTTTCTAGAAAACCCGGTTTTGAGAATTGAACTTAATTTAATCCTAATTTTGAGCATTTTCAGAACTAGGTGGCAGGGTGACAAAATTACCGAAAGCTGCAACGGTTGGATAGGTTTTTTGGCCCACTTGAGTTTTGTAAATGCTGACAACGCCTAAGTTCTGACGTTCCGTTGTATTGTCGAGCAAGTGTTCGATCGAGCTCCGTTGCGAAGTTAGCAAATTTTTGCAACTGCCGATCAACGCCTCTGCAACGCCGCTCAACGCTTGAGGCACGCGAGAGTCCTTACACACAGTGGTTTCCAACTCGGTTTGGAGTACGCCGGAAGCATAAGTTAAATATTTGTCTCTAGGAGGATTTGTAAATGCCATGCCGGCGGCTAACACGGTTAGGGCGATCGCCACTTTTCCGACATTACCGAAAAAATTAGAAGTTGGTTTGTGAGTATTCATTGGTTTATCAATAATCATTTTTTTCTTAGCTCCATTGAGTTATAAGCTTCTCTAAATTTAAACTACACGTTCTCAGAAACAAATTTCAGAAAAAAGAGGACAGTTTGTAGATTGGAGATTAGTTGCGAGTGCCAGCGATCGCGATCGGGAGGCTCCCACTCAAATATAATTTGGATCTAGCCCGATGGGATATCCGCAGTTTAACTTCCTTCTACTCTACTTTCTCGCCCAAATCCGGTAAATTTTCAGTTAGGCTCTTGTAGGCTCTTGTAGCGTGCCCATTGTGTACCAATCGGTAAATCGGTACACAATGGGCCGTGGGACACCCCGTCAACCGGTGCTTGCTAAGCACACCCTACGCAAACAGTGGTTGAGGGCGCGAATAATCGCGGTAAGGTACGCCCGCACGCCCTAGATTTAGTTTCGCTTTGATTTTTGTCGATCGATCTCCCGCTGCAATTCTTCAATCTGACGGCGCAAAGCCTCCGTCTCGCTGTTAGATGTTTGGGACTTCACATCAACCGCACCCTCAGCCACAGCCCGCTTGTAGTTTCCCAGCTTGATTTGGCGGTATTCCTCCGAAGCGGCCCAATCTCGCAAATACCGCAGGCGTTCCACCGGGAAAGGGTGACTCAGCATCACGCCTTGACCGCCGTTGTACAGTAAAAATTTATACACTTGATTGAGATTGTCGCGATCGAGCTCTTGATAGTTATCAGACTGGCGGATAAATTCTTGCAAACTGCATTGGTCAGCATATTTACTGCTCACTCCCGCAAGTTTCATCATCGTCTTCATCACGCTATTCAAATCATCAGTTACTAACAAAGCCGCCCTGTCTGCTGACAATTCCGCCTTGCGCCGCCACTCATAAAAAGCGTAAATTAAACCGCTTCCGACCATATTTCCCAGCCCGAAAGTCATCTCGCCAATGGTCGAGGCGACGCTCATCGCCCACATCGCCATTTGATTTAAAATTGGATGACCACATTTGATGTGTCCCAACTCGTGAGCTAGCACTGCCTTGATTTCTGCCTCGTCCAATAAGTCTAAAAGACCCGTATTTAACACTATATAAGGCTGGTTTTTTCCTAGGGCGTAGCTGTTAACGGCGGGATTTTGAGAAACAAACAAACCCGGTTCTGGAAAAACATCTAAATCCTGCACACACTCCCGAAATATGTGATAAATGCTGGCATACTGGCGCGGCCCGACTTGAATGCTATTTCCCATTAAGTAAACGAATTGCGGTCGTTCGTAGATAAATTCTACAAATTTGCTGGCAATTAAGTCAAATCCAGGTACGCTGCGTAACGCTTCTTCGGCTTGGCGATCGAGGGGATGCTGAAATGCTTCGCTAGAAATTCCAGTATAAGTAGGCATGGTTGTTGCAAAAATTACATGAATAAAATCAGTATACTGAACCGCTGGCGGTACAGACGGACACCTGACTGTTTTGGGGTTCTGATTAAATACTGACAAATTAATTGGAAAATTGTGTTGAGTCGATCGACCAAACTTGCGAACACCCACAAATCCTAAAATTAGCGTTAAAATTGTTTTTCTGCTACAAGGGCGATCGACAAACATCTTGCAAAGTGCCTGTGTAAGTAAATCCACCTGATTAAACGTAAAATATGGATCGCTAACAAGCTTACTGTGTATGTCTTCTTCCGACGGACATCGGACTGATGACGTTGTACGGAAAGCTCCGAGGCGACAGCAAAACATGACGTTGGACTAATGACTTCTTCCTTCGACTTATCGCCTTACTCAACAATTGGAACCTGCAAAAATGGCTATCCTGCAACTTGAAAACGGTACAACCTACAATCAATTAAGCGATATTGCGCGCGAACTCGCGCCTTTAAACATTCAACTCAACCGCTGGCCCGCGGGCGACAACCCAGAAATTCTGGAATTGCTAGCGAAAGATACTCTTGACGACAATCAAAAAGAACAAATCCTGCAAGCCCTCGACGGCTACTTTCAGCAACTCAAGGAAACCGCAGGCTATCAGTCGCGAGACTTAATCGTACTGCACCCAGACATTCCCAACATCGACACCATGCTGTCGAAATTCAACAAGTGCCACATCCACGCTGACGATGAAGTGCGTTATATCGTAGCAGGCGAGGGCATTTTTGGCTTCGTGCGGCCCGACGGTAGCCAAGTCGAACTCACTGTGCAGCCAGAAGAATTTATCAACGTACCGGCGAATACAGAACATTGGTTTTATTTGACTGCGGCCCGGAAAATTAAAGCAGTGCGCTATTTTACCACCACAGAAGGCTGGACGCCCGAGTATACCGATACGGAAATTCGATCGCGCTTAGCTACTGTTTGAACAGAGTTGACAGTTGACGGTTGACGGTTGACGGCTATCCTCAAATCATCTAAAAATCCTCAAATCCAGCCTCAAATTTGGTGATTTGAAGATCGCAATATACTCAAAGCAACCGCCTCCGCCACCTTAATCCCATCAATCCCCGCCGAAAGGATTCCACCCGCATATCCCGCACCTTCCCCAGCAGGATAAAGGCCTTCTGTATTCAAACTCTGATAATCTTCCCTGCGCTTAATCCGAATCGGCGAAGAAGTGCGCGTTTCCACCCCAGTCAAAACCGCATCATCCATCGCAAATCCTTTGATCTGTTTGTCAAAAGCCGGAAGCGCTTCGCGGATGGCTGCGATCGCAAAATCCGGCAAACTTTCGCTCAAATCAGTCATCACAACTCCCGGCGTATAAGATGGCTGCACGCTTCCTAGGGCGATCGAAGGGCGATTCGCTAAAAAATCTCCCACAAGCTGCCCCGGCGCGTTGTAAGTACCTCCTCCTAACTCAAATGCCCGTTCTTCTAGGCGACGCTGAAATTCAATTCCCGCCAAAGGATGACCGGGATAATCTTCCGGCGTGATACCCACCACAATCCCGCTGTTAGCATTGCGTTCGTTGCGAGAATATTGACTCATCCCGTTAGTGACAAGTCGCCCCGGTTCCGACGCAGCAGCCACTACCAAACCACCGGGACACATACAGAAACTGTAAACAGAACGGCCATTTTGGCAATGGTGCACCAGTTTGTAATCGGCGGCGCCCAAAAGTTTGTGGGCCGCGCGATCGCCAAAACGACAGCGATCGATTAACTGCTGCGGATGTTCCACCCGAAAACCAATAGAAAAAGGTTTAGCCTCGATGTAAACACCCCGCGAAAACAACATTTCAAAAGTATCGCGGGCGCTGTGTCCCACCGCCAATACTATATAATTACTCGCAATATATTCTCCGCTGGCGGTGGTAATTCCCTGCACTTTGCCATTTTCGATATGGATATCTTCTACACGAGTTTGAAAACGAATTTCTCCGCCTAACGATTCAATTTTTGCCCGCATACTTTGGACAATTCCTACCAGTTTAAAAGTGCCAATATGCGGTTTGTTGATATATAAAATTTCCGGTGAAGCTCCCGCATTCACAAGTTCCGTCAGCACCTTGCGCCCGTAATGCTGGGTATCTTTAACTTGGCTGTAGAGTTTACCATCGGAAAAAGTACCTGCGCCACCTTCGCCAAACTGAGCGTTAGATTCTGGGTTGAATTCGGTTTTTTTCTGCCAAAATCCAAAGGTGTCAACTGTGCGATCGCGCACTGCTTTTCCCCGTTCTAAAAGGATCGGGCGAAATCCCATTTGTGCCAGCATCAAGCCTGCAAAGATACCGCAGGGCCCCGTACCGATCACAATGGGGCGGGGAACGGTCAAATTGCTGGGGGCTTCGGCTACATAGCGATAATTCATGTCTGGTGTTACCGTGACATGAGGGTCTTTTTTGAGGCGTTGCAGATGTTGTTTTTCCTGTGTCGTTTCCACATCCACAATATAAACAAGGACGATTTCTGCTTTTTTGCGAGCATCGTAGCTGCGCTTGAAGATGGTATAGCTGAGCAATTCTTCGGGGGGGATTTGCAGCTTTTTGAGAATGCTGTCGGCGATCGCACTTTCAGGATGATCTAAGGGAAGTTTGATTTCGGTTATTCGTAACATATAGTAGTCAGTTGTCAGTTGTCAGTTGTCAGTTGTCAGTAGGGGCGGTGGATGGTGCGTGCGGGCCCTCTTAGTTGTCAGTTGTCAGTTGTCAGTTGTCAATAGAAAAATCGAATAAAATCAGTCGAATAAAAGTATTTAGGAATTATACACGGGTAGCGAAAAAGCGTTTTTTTACGAGAAGAGGGGTTGCAACCCGCAGATTTCGTCCCAAACCCGGTTATGAGAGTCGGAGTGCGATCGCGAATTTTATTATAACTATTTGACTGGACATCCTACGGGCGATCGCCAGTAGATTTTTGACTTTTGACTTTGATTGGATAATTGCAGAAGCGCTATAATAAACAAAAAATTAAGTTTTGTAAATACCCTTGACTGCAACATTCACATTCAAAAACAACCGCACCTGGCACGCTCTAAACCCCCTGTGGGAAGGAGCAGAAGACGCTGTACAGAAGGGTTTACCCCACACTAAGCTAGCGCCGGCATGGCAAATACTGCTCCTGGGCGACGGTTCCCCCACCCGTCACCTGCAACTGCTGACAGGGGAACCCACAGAAGTAGACGTAATCGATATGTCCTTGGTGGGTGACGATGCAGACGGCGCACCCCAGCAAATTATCGCGGTGCCCGGGCCCCGCCTCCGCCGCCAAGTGTGGCTGCGAACAGCTTCGGGACAGCGCCTCGCCTACGCGACTTCCTGGTGGGAAGCGAGTCACGTAGATGAATATTTACATAATAAATCTTTGCCCATTTGGGCAAGTTTAGCGCGGCTGCGGACAGAATTGTATCGCGACGTGCAAGGCATTTATCTCGGTGATTCGGCGGTTTTGGAGTCTGCTTTTGAACAATCGGGGCCTTTTTGGGGGCGACACTATTTGTTTTGGCATCACGGGAAGCCGCTGACTCTGATTTATGAGGTGTTTTCACCTTATTTAACTAAGTATTTGGGGCCCATGCACTTGGATGTTGATTCATAAAATGCGATCGCTCTTCGAGAACCCTGTTAGATAAAATATCAGAATTATCGATCTCTCTGTTCTCTTCCTCTGCGTTCTCTGCGTCCTCTGTGGTTTAATCCTTCAGATTCATAGTTGTTTGCCAAAATTTCACTCGCAAACCGTCGCGCGGGTGCTGAGTCGGTACTGGGATTAAATTCAAATCTTGATCCGGTAACAACTCCCATTCGCACTCCCGAACCATCCTCGCCGCAAACAATTTCATCTCTAACCGAGCAAATTCTTTGCCCAAACATTCCCGCAAACCGCCGCCGAAGGGTACGTAGCTGAAAGGTTTCGCATTTGTCGATCGATCGCCTGTAAATCGATCGGGATCGAAGCGATCGGGTTCGGGATAAACTGCGCTATCCTGATGCGTCTGATTAATTTCATACAAAACGCTCCAACCCTTGGGAATTTCGTAGCCACCGAACGAGCACGCCTTAATTACCTGGCGAAAACCGCCTCCCACCGGCGGCACCAACCGCAGCACTTCTCGCATCACCTGCTCTAAATAAGTCATTTGTTTGAGTTGTTCCAAAGTTAGCGGTTCAGTTGCAGGAAACTGCTGTTGTTCGGCGCGAATTTTTGCCATTACATCGGGGTTTTGAGCCACGAGAAGACAAAAAGAGGCGATCGCCGAAGTCAGAGTTTCGTGTCCCGCAAACAACAGCAGCAGCACTTGATCTTTCAACTCCTCCAAACTGAGAGAATTCCCCTCATCATCGCGAGCACAAATCAGCAAACCCAAAGCATCACTCCCGCCGGGGGCTGCTTCCTGTCTGTCTCGAATAATATTTTCTAGTTCTGCTAACAGCAAATCTCTGTCTTTTTTCGCCTTCCCAAACTTCGTCCAAGGCACATCTAAAGGAATCGAAAATAATCCCTCACCCCAAGTTTCAAAATAATGTCCTAGCGCCGTTTCCGAACCATTGTCAATCCCAACTAACAGCTTGCAAGCAACATCAAAAGTATAATTTCTCAGTTCGGGATACCACGCAAACTCGCTCATTTGCGTCCACCTTTGCAAGTAGCGCCCCGTGATATCTTCCATCCCGCCGATGTAGCCGGCCAGAGCTCGCGGTTGAAATGCTTGATATAGCAGCTTGCGCCGATTTTGGTGTTCCGAACCCGTTTGCAGCGCCAAGGAAAGCGGCCCTAAAAGCGCTTTCGTGCTGGGAGGCCAACTTACCACAAAATACTGGTTTTCATGGCTTAAAACAAATAAATTCGCCTCCGGGCCGCACACAAACACGGTAGGTTGTCCGAAGATGCTGGTTTTGAAAATTGGCCCGTACTGTTGGTGGCGTTTTTTGGCAAACTGAGAATCTTTCAAAAAGTTGAGAGTATCGCCAATTAGCGGTAAACCTAAACTGCCTGGAGGTAATGCCATTTGAGATTTGAGATTTGAGATTTGAGATTGTTAAGATTGTATCAATTTTAGTTGTAGGGTGGGGAGTACCCACCGCATAAATTCCTGGTAAAATAACTCCGATCTGTTTGTAGCCTGTAGGGTGCGTCAGTCTTCAGGTTAGTACAAAAAATTGTGGTTTGACCACTGACGCACCCTACTAAACTGTTTGTAGCCTGTAGGGTGCGTCAGTCTTCAGGTTAGTACAAAAAATTGTGGTTTGACCACTGACGCACCCTACTAACTACTAAATTTGCCTACTGGCGCTGTACCACTTAAGTGGTCAGCGTCTGGTAGTTCACTGTTCTATTCTTTTAATCGGAATCTCGATCGCAAATTCAGTACCTTTCCCGTTCGCCGAAAAACAGTTGATTTTACCTTTGTGTTTTTCGACAATAATTGAATGGGAAATTGCTAAACCCATTCCCGTACCCGAACCGATCGGTTTTGTAGTATAGAAAGGGTCGAATATCCGCTGCTTGACTTTATCGGTGATACCTGCACCGTTATCAGCAATTACGATCCTAGCGAAATTACCTTCTACCTCTGTACGAATGCGGATAATTCCCGGATTTTCGGGCGGATATTGTAAAGCGTCGATCGCGTTAGCGATAATATTCATAAACACCTGATTCAACAGTCCGGCGTAGCATTCCACCAGCGGCAATTCTCCGTATTCTTTAATGACTTGAATTGCAGCGCGGTCTGGCTGAGGTTTCAGACGGTGTTCTAAAATCATTAATGTGCTGTCGATGCCTTCGTGAATATTAACATCTTTCATCTCCGCTTCATCGAGACGAGAGAAATTCCGCAAACTCCGCACAATATCCCGGATGCGAGTTGCTCCCACCTGCATCGAAGATAGCATTTTTGGCAAGTCGTCGAGCAAGAAATCCAGTTCTAACCGCTCTATTTCTTCCTGAAGATTTGGAGAAGGTTCTGGGTGTTCTTCTCGATACATTTGCAGCAGTTTTATTAGGTTTCCGGTGTATTCTTCAGTGTAGGTTAGATTGCCGAAAATAAAGCTGACTGGGTTATTAATTTCGTGGGCAATTCCTGCTACCATCTGACCGAGACTGGACATTTTTTCGGCTTGGACGAGTTGAGTTTGAGCAAGCTTAAGTTCGCACAGAGTTGTTTCGAGTTGGGCAGTTTGTTCTTGCGCGCTCCGGGCTGAATCGACGCTTTGAGTGTAGAGTTCCGCTTGATTAATGGCGATCGCCAATTGATTGCCCACCGCCACCAAAAGTTCCACTTCCTCATCGCTCCAACACCGCACTCCGCTAGATGAACTGCAGCCAATCATTCCAATTTTACCCGCAGATGTTTGAACCGGAATGTTAAGCAGAGAGTGGAATCCTATATAACTGAAAAACTCCCGCTCGACTGGATCGGTAACAGTCTCAAAATCATCGATCCGAATTATTTCCAAATTAGCAATTTGCTCCGCCTGAGAACCTGTTGCAGTAACAGGAAATACACCTAAAAGCGAAGAAGAAGAATCAGCATTTCTTGCTTCGTACTGCACGTCCCAAACTGGCGGCGATGCGTCGGGCGAATACCAAACAAACACGCAGCTATCGAGTCGTAGCAAGTCGCGAATCTGCTGCACTGTTGTTGCCAAAATAGTATCTAAATCCAACGATTTGCGGATATTGCTAGCTAGTTGGTTCAGCAATATTTCCTGCTCTGCTAATTTGCGAAATCTTGCTTCCGACTCTTGCAACTGTCTTTGAGATTCTTTTTGTTGTGTAACGTCCAAACCTAAACCTATCAACCCGATCGCCCTGCCATAATCATCTTTTACCTGAGTTTTAATTGTCTCCAAGTGGTGATACTCGCCGTCAGCCAACTGGAGCAATTCTTCAGAATAACAGGGAGTATCTTGGCTCCAGGCTTGCGCGTCCGATGCCATGCAGTTAGCAGATGCTTCTAATCCCAAAACTTCGGAATAGTGAGAGGCTGCCAAAAATTGATCTTCGGATACAGCCACATCTTCGCAGAAAGTTTTATTGACTAATAACATCCGCCCGCTAGGATTTGCCATCCACACCCAGATCGGAGCGTTGTCAATAATTGTCCTCATAGTTTGCTTTTGGGCGGCGAGAGCCATTTCTGTTTGTTTGCGCTTGATGCCCAAGGCGATCGAATCAACACTTGATGCTAAAGCAATTAGTATTGATTCCTGCAACTCATGGCGAGCAAACATCACGATTACTCCCAGCAACTGATTGTCAACAATTAGCGGATATCCAGCAAAAGCTACCATTCCTTCTCGCGAGGCCCATTCTTTGTCACTGACTAGGGGATCTGTTTCCACAGAATTAGTGATGTGAGGTTTTCGATCTCTGGCGATTAAACCAATCTTGAATTCACCGACAGCAATGCGGCTGTGAGCGCCGTCAATGTGAGTATAGATCCCCCCACTTGCTTGCAATTCCAAGACATCTCCCTGTTCGTTCAGCGTCCAAATCCGAGCCAACGCAGCATCCAAATGGCGCACAACTGCATCGGTACATTTTTGCAAAGTTGCAGGTAAACTCTGGTTTTGAGTTAGAGCAATTCCAATATCTGCTGTGAATAAAGAAATTTTCAATTGTTCTGCTAAACTTTGTTCTGCTTGTTTGCGCTCTGTAACATCCGTAGCAGCACCGAGACGCTGCTTGATTTTTCCAGACTCGGTTCTGCTAAATACAATTTCGCGGCTGACGAACCAGTGCCAATTATTTTGTTTGTCGCGCACCCGATATTCGTATTCAACAACCTCGTCGTCGGGAGTATTTTTTAATTGCTGCAAATATTCGGGAAATTGAGCTAAATCTTCAGGGTGGACAATGGTCGGCAACAGATTGCGGCCCATGGTGGCAATTTCTTCGAGGCTATAGCCTAGAGTTTCAGCGAGTTCGCGGTTGCTGTAGACATTTCGATGCTCGATATCATCGTAAACATAGAGAATATTTGGAGTTGCATTAGCAATGCGCTCGACAAAATGCTGGCTCTCTTGCAGGGCTGCTTCTGCTTGTTTGCGATCCGTAATGTCGATCGAATTACCAATTATGCGGTAGATGTTGTCAGAGACATCGCGCAGCGGTGTCAGAGTGACGATATACCAGCGTTCTGCGCCTTCCAACTCGGCGCTGGTTTCGTAAGCAATCGAGCTGCCGGCTGTCAAACAATCTACGTAACTTTGTCGAAAAATTGCTGCTATTGGCGCGGGAAAAATTTCTTCTGGGGTTTTGCCTTTGAAATCGGCACTCAAAATACCTGTAGACGCTTCTGCAGCAGCATTCCAGCCAGCGTAGCTAAACTCTCTTTCTGCGCCGACATCTATTACGAAAATAGGTTGATTAGAGCCGTTATAGATGCTGTTTAAAAATTCTTCTTGTTCGCGCAATTGGATTTCGGCTTTTTTTCGTTCTGTAATGTCGGTGGAACTGCCGACAATGCGATAAATTTTGCCCGAGGCATCCCGCAGGGGAGTCAGATTTGTCATAAACCAGACTTCTATACCGTCAAAACTAGCGGGATATTCGCGGACAATCGAGCTGCCTTTTTCCAGACACTCGATGAAATTCTGCCGGAACATTCCTGCGGTAATTGGATCGAAAAGCTCTTGGGGAGTTTTGCCGCGCCCGAATTCGCTGCTGATGCCGCCGAGTAAGTCGGCTGCTAGGTTCCAGCCAACGTAGCGAAATTCTCCGTCTTCGCTGACATCTACTACGAAAATGCTGTAGTCTACGCCGTCATAAATGCTGCCCAAAAATTCTTTTTGCTGCTGTATTTCTTGTTCTATGATTTTGCTCTCTGTAATATCCGAGTGTATTCCCACCCACTGGCGAACGCTGCCGTCTGCGTTCAATAGGGGCACACCGCGCACGCTCATGTACCTGTACTCGCCGTCGTGCCGCAGCAAGCGGTGTTCTATTTGGTATAAGGTGCTGTTGGCAAGTGCATCAGACCACATCCTGGCAGTATATTCTCTGTCGTCTGGATGGACATGATTGAGCCACCCCCATCCTTTAATTTCGTCGTAAGTCGCTCCGGTGAATGCACTCCATCCTGTTTGTTCGGTGACAAATTCGCCTGCTGCTTGAGTATCCCAAACAATTTGGGATGTGGCTGCAATTAAGCAGCGGTAGCGTTCCTCGCTTTCTTCCAGGGCTTTTTCTGCTTGTTTGCGATCGCCAATATCGCGAGCAACTCCGACTACACCGATGATGTTTCCGAGTCGATCGCGCAAAGGACTTTTGGTAGAGAGAAATGTTCGGATGTTACCCTCGCTATCTTTTCCTGCTTCCTCGATCGTTTCCTCAATCCCAGATTGCCACACCCGGCGGTCATTTTCCACCAGCATATCTGCAATCTCCGGCGAAAATAATTCTGCATCTTTTTTGCCAATAATTTCCGATTTTGGCAAGCCAATAATGGCTGCAGCCTGAGAATTTACCAATAGGTGGCGGCCCTGAATATCTTTGACAAAAATGCTGTCACCTGTACTTTCGATGACGCTTTCCAAGAGGATGTTTTTTTCTAGTAGCGCGGCTTCTATTTCTTTGCGATCGCTGATGTCGCGAGATATGGCAACTATGCCGATAATATTTTCTTGAGAGTCGCGCCAAGGATATTTCGCTGTGAGCAACGTTCGCACCGCCCCGTTTTTTGGTATATATTCTTCATAAGTCAAACATTCTCCGGCTGCGGTGACTTTGCGGTCAGCTTCGATAACTTGAGCGGCTATTTCAGGGGGAAATAATGCTGAATCGTCTTTGCCTATAATGGCCTCGACTGGTTTTTCAAAAAATTGAGCTAGGGCAGAATTAGCGATCGCGTACCGGCCTTCAATATCCTTGACAAAAATCAGATCCGGCGTGCTTTCTATCACGGAACGCAAGATAGAATTGCTGTGTTGGAGCGAATCTTGGGCTTGTTTGCGATCGGTAACGTCGCGACCGACACCATACATCAATTCTTCCTCGCATACAGGGCTAGCAGTCCAGGCTATCCACTTGTAAGACCCATTTTGACACAGCCAGCGGTTTTCAAAACCAACGGTATTATTCCCCGCAGCAATACTTTCAGTTTGTTTTAGGGTACCTTGGCGATCGTCTGGATGCACGAATTCAATGAAGAGTTTGCCAACCATTTCGGCTGGGGAATAGCCGAGGATTTTTTCTGCTGCTGGGTTGATCCGTTTGAGATAACCGTCAAAACCAATGACGCACAAAATATCTGGCGAGAGACTAAAAAAGCGATCGCCCTCGTCGGTTTTACCCGATTGGCGATCGTTTTTCTTAGCAGCAGAGGCGTGCGATCGCGCTGCTGCGGCCAGCAGAACAATATTTGCTATTACCAAAAATGCCAGGGCGATCGGGCGATCGTACAAACCACTGGCACCGCTTGCTACCAGCCACCAGTTTAGTACCAGCAGTACGACTATCAAAACTGAGAATTGGCTGCTGCGGGCGATCGTCCCTAAGCTGATGTTTTTTTTATACAGCATTCTGGATTTAGTTTTTTGTTTTCTGTTGACTTCTGCCGCCGTGATTTCTCTCAACCGTATTTGCAGAAAGTGCAACAATTTATTATTTCTTTTTTTGATATGAACTGAATCTGTCATTTTTTCACTCCAAAATCAAGAGGAATATTGGCTGTTGAGAACTTACAATAAAAATGTTTAAATAGTGTAAAATATTTTAAATTTACGAATTTTAGTATTGTAATTCCTACCTAAATATCAGCATTCCCACAAGCTAATTAAGTATATCTACGCAATTAGCAGTTATTTTTGATAGCTAACGCACCTATTTTATAATTGTTTTTTCAACAGGCTTAGAGGGTTTATTTCTCATCATGCACTAAACATTGCTGTCAGTCATTGGAGATTTGGCCTAATCTAGCTAGTCCCGACACAAAAATTAATTATCTACAGTAAATTAGAAGCGCATTGTTAAATGATATCATGTCCGGTCGATTGCCAAAACAAAAAGGGTTCGTAGTGCGTCCTGGTATCCGCAGAACGAAAGCGGACACTAGGACGCACTACAAACCAAATCTTATCGAGGTACGCGGGCGAGCAATTCCCGATAAAATTGCCAATCGCGGACAGATATTGAAATAATCTGCGTCCATCAGTGTAAATGCGTCTTAATCTGCAGTCAGCCTCGCGATCGAAGATTTAGGCACTCTTGTCTGCTGCTTCGCGGCCTAATTGCTGTTGGCGAATGCGTTCCAAATTGCCCGCCGGAATAGCAGCTATAAGTTGCTTGGTGTAAGCTTGTTGCGGTTGGCGGTAAATGCGCTCGGCTGTGCCCATTTCCTCGATTTTACCTTTGTTCATGACGATCGCCCGATCGCTCATAAACTTAACCACGCTCAAATCGTGAGAAATAAAAATATAAGTCAGTCCAAACTCTGTTTGCAACTCCTTGAGCAAATTTAAAACTTGCGCCTGTACCGACACATCTAAGGCAGAAACCGACTCATCGCAAATAATAAACTTTGGATTCAAAGCCAAAGCTCTAGCAATACAAATTCGCTGCCGCTGTCCGCCAGAAAACTCGTGGGGGTAGCGCCGCATAATATCGGGATTCAAACCCACTCTATCCAACAAATAAGCCGCGCGATCGCGCTGTTCTTTCTGGTTCTTGCCAAAGCGGTGAATCACCATCGGTTCCATCACCGCCGCCCCAACACTCAGGCGCGGATCGAGAGAACTAAAAGGGTCTTGAAAAATAATTTGCAAATCGCGCCGCAGCCACCGCAATTTGCGATCGTACTCTTTTTGCCTTTGATAATTAGCGATCCACTGCCCTCTCGCACTACTTTTCGCAGGAGGAGTAATTTCTTGACCTTCAAAAAATACTTGACCGCTGGCGATCGGAATTAATTGCAATAAAGCTCTCGCTAAAGTTGATTTTCCGCAGCCGGATTCGCCCACCAAACCCAAAGTTTCCCCAGGATAAACCTCAAAAGAAATATCGTTTACCGCCATAAACAAGCGTTTAGTTTCGCCAAACATTCCCTGCACGGGAAAACCGACTCGCAAATTATTAACAGCTAACAAAGGCTGGGAAATATTCGGCAGTCTGGGCGGTTTTCCGGTGGTAAAAGCGGACAGTCCACCGCTGCTGTCGCCGTCTAAATCGATATTTTTCTCGACAATTACTAATTCGCCGCTGGCATTTGTGCTGACATCCATAAAATCGGAAACCGTCGGTAAGCGGCGCCTTTGCCGATCGAGAGTTGGGCGGCAAGCTAACAGACCTTTTGTGTAAGGATGTTGGGGATTGCTGAAAATTTGTTCGATCGCAGCGCACTCAACAATCTTGCCTCGGTACATCACCGCCACCGTATCGGCAATTTCAGCAATGACGCTTAAATCGTGGGTAATAAAAATCATTGCCATGCCTCTAGAGTCCCGCAACTCGCGCAGCAAAGCTAAGATTGTGGCTTGGACGGTTACGTCTAAAGCCGTGGTCGGTTCGTCAGCAATTAATAATGTTGGATTGCAGGAAATGGCCATTGCAATCATCACGCGCTGGATTTGACCGCCGGAGAGTTCGTGGGGGTAGCGATCGAGCATAGCTTGTTTTTGGCCGTTGATGAGCTGCATCAAATCGCGATCGGCCTCCCGACCAGCTTCTTGCTGTCCCAAACACCGCTGCCGGAGTTCCTCGTCTCCCGGTAGCAGCTTCACCTCTTGCAGTAGAGAAGCAGCTTTGCGCCGCGCTTCTGTCTGCGACACCTTTTGGTGCAAACAAATGGCTTCTGTGAGTTGAAATCCGATCGTGTAAACAGGATTTAGCGAACTCATCGGCTCTTGAAAAATCGTCGCAATCTGGCTGCCCCGGTAGGTTTGTTTTTCCCTGTCCGGCATGGCCAACAGATTCACACGCCCGTGGCTAGCGCCGTTTTTGCTCGGAGAAAACCAAATTTCGCCTTCTATCTTCGTTGACGAACTCGACAGCAAATTCATCACCGCCAGGGATGTTACCGATTTTCCTGACCCCGATTCTCCCACGATGCCCAGAGTTTGCCCTCGCTTGACCTCAAACGAAACGCCGTCAACAGCTTTGACTGTTGCAGACGCATCACCGGCGTCCGCAGATGGAAATTCAACCCGCAGGTTGCGAACTTCGAGGACGGTTTCACTCATGGATATCTACGGCAAAAGTTAAATACAGATTAGGTGGATTGTAGCAGGGCTCGCTCAAGGCAGAAGGCAGGGGGAAAGTCTTAATTTTTAAATTAGAAATTTTTTAACTAATGGCGATTTTCGCGCTGATGAGTGAAATATGGTCGGGTAGTAGGGACAGGGCACTGCTGTGTCCCTACTATATTTCATAGAATGGAAAACTGCGATCGAACTCAAAACTGACAAGTCGGAACTACTTAAGTGCCTTCTTACAGAGAGGAATTTTCTCAAAAACCTATGACTTGAGTGTCAGCAGGCAATGCAGTGGCCTCGGAGACCTTTTTAAACACGGTTGCTTGCTCGTTTAAGGAATTAGGTCTCGCCTGTCCGGGATTGGTGCCTTGCAACTGAAGGCGCATTTGACCTTCGGGAGTCAACTCAAAAACAGTTTCAACGGTTTCTGTGCTGCTGAGGCCAACATCCAGGTGCATCGGTTTTTCACCGAGATTCACTTTGTATCTCATTTCTTTGGCGCGGGCTGGTCCGTCGGGGCCTTTAGCCATGAGAAACAATTTGCCTTCTGGGGCGAAGACGAAGGTGAAAGACTGACCGGATGGGACTGTACCTTGCCATTGACCTAGGAGTTGCTGGTCGATGTTGCTAGCGGCCGGGGCGGCTGCTTCGGCAATTGTTGGTTCTGCTGCGGATGCCGGGCCCGGTGAAGCGTTGAAGCTGGCGAGGATGCCGAAGCAAATGCCACTTGCGATCGCTTTGCCAATCATTTTTGAATTAGACATGAGACCGATCTAAAAATTGGTTATTCTTTTGTACACTCTAGCGGTAAAAGCGTAAATTGTTTAGTTTTAATTGCTTTTAGACATAGATATATAGCCTTTCTGTGCTCTGGTATGAGGTACTATGCGGCATAAACCTCCGTGGGCATAGGCCTGCGCCGGCCCGCGCCGGCCATACCTCACCACGCGATCGAACCGCTATAGGTGGATATTCAAACCTGCAACGCGGTTCTCATCCCTAGATTAAAGCTTGTCTTGAGCTTGTTGAAGAATCACGGGCTGTCAGTTTTTTTTTGTGGTAAAATCCAATACAAATCCGGCTTTAAAGGCACAGCTCGCTGTCCTAAGTCGATCGTTCTCAACCCAGAACAGCTAACTGACTGTTGCTTTCAGGAGCGCCACCAGAGAATTTTGTCCTTCTGCTATTAATGCTATTTCATTAATTGCGTTCAGGAGCGCGATCGACTTGTTCTGTTTCAGATTCTGTCTGAGATTGTTGCGCTGCTTTCTGTTGATTTTCCGAGCGTTTAGTTCGCTCCAAAGCCTCTGCGTAAGACCAAGCTACGCTCACAATAAAAGCTTTGGCAATGCCGTCAAAATTTTTGGAATCATCGCTTTCGGGCGCTGGTGCTTTTGGGTTGCCGTCGTCCGTCATATTTTTATTTTCTCCGGGGCTGGTTTTTCTAGCGATTGGAAGGCAATGTGCGATCGATACCCACAAACTTTGATTTTTCTTGCACCCGCACCCTACTGATCTTTGAGGATATGACCTCGCTCACCATAAATAATATCATAAATACGCTAATTGCCCGATCGCATCAGAAAGAAATCTTAACTTCGCTGATTGTCCGCAGCACTGACTCCTGCTGAAAACTGCGCTTGTAACTGCCAATAATTTCATGAATAGATTTAGTTTTTTGGGGGCTATTTTCATAAATTAAAATCACTATGTTTGATTTTTCTATAATCAGAATTTCCGAACTGTTAAAAAGCTGCCCGGAGCCGTCTAATACAGTTAGTTTTTTCCGAAAACGAGGGGTGATAGCTGTCTTGACAAACTGCTGCCATTCTGATTCCTAAACAATCTCGCCTCCCGGTTTAGTTAAACCAAAACACAGTTCATCTTTGAGGAAATTTGTTTGCTGTTAGGATCGGAAGTTTCTGGCAGTTTAGCGCGGGCCATTGTCGCCGGAAACACAGGCAGGACTAAGAGCAGACAGGTCAAACCAAGACTGTGAAGATGTTTGTTCATATATTATTTTTAACGCTTCGTTGCTTAAACTACTGGCAAACATACAGGCACCAAAACTGTCAATACCAATAAAATTTGTATCTTACATCGTTTAAAATAATTTAAAACTTAAATTTAGCTAAAAATATAGTGCGAGATGTGAGGTTAAATGCACATCTTGCACTATATTAGGAACGGGATTTTCGGCCCTTGCCACCAAAAAAACTATTCCTAATTCTTTAATTCGCGGATACTTCTCTTAGCGGTGTCTTGGTACATTTCCCCAAATTCTTTCACAGCAGCTCCTGCCTCTTGCCCGATCTTCTGAGCTCTCTCGCCCGGATCGTTTTTAGTTTCGCGAGCTTCTTGTCTCCATTCCCGAGTTGTTTGAGGTCTGTCAGGATTGTTGAGATCCCCATTTGAACCGACTTGTGCGTTATAAGCTTTGTTGCTGTTTCCCGCATCAACATTCGTTGTCATCAGCATGAAACCGACTAAGACAACACTCAAAAAACTCTTGATTTGAAAGCCCTTCAGCAGGGAATTGATGCGAGCGATCGCTGTAGAAATCAAATTCATCTGGGTAATACTCCGTCAGTTAATTGGCGATAATTTTCAACATTTTTTCATCTAATTGACTCGCTCCAAAATCCGCAGCTAACGCCAGCTTAAGCCGAACTTAGCTTTTAGATCCTGTCCGTTCGATTTACCGCAATCGACCGGAAATGATGTTACTTGTAATTAGGCACATCAATAGAGTCATAGGTGAGGGATAAAATCTCTTCAAAACCAAACCCATGTGTGAGTCAACTAGCTTTTTCAAACACAAATATCACGTTAACAGCATCAAAATGCTTGTACCTCTTACTAAAGTCATAAGTTAGTTAGAAGCCGAAAAACCAAAATTCAGCACATAGTTAGACAAATTTAGCTCGATCGCGCTATACAAGAGCGATTTTTATTGCAGCCGATCGCCCGTTCTGACATCAAACCAGTGCAGGAACTGAGCCGGCAAAACCAGCTCGACAATTTCAGAGTTCCACTGGCGGTCATTTGGCACCAAAAGCCGCACTGTTACTGACTCCACACCTTTAACTCGGACGCTAACCAAATTTTGCATTCCCAAGTTTTCCACTAAATAAACCTCACCTTTAATTGCCTCTGGGGCCGCTATCTTGCCGGCCTCTGCATCTGGAAAACCGACGTGTTCCGGGCGAATTCCTAACACAATTTCTGGTGGCACAGTTGGCATATTGGGGAGTGGAATTCCAAAATTACCTAACATCGCAAAATTTCCCTGGCATTTAAGCTCAAACAAATTCATTTGCGGGCTGCCCACAAAACCCGCGACAAATTGATTGGCAGGACGGTTATAAATTAAGTGTGGGGGATCTAGTTGCTGGACAGTGCCACTGTGGAGAACTGCGACTTTTGTAGAAAGCGTCATTGCTTCGGTTTGGTCGTGAGTGACGTACACTACAGGAGCTTTTTGTGATGCAAATAATTGTTTGAGTTCTGCCCTCACTTTTTCCCGCAATAATGCGTCGAGATTGCTCAAAGGTTCGTCGAGCAAAAATACTTCTGGTTGGCGCACTAAGGCGCGACCGAGGGCGACTCGCTGCCGCTGTCCGCCTGATAGTTTACCGGGTTTGCGATCGATTAATTCCGTCAATCCGAGGGATGTTGCAACTTCCGTCACTAACCGGTTGATTTCGCCGGAGGAGATTTTGCGAAGTTTGAGGCTGGATGCCATATTTTCGTATACTGTCATGTGCGGATAAAGCGCGTAACTTTGAAACACCATTGCAATATCCCGATCGCCCGGTCTGAGATTAGTCACATTGCGATCGCCAATTCTAATCTCGCCGCGAGTTGGCTGTTCCAATCCTGCAATCAACCGCAGCGTGGTAGATTTGCCACACCCCGACGGCCCCAGCAAGGTAAGAAATTCGCCTTCGCTGACTTCTAAGCTAATATCTTTTACCGGTACAACTTTGGGGCTGTAGGTTTTATTGAGGTTTTTTAGTTGTAGTTTTGCCATGATTTTTATAAGGAAGAAGGAAGTTCGGCAACGAGCAATGTACGGGATGTAACGGATGTAACGGATGTAACGGATGTAACGGATGTAAGTCCGTCGGAAGAAGGAAGAGGGAAGAGGGAAGAAAGAATTACTAACCGCGAAGGCGCGAAGGGCGCGAAGGAAGAGGGAAGAATCTAACTAAGAGGGCTCGCACGCACGATCCACCGCCCGTACCTACTGACTACTGACTACTGACTACTGACTACTGACTACTGACTACTGACTACTGACTATCCTTTGACTGCTCCGGCTGTTAAACCTTGAACGATGCGCCGCTGGAACACCAAAACTAGCAACACCAAGGGTAAGGTTCCCAAAACGGTGGCTGCTGCGATCGGGCCGTAAGGAATTTCAAAGACTGACACCCCGCTGAGTTGAGCGGTAGCAACGGGAATTGTTTTCATAGATTCGCGAGTTATAAATGTCAAAGCAAATATAAACTCGTTCCAAGCTGAAATAAATGTCAAAATTCCGGTTGTAACTAAGGCGGGAAATGTCATCGGTAGCACGATTTGCCACAGCATTTGAAAAGTGTTGTATCCGTCAACTTTTGCCGCATCTTCTAAATCTTTTGGCAGTTGTTGAAAGAAACTCCGCATTACCAAAATTGTCAAGGGCAAGTTGATAGCTGTGTAAGGAATAATTAAGGCTAAATAATTATTTCCTAAACTCAAAGTTTTGACTATTTCTAACAAACCCAAGAATAGCAGCACCGCCGGAAACAGGGTCACAATTGTTACAATTGCCAAAATGATTCTCTCGCCCCACAGTCGCAACCGAGCCAAAGCGTAAGCTGCGGGCGCGCCTACGGCTAAACATAGCAATGTGGAAGTAATGGAAACAAAAGTGCTATTTAAAATGTAAAGTGCAAAGGGGCGGCGTTGGAACAAGGAGATGTAATGCTCGAAGGTGATTTGTTTGGGTATGTAGACGTTGGGAATTGCTGAAATATCTGCATTTACTTTGAAAGATGTCAGTACCTGCCAGATGATGGGTGCGAGGAAATATGTGGCGATCAATATCGCTGAGATTGGCAAGATTAGTTGCCGGATGTTACAGGTTTTTTTGTTAGATTGTTTGCGGGCGATCGACATAATTTTTTGTACCAATGAAAGGAAATTGCTACTGTTGGTTATCTAAAATCCAAAATCCCAAATATAAATCGTCTTAGTTTCCTCCGGCTGCATTGATGCGGGCTCTCGATAACAGATAAGCGGCGATCGCCACTGCTGCAACCAAGAGCAAAAAAGTACACACCACCAAAGCTGCCCCGTACCCAAAGTCTAAATACCTCATTACCGTGCTGTAAATGTAGATAGAAACCGTCTCCGTTGCCCCCGCCGGCCCCCCTCCCGTCATCACCTGAATCAAGTCAAAAATGCCGAAAGCTTGGGCAAATCGAAACAGCACAGCAATCACAATTTGGGGCATCAGCAGCGGCAAGGTAATTTGACGGAAACTCTGCCAACTACTCGCGCCGTCAATGGCGTGGGCTTCATACAAATCACCGGAAATCGATTGCAATCCCGCTAACAAAAGCAGGCTGACAAATGGCGTAGTTTTCCACACATCTGCTGTAATCACTGCCATCATTGCCAAAGTCGGATCTCCCAACCAGCTAATACTATTTTTGATCAATCCCAAGCGGATCAAAATATCATTAATTACGCCGTATTGGTCGTTAAAAATCCACGCCCAAGCTACACCCATCAATGCAGTCGGCAGCGCCCAAGGCAGTAAGGAAATTGTCCGCACGATGCCGCGCCCTCTGAAAGATTGATTTAAGACTAAGGCAATGCCCATGCCGATAATTAATTCCAGCACAACAGAGGCGAGTGTAAATATTGCGGTATTGCTTAAAGTTTGCCAGAAACGCCCGTCGCCTAACATTCGACTGTAGTTAGCCAAACCGGAAAAAACCAGTTTTAATTCAGTACCGAGGTTTTGGGTGAATAAACTCAGCCAAAAAGCGCGCAATATTGGGTAAGCAAATACTAGCAGCAGAATTATCAATGCTGGTGCTACTAATATCCATCCTGTTTTTTGTTCGCGCTGTCGCATTTTGTCTAATTGCATATTTGATATCAAATCCGTAAGTATCGGAATAGTAAATTTACTGTTAATTGTTGGCTGTTAATTGTTGACTGTTGACTGTTGACTTTTAACATCATGTATGAGTGCAACCGGAATTGATATGAATCTCTAATTTCTTCCTCATTTTCCAGTTCATGGTTCTTCCAGTCTGCAGAGGCGGACATTGTTTGTATAGCCCCGAATTCCATTCGGCGGGTTCCATTCGGCGGGTTCCATTCTGGTTGTATTCGGCGAATTCTCTTCGGCGAATTCCCTTCGGTAGGTTCCTTGTTTTACGAAGCTTTCGATTGTTTCAAACTGCTTAATAAATTGCGAGTTTCGCTAGCTGCTGCTTTCATTGCTTCTTCTGCAGTCATTCTTCCGGTAAAAGCTGAACTCAAATAGCGCTGCAAAATATCAGAAGCTTGAGCGTATTGTGCTATGGGCGGGCGCAAAACTGGCTGTTCTACTACTTTTAGCAGTTGCGGGTAGTGAGGATATTTGGCGACTATTTCTTTGTTAGTAAATAGGGATTTGTAGCTAGGAATTAAACCCGTTTCTAAAATAAATTTACGCTGGGTTGCTTCGCTTGTAAGGTATTTAATTGCTTTCCACGCTTGTTCTGGATGTTTTGAGGTTTTGGCAATTCCCCAGCCCCAGCCGCCCAAGCAGGAACCGCCTGTTTTACCCGTACTGCTGAGCATTGGCTCGATCGCAATTTTGCCTCTCACCTTGGATCCCTCGGCATTTGCTAGCTTCCAAACATAGGGCCAATTTCGCAAAAACAGCGCTTTGCCGTTTTGAAACAACAGCCGGGTTTCTTCTTCGCCGTAGGTAGTGACACCGGGTGGAGAAATGCCAGAGGCGATCGTATTTTTGAGAAATTCTACTGCTTTAATTGCCTCCGGTTTGTCTAACCCAACTTCAAAAGTTTGAGGGTTAGCCCAGAAGCCGCCGAAACCGGAGAGCACTTCGACAAACATCGCAGATACTCCTTCGTATTGTTTACCTTGCCACAAATAACCCCAAGTTGCTTTTCCCTGTTTTTGCAAGTTTTGAGAGATTTTTGCCATCTCTTCAAAGGTTTTCGGCGCTGGAATTCCCGCTTGTTCTAAAATGTCTTTGCGGTAGTAAAGCATTCCGGCATCGGAAGCGTGGGGAATTCGGTAAAGTTTGCCTCGATATCGGCCGCCTTCGACGTTACCTTGAATGAACTTTGATAGTTGTTTGGGGGGAATTCTGTCTGTCAAATCCATCACCCAACCTGCGGCGGCAAATTTGGGAACCCAAACAATATCCATGTTGATGATATCGTAGGGCGAGTCGCCTAACAAAAAGGCAGATGTGTAAAGATTTTCTACGAGGTTTGTGTCAAAGGGCCCTTCTATGAGGTTGATGCGAATGTCGCGGTTTTTCTGTTCAAATTCTTTGACAAAGGGTTTCCAGTTAGCAATGTCTTGGCCTTGCATTAACATGGTGAGGGTTACGGGCTGCTTACTCAGTGCGGGCAGAATAAATAACAGCAAGATGGCGGCTAATGTGACGGCGCTTAAGGCGAAAAGACGGGGATGCTTCTGCCTTCGCTGGGGTGTAAAATTTATTTTTTGCATTTGCTTGGGAGAAGTTCCTGTGCGATCGCCTTATTTCTCTCTTAACTCGCTTTCTGATGTTTCACGGGATTGGGCGAGTTTGTGTAATAAAAATTTAAGTAAACTTTAGCTTACTTAATAATCGTTGAGTGAAGAGTGCTAATTTGGATTGGACGAGTGCGATCGCGAGTTAAGTAAGCATCTATCTACAGGCAGATATTGAGAGTATTGTCAAATATCGTTTCCGCTGGCATTTGGCATTGACATGATTGAGTCGTTTGGCCGGTTCGTGATATCAATTCCGGTTGCACTCCTCATGACTGTTGACTGTTGACTGTTGACTGTTGACTGTTGACTGTTAGCTGTTAACTGTTAGCTGTTAGTTGTTATTTGTTAGTTGTTATTGGGAATTGAGAATGGGAAATTGGGAATTCGTAACGAATAACGAATAACGAATAACCAATAACGAATAACGAATAACCAATAACCAATAACCAATAACGAATAACGAATAACGAATAACCAATAACCAATAACGAATAACGAATAACGAATAACGAATAACCAATAACCGATAACGAATAACGAATAACCAATAACCAATAACCGATAACCAATAACCAATAACCAATAACAAAAAACACCGCTCCTCAAAACAGGAGAACGGTGCATAGGGGGTGTTATGGGTTGTTGTCTGGGATTAACCCTAACAAATCGCGATCGGCTGCGGCGAGACCTTGTGATGGTTGAAAAATTGGCACAAACCTGCGCGCCTGTCCGCGTCGCGATCGACCTTTAGTGTTAGCCCAACCATTCCACAACAGCATCTTGCTTGGTATTGGTGTGCCGTTCTGGGGTTTCGCGGTTGAATTTCATGTGGATGGCGCGGTTTTGTTCGCCGTCTGCTGCTACTGCAAAAATCGGATAGTCGATTAAGCCGTCTTGGAAAGACATCTGGAAGCGGAAAGTGCCGTCAGCATTGAGTTTGATCGGCTGTCCGCCTACGTAAACTGTAGCGTCGGGTTCGGTGGCACCGTAGACGATCAGTTCTGCGTCAGCAACTAACCAGAACTGGCGGGGGCGCATCGGGGCGGCGAAGCCAACTCCCGACATACCGACACCGGACATCCCCATACCCGACATGGTGAGCCCGGACATACCGACACCGGACATGGTGCGTCCCGACATACCGACACCGGACATACCGACACCGGACATGGTGAGCCCGGACATACCGGCACCGGACATACCCGCACCGGACATGGTGAGCCCGGACATGGCGGGGGCTGCCCACATTCCGACACCGGAGGGGAACACGTAGGAACTCAAAGCTTGTTCGTGGATGCCTGCTTGCTGAACCGAACCGGCGACGTGCGGCATGGAACCGAACATGGAACCAGCTACGCGCATCGATTCTGCCGATTCTGCCATGCCGAAGATTTCTTGGTAGATGCCGTTACGGGTGTTGTTGAAACTGTTACCGTTGCTTGCTTGTGCGATTTTTTTGGCAGGCGGAACCAGTTCGGCGAAGGTTTTACCGGACAAGTCTTCTTCCCAGTCGAGGGTGATGAATTGGTCTTCTATCCAGTCGCTGGGATAGATTGGGGGAACGCGGACTTCGGCCGATCGCGCTAAGATCAACCAACGACCGTCTGCACAGCGGTAGCCGATGTCGATCGCATAATCGCGATCGCTAACGGGGATCGGTACGTACCATTCCCGCGCCAGTTCGTCGCAGGGATATTCTTGAATGCTGTGCGGGCTTTGGATTTCGAGGTTAACATCTGTCACGTCGTAGATCCGCAGGGCGAGTTGCTGTCCGCCTTGGCGGCGCAATTCTTGTTTGCGATCGTTGGAGATATCCCAGTAGGTGTAAGCCCATTCTGGATCGCGTGGCATCAAAACCACCCGACTTTCGCCGTAGCCGTTGGGTAAATCTGCTAAACCTTCATCGACAGACGACAAGGAACCGCCTGTTCTATCTTCTTGACCAAGTTCAAACTTTGCTGCTTCCACTGCTTCTTGTGCCTCTAGTTTGCGAGATGGACTGTATGAAAATTTGTTGCGCTGAATTTCTTGAATTGATGCCAGGAGTTGCGATTTCCGCATCCGGCTGTAGCGAGACACTCCACATTCGCTAGCGACTCTGCGGAGTTGTCGCAAAGTCATCTCTTCTAATGGTGGGCGTTCTTTTGCCATGAGTTTTTTCTCCTCTAATTTGCGATTGCGGGTTAGATTTTTTGTTTCAACACTTGAATAATGTGTTGATTTTTTGAGTTAGAAACTCTTTATAAGTACAAATTTTATCGAGCTTCCTAATCTCTCCAACCTTTGAAGCCTTGCTTGTGTTTAGCTTGTCTTGTCCCAAATTGCGATCGGGATTTGTGACTTTTTGGCTTCCGCGCGCACCGTCCGGTCTAAATAAAGCTTTATCTGTCGATTCTTGATTGACAAGATCGATTTTGCGAGGGCGATCGGTGCTGCTAGCAACGCTGTGCTGCCAGCACACGCGCTATTTGACTCCCATAGCTGCTTAATTGAAGCATTTCTTTGGGATCGCTTTGTCATGACTCAATGTTGCAGACAATTCGCGATCGGGTCAAGGGGTCTTTTGCCTCAATCATGGGTACTTATACGCATTTTCGTGATTTCGGGGATCAATATGTCAGGAAATCTTGACATTTACAGCCTGACAGGGATCTTTGTCCTTGAATTGTCAGAATTCCCTGACATAAATTCGATGTGAGATTGAGTCTGCAGGGGCGGTACTATGGATAAAGCAGATTGAATACAAAATTTCCTGGGTAAGCTGTTGGGCTTACCGTGCTGCAAGTTTCGCTTGCGGGCGATCGCAATTACAAACCAACAGTTTTGGACGCAAAAATCGTTTGACGCGCTACCCATACAGATAAGGTGCGCGCATCGCGCCGTACAAATAGAAGTTCTGCGTAAATCTTGTAAAATCTCAAATCTCAAATCCCAAATCTCAAATCCCATGCCCCTAACGCTTTACAACAGCTTGACCCGCCGCGAATCACCTTTCGATCCCCTCGAACCCTCAAAGGTGCGGATGTACTGTTGTGGCGTTACGGTATACGATTACTGCCACGTCGGTCACGCCCGCGCCTACATTGTTTGGGATATGGTGCGCCGATATCTGATGTGGCGCGGATACTCGGTGCGCTACGTTCAGAATTTTACCGATATTGATGACAAAATTCTCAACCGTGCGCGAGAAACAAATTCCACAATGGAAGCCGTAGCCGAACGCTTCATCGACGAATATTTTGCCGACATGGACAAGCTAAATATTCTCAGGGCTGATGAATATCCCCGCGCCACACACTCAATGGACGGCATAAAACGGCTGATTCACGAGTTAGAAAACAAAGGCTTTGCCTATGCTTCCAGCGGCGATGTTTATTACAGCGTTAAAAAGTTTTCCGATTACGGAAAGCTTTCCGGTCGCAAGTTGGAAGAAATGGAAGCCGGGGCTAGCGGTAGATTGGAAACCGCAGAAATAGAAGGTCAAAAAAAGCAAGATTCATCAGATTTTGCCCTGTGGAAAAGCGCCAAACCGGGAGAACCTTTTTGGGAGTCATCTTGGGGAAAAGGTCGCCCCGGATGGCACATCGAATGTTCGGCGATGGTGCGCGATTGTTTTGGCGAAACTATTGATATTCACTGCGGCGGTTCCGATTTAATTTTTCCGCACCACGAAAACGAAATTGCTCAATCTGAAGCTGCGACTGGTAAGTCTCTGGCTAATTATTGGATGCACAATGCTTTTGTGACTGTCAATGGCAAAAAGATGTCGAAATCTTTGCACAATTTTATTACAATTCGCGATTTGTTGGAGGGGAACTGGTCGGG
>NZ_JADEWT010000160.1 GCF_015207505.1 Tychonema sp. LEGE 06208
ACTGACTACTGACTACTGACTACTGACTACTGACTACTGACTACTGACTACTGACTACTGACTACTGACTACTGACTACTGACTACTGACTACTGACTACTGACTACTGACTACTGACTACTGACTAATACTCAACTAAGGTAACAATTGGCACATCAGGCAATTTCTGCCTGCCGCCCAAAGCCTGCAATTCAATGACAAAAGCAAAACCGATAAGCTCGCAGCTTGCTTGCTGCAACAACTGAGCCGTTGCTACCGCCGTTCCGCCAGTGGCGATCAAATCGTCCACAACCAGCACCCGGCTGCCGGATTTCATCGCGTTTCGGTGCATCTCCAGTTGATCGACACCGTACTCCAACTCGTACTCAGCAGAATAAACTTCTCCTGGCAGTTTCCCCGGCTTGCGGACAGGAATAAAGCCTATTCCCATTTTATAAGCCAAGGGCGCGCCAAAGATGAAGCCCCGCGATTCCATACCCACCACATAGTCAGCAGACATTGCAGAGCATTTTTCGGCTAAGCTGTCAATGGTGTAGCTGAGGCCTTGCGGGTTGGACAGCAAAGTTGTAATGTCTCTAAACATTATTCCCGGCTTGGGGAAATCAGGAATGTCGCGAATCAGAGATTTGAGATCCATAAGCTTGCAGGTCGGTGTTGAAGGTAACGAGGAATCAAAAATGGTACAATCATAGCGCCAATCGATTTGAGATTTGAGATTTTAAATTTAAGATTTGAGATTCACACTAAAATCTAAATTTTCGGGGTCTAAATTTTGGGGCTGCCGGCGAACCTCTCTGGGGCTTGTCTCCCTATGCAGGTGAGGTGAGTCGATTTAAGATTTGAGATTTACTCCACAGATGCAATCTGGGCCTTAAACTAAGGTCTAAATTTTTGCTGAGAACTTCTTTAATTTTTATTTGTAAATTGTTTAATCCTTTGCGTACTATGTAAACAAATGTCATAATTCCCTAACACCAGGGTTGAATATCAAGATTTGTCAACCTATGATCTAAAGTCAAAAATATAGTATCTAAAATCCAATGATCGAGTTGACAGCACGAGTGGGTGAGGTTCTTCCTTCGATAACCTTGGCGATCGCAGCTAAGGCGAAAGCCATGAAGGCCGCAGGAATAGATGTCTGTAGTTTGAGTGCGGGAGAACCAGACTTTGATACGCCCGAACACATTAAAACAGCGGCTAAGCAAGCTCTGGACGCGGGGAAGACTAAGTACGGCCCAGTGGCTGGAGAACCGCTGTTAAAGGCTGCGATCGCCCGCAAACTCCGCGAGGACAACAATCTCAACTATCAACCGGAAAATATCATTGTCACCAACGGCGGCAAGCATTCCCTCTACAATCTGATGATGGCTCTGATTGAGTTTGGAGACGAAGTAATTATTCCGGCTCCCTACTGGGTGAGTTATCCAGAAATGGTCAAACTCGCCAGCGGCACACCCGTAATTGTACCGACAGATGCTTCGACAGCATATAAAATTACACCGGAACAACTCAACCGAGCGATTACTCCTAAAACCAAGTTATTTGTGCTGAATTCGCCTTGTAACCCGACGGGAATGGTGTACTCTCCAGCGGAAATCAAAGCCTTGGCCGAGGTGATAGTCGATCGAGATATTTTAGTCGTTTCTGACGAGATTTACGAAAAAATTATATATGACGGCGCTCAACACGTCAGCATCGGTTCCGTGGGTAAAGAAATCTTCGCTCGCACGATCGTTAGCAGCGGTTTTGCCAAAGGTTACTCGATGACAGGCTGGCGCATTGGCTATTTAGCCGGGCCGGTCGAACTAATCAAGGCCGCGGGTACCATTCAAGGTCACAGTACCTCAAACGTGTGTACCTTTGCACAGTACGGCGCGATCGCAGCTTTGGAAAGCAGCCAAGAGTCTGTCGAAAAAATGCGACTAGCTTTTGCCGATCGGCGTAAAGTAATATTTGAATTGCTCGATGCCATCCCCGGAATTAGCTGCATCAAACCAGACGGTGCTTTCTATATGTTTGTCAACATCAGCAAAACGGGAATGACTTCTCTAGAATTTTCCGACGCTTTCCTAGAACAGCAACAAGTAGCAGTTATTCCTGGGATTGCCTTTGGTGCAGACGACCACATTCGTTTATCTTACGCCACCGATTTAGACACAATTAAAAAAGCTGTAGAAAGGCTCGATAAATTTGTCGGAAGCATCTAAAAATTAGTCATTAGTCCTCAGTCATTAGTCATTAGTAGCAAATGACTGTTGACTGTTGACTGTTGACTGTTGACTGTTGACTGTTGACTGTTAGCTGTTAGTTGTTAGTTGTTAGCTGTTAGCTGTTAGCTGTTAGCTGTTAGCTGTTAGTTGTTAGTTGTTAGTTGTTATTAGGAATTGAAAATTGGGAATTCGTAGCAAGTAACCAATAACCAATAACCAATAACCAATAACCAATAACCAATAACCAATAACCAATAACCAATAACCAATAACCAATAACCAATAACCAATAACCAATAACCAATAACCAATAACCAATAACCAATAACTACTGACAACTGACTACTGACTACTGACTAAAGCTGCTTCGTCATAATTTCCTTGAGCAAATCGAGTCCCTTCTTAACTCGCCGAGAAACTGTTACCGCACTGATACCCAAGCGTTCGGCGGTTTCCTTCTGAGTCAAATCGTAGAGAAAAACAAACTCCAATATCTCGCGAGTCCGTTGTTCCAACATCGCCAAAGCTTGCTGTACGCGAATTCGATCCTCTTGGGCCAACTGAAAACTCCGATACTTGCTATCGGGCATCAATTCGCCCAGACTTGTCGCACCCTCATCTTCATCCTGCATCGGCGCGTCCAAACTCAGAGGCGATCGGTTGAGGTGGGCCAACTTAATTTCTCGCCATTCTTCAACAGAAACCTCAAGCACTGCGGCTACTTCTGCATCCGTAGGTTTGCGGTTGAACTGCACCTGCAAATCCTTGATTGCTGCGACAGACTTGCGTTCCAGGGACTGCCAGTGGCGGGGAAATCGCACCGAAGGGCTTTTGTCTCGCAAGTAGTGTTGAATTTCGCCCCGAATGTAGGGAATTGCAAAGGAACTAAAAGCGTGTCCCCTCGACAGATCGAATCGCTCGATCGCCCTAATCAACCCTATACACCCGACTTGCTGCAAATCGTCGTAGCTTTCACCGCACTGGTTGAGCCAGTGGTAAACTTCTTTTCTCACCAGTCCAATATTCAGTTGAACTAACTGATTGCGGACTTCATTCGAGCCAGAATCTTGGTACTCGCGCAACAATTGCAAATTTTCGTTTTTTAGCTCGTTCGGGGCTGTGGTAGACATGGCGGCATAAGGGTTGGTAGAGCAGAGGACTGATGTTGCTTTATATCTAGTTTCCAATCTAGCTTAACAAAAAATATTTATAGGTGGTGTAATCCTAGCACTTAATCGTTGTGACAGCGAACACGCGAGTTTGATTTTGGGAAGGCGCAGAGATTTGAACTGATTATCCCAAGGTAGGAATTCAAATTTAACGGCAATTTTTTCACACCGCATTATAAGCTGAAAACGGTTTAAAAGCAAAACTTTAAATAATTAAAAATCGTCTCTTAATAAATTGCAACTCAATCATAGTTTAATCATAAATTTATTCATTAGTCAACAGTCTTCAGCGATCTTGCTAAAGACTGTTGGCTAATGAAGAGCGAGCAGTAGCTTGAGGCCAAAAAACTGCTCTAGTTCGTTGGCGAAGCCCTCGCAGAGGATCGATCCAAAAAGCCAATTTTACGAAACAGAAGGCTCGATGCGAGCGTAAAATAAACCGCGAATTTTCACATCCAAAGCAGGTCTAGCTCCCAAATCAGTATCAGAAGTCTGCAAGCTTTCAAAAATCCCGCCTATTTCGCCAGTGGCGCTGTTGACTTTTGCAACTTGCAGAGAAATTTTGCCCGCCTTTGTGTTGGTGTCAGCCAACTTCACATTAGAGCGTTTGAGTTTGGAGTTGTCAGTAGCCGGAAGCGCTACAGCATGGTCGTAACCAGAGGCTACCCCGCGAGCTTTAGGGTCTAAAAAGGTACCGCTGCGGTAAGAAGGAACGTTAAAATTTCCTCGCAAATCGGTGGAAGTATTGATAGCAACCACTCCTGGCTCGGAACTGGCTACCAGTTCTTTAATAGTGAACAAGAAAGGTACTTGCTCTCCGCCCGGTAACAGAATCGTAATTGCTTGAAAGTCCAAGCCATCTTCTTCTGTAAAAGTCAGAGTCCCATCCTTACCAACTTCTAGCGTACCTTGAACTTGGTCAATGCTCGACGTGAACCGAGTCAGCACTTTACCAGGCACAAATTCTGCCTCTTGGCGTTTGTTTGCTGGTTCTTCCTTCACAAAATAAGTTGTGGGCTGCAAACACATACCAGTCAGTTTATAGGTTGCGCCCGCTTCAATAGGGATAGATCCGCGAGAAGTTTCTGCCAAACTAGGGCAGTTATTTGCCAATCCAGTACCTTTGATCTGGTCGTAGGTGAGTAACTCGGTAGTCGCCACCGTTGTATCAGGAGCCGAAGAACAAGCAACCAGCGCACTCATGCAAAATGCTAAAAGTGCAACAATTAAAGCACGATATTTCATTGCCAACCTCAATCTCCAACATCGGATTATATTAAGAAAAAGCCCTATTTCGAGCAAAATACAATTGCTCGCGGGCAGGCCGGGCCCGTGCAACCATCCGAAAGCCATCACCGAGTTTGACTCAAACAGTCGAGCTAGCTACTGCGGTGAAATTAAGCCTTGACTTAGGATTTCTCAAAATTTTCGGATCGTCGCCCAATACACATGGTACGACGGGTTGTGCTCTTTTCCTGACTTGAGTTGCAAATTAATATTGCTTAGGTCAACCTACTTAAGTTACGTTGCTCCTAGCCCCGAATGCCGATCGCCACTAGCTCGATTAGTCGGTTGACACCAGTGGCCCCGGAAAAACGCCTTGTAGATTTCAAAGGAAGCAGCAGTATGGACAACGGCACAAATTTAGAGTCAGAAAAGTTGCAGTCTCAACTGCAATCGCTGACACAGGCGATTCGGACTTTAGCCGAAAGTTGTCAGGGAGACAGCGTACTGCTTTTGGCTTTGCTGCGAGCTTTGGAAGCTTCGCACCAGGAAATTCGGGACGGTTTGTTTCAAGCGTCTTTTCCCGACAACCGCCAAGCAATGTACAAACTGATCAGGAATATTGAAGCCAATGGCGGCTGGCCTTACATCCAGCGCATGAAACTTCGATCGCTCTTGGGGTACAGCAAACAATTATCTCCCCTAGAAGATTCTGCGGCCGAGTCTGAAAACGACTCGGCCGAGACTGAGCAAGGCCTTAAATAGCCTAAGCGATCAGTTATGAGTTATGAGTTTTGAGTTGGTGAGTTTGACATTAACTCAAAACTCATAACTGAGTTGCCCTCGTGCCCCTAGAACCCGAAAGGTGTAGGAGGTACGGGTGTCGGACTCGGCAGCATCGAAGGAAAAATCTGCGTCTGGCCAGGCATTGGCAACAGCCCGGGAGTAGGAGTCGGGGCGATCGAACTAATTGACACCATCGAATCAGGTGCCGTAATAGTCGGCGCAGTCGGAATCCTCGAAGCAGTCGGAGTCGTCGCCGGAGTCGGAGTCGTCGCCGGAGTCGGAGTCGTCGGCGCAGTCGGAATCCTCGAAGCAGTCGGAGTCGTCGCCGGAGTCGGAGTCGTCGCCGGAGTCGGAGTCGTCGCCGGAGTCGGAGTTGTCGCCGGAGTCGGAGTTGTCGCCGGAGTCGGAGTTGTCGCCGGAGTCGGAGTCGTCGCCGGAGTCGGAGTCGTCTCCGAAGTCGGCCTGGAGCTAAACGTCCCGCTCACAGAGATAAAATCATTGGCATCAATCAGCGCCGATGGAGTGTCTACCAAAATCGCTAACAGCTTGCCGTCGATCGTAATTACAGTATCTCTGAGATTTGCGCCGTTACCTTGGCTCACTTGCAGTTGACTGAAAGATAAAGTGTTAGGCAGTCCAAAGAAATCCTCTGCCTCATTGTAATCAGTAATTAAAACCAAACTTCCCGGGCCCGCTCCCAATCCAAAGACATCGCTGCCGCTACCGCCAGTCAGAGTATCCGAACCCTCACCTCCGATCAGAGAATCATTACCCTCTGCCCCAAATAAATTGTCATTACCGAAACTGCCCAGAATTGTATCGTCACCTAGACCACCGGCCAAGGAATCATCGCCAAAACCGCCGTCTAGAACATCATTACCTTTGCCACCGAAGAGGAAGTCGTTGCCTTCATCTCCCATTACCGAGTCATCGCCTAAATCGCCGCGAAGCGTATCGGAACCGCTGCCACCAAAAACCGTATCGTCAGCCTTCCCCCCGAATATTTGGTCGTTGCCGGAGTCACCGAAGAGCGAATCAGTGCCGTCATTACCATACAAAGTGTCGTCGCCGTCGGCACCGAGGAGATAGTCGTTGCCGTCACCGCCAAACAGTTGATCTCCGCCGCTACCGCCGTTGAGAGAATCATTCCCCGAATCTCCGTAGAGAAAATCGTCATCAGCATTCCCGAACACCGAATCGTCGCCGTCACCCCCCACCAGGCTGTCATTGCCAGTACCGCCGGCAATCACATCAAAGCCCGCGTTGCCGCGAATCACGTCGTCGCCGGCATCTCCGAATACAGTGTCTAACCCGTCGTTGCCTTCGAGGACGTCGTTGCCCAAACCGCCGAGAATTGAGTCGTCGCCGTTTCCGCCTAAAGCAAAATCGCGGCCTTGGTTGCCAATGAGTTCGTCATTTCCTTCGCCCCCAAACAGCGAGTCTGCTCCGTCGCCTCCGAGCAGTTGGTCGTTGCCCGCGTCCCCCTCTAGGGTGTCATCTCCTCCCGCACCCAGGAGCGTGTCATCGCCATCTAAAGCACGAATTCGATCGCCCTGCGGAGTTCCTAAAATAAAGTCGTTGCTGTCTGTGCCGATCAGGTTTGCCATAGGGGATACACCGCTCCTTAATCAAATCAATTGTTTTAAAGTATGTCAATCGCCTTCATGACAAGGCATTGCTGCTTGCCTACGTTAGCATAGTTGAGATTTGGGCCATCTTGCCTAGGAGTGGGGGAGATGGCTGCGAGTGTCTTGATGGGCGATCGTCAAATAGTTATAGCGATCGTACATTTTTCTCGATCGCGACTTATTTCAAATCTGTTAGCATCGGAATTATTCCTATCTCTCGACCTCTGCGTGAATCTGCGTCAATCCCTTGTCATCTGCGGCTCATACATTCTTTTCTTTTACCGCAGATGAGGGCAGACAAACACAGATTAACGCTGATAAATTAGAGGGATTTCGGTTGTAACATTCATCCGTTATTGTTGATTTTTGACTGGATTTGAATTGCTCGGTGCCGCCGGAATTAATATTACGCGTCCCGACCTTCAAACCCGATTTTACCAATAAATTAACGGTAGATTTTTATAGTTGGCGTTGCCGGTTTGTGTGATTGATTTTCACGATAATAAATTTTTGGCGAAGTGCACCCCTACAACTTTTGTTTATAATATTGTCCTAACTGACTAATGCCTTCTACCTGGTATTTTTTTTCTGCCACAGGTAGCTCGATCGCAAATTCAGTTCCCTCGCCAACCACAGTGTTGCAATTCAACTTACCCCCATGAGTCTCTTCGACAATCTGGCGGGCGATCGCCAATCCTAATCCAGTGCCTTTTCCTATCGCCTTCGTTGTGAACAAATGGTCAAAAATCTGCTGTTTGACTTCTGCCGTCATTCCCGCGCCGTTATCGGCAATTGTAATTTTGATGTGGCGATCGTCCAACATACTGGTACGAACCGCGATCCTATTGGGATTGGCTTGGATTTCCGCAAAACTGCGTCCTTGACTTGACTCTTCTAGGGCATCGATCGCATTTGCTAGCAAATTCATCAAAACTTGGTTTAGTTGACCGGGAAAGCATTCGATTTTCGGTAGATTATCGTACTCTGTGACAACTTCGATCGCCGGACGGTGTTCGTTAGCTTTTAGCCGGTGGCGCAGAATTAACAAGGTGCTATCGAGCCCTTCGTACAGGTTGAAAAGTTGCTTGGTATTGCTATCGGAACGGGAGAAAATACGGAGACTTTGGCTGATCGATGTAATGCGAGATCCTCCATCTTCGATCGCCTGAATTAACTTCGGTAAATCTTCTCGCACGTAATCGAGGTCGATCGCTTCTAATTCATCTTCAATTTCTGTACCGGGTTCAGGGAATTTCTCGCGATAGAGATCGATGATACTCAATAAATCATGGATGTAATCTTGGACAGCACCGACATTGCCCACAATACAACCGATCGGATTATTAATTTCATGGGCAACTCCAGCCACTAATTGCCCCAAAGCCGAAAGTTTCTCCTGTTGTACCAATTTCAGTTGAGCCTGTTGCAATGCCTGGGTACGTTCTACTACTTGCTTTTCTAAACTATCCGTCAGCCATTTCAGTCGCCAGTGGATTTTCACCCGCGCTAGCACTTCCGCTTCTTCAAAGGGTTTGGTGATGTAATCGACAGCACCTAACGATAAGCCTTTGACTTTATTTTCGGCATCAGCTAAAGCCGTCATAAAAATAACTGGAATTCCTTTAGTTGCAGGATTTTCCTGGAGGTGCCGACAGGTTTCAAAACCATTCATTTGCGGCATTTCAATGTCAAGCAAAATTAGTTCTGGTTGGTGGCGTTTCACTAGGGTGAGAGCATCTTCGCCATCAACCGCCATGCGGACTTTATAGCCAGCAGCTTTTAAGGATTGGGACAACACAAATAAGTTAGCTTCATTGTCATCCACAATTAAGATAAACGGTCGGGTTGAGTATGACATAGGTGTCGGTTTCCGGTTCGAGGGTGTTAAGGGAGGTAGTGTTGAATAAATGCCCGCAATTGTTTGAGTTGGCAAGCTTCGGCAAGGCGGATAAGTTCTCGGGTAAAGGCAGCCGTATTCGTATCCTGAATTTGCCCAGCAATTTCAATGATGCCATCGAGTTCTCCGTCTTCGGCTAACTCAAAGAGTTGATGCAAGATTGTGGGTTCAGGTGGCTGCATTCGATCGGGGGCAAGTTGAGGATTCTGCTTCTGTGGATTGTTGCCGTCATAAATCCAATCTAATTGTAGATATTTTTGCAGGAGTTCTAGCAAAATTTCGGCTTGCACGGGTTTGGGTAAGAAATCATTTCCCCCAGCATCTAGGCTTTTGTGCCGATCGCTCTCAAAGACGCTGGCAGAGGAGACGATAACAATTTGGTTGTGCAGTTGGGGAGACGATCGCACTTTCTCTAAAAACTCAAACCCATCCATCACGGGCATCGCTAAATCAGTAATAATTAAATCCGGCGAGAATTTCAAAGCCTGTTCGATACCTTCTTGTCCATTGTTAGCTTCGATAATTTCAAAGCCGATGGGTTCTAGCAGATTAACCAACACCGAACGATTTTCCCAACGATCGTCGATGATGAGAATTTTGCATTTTGAACCTGCATAACCCTCGATCGCCCCTTGCGGCATCACTCTAGAAGAGGCTGCCCAATTTTTAGCTTCAGGCAGTTCTAGTTCAAAGGAAAAGGTGCTGCCTTCGCCTAACACACTTTGAACATCGATTTTGCTTTGCATCAGCTCGATAATTTTGTGGGTAATTGCCAATCCCAATCCAGTTCCTTCAGCTTGCTTTTTGATATCGCCGACTTGCTCAAAGGGGAGGAAGATTTTCTGGATTTGTTCTGGAGTCATACCCACTCCAGTATCTTCTATCTGGAAGCGAATTTTTGGAGCGATGGATTCAATCTTAAAAGTAACGCTACCGATCTCGGTAAATTTGATGGCATTGCCCAGAAGGTTGATCAGAACTTGACGCAAACGTTTTTCATCTACCCACACACCTATAGGTAATTTTTCGTCAACTTGAAAATCGAAGATAATCCCTTTTTGTTCCGCACGAATGCGATTGATTTCGACGACGCTTTGCAACAAAGAAGGCAGGTGCAAGGCTGTGGGATGTAGTTCTAATTTTCTGGCTTCGATTTTGGCAAGCTCCAATACATCGTTAATTAGATTCAATAAGTGAGAACCGCATTGATAGATGATATCGATGCCGTTTTGCCCTTTTTCGGTGAGAGGTTCGCTGCGTTTTAAGATTTGGGCGTAGCCAAGAACACCGTTGAGGGGGGTGCGTAATTCGTGGCTCATGTTGGCAAGGAATTCGCTTTTGGCTGCGTTGGCGCTGTCGGCAGTTTCTTTTGCTTGCTGAAGTTCTAAACTGGCTTGCTGAATTTCCTGAAATTTGTCTTGCAGAGCAATTGCCATGAGTTGGAAGTTACTAGACAGGGTGTTAATTTCGGTAATTGAACTGGCTGGAATTTGTAGCGATTGTTGTTCTGTGAGTTTATCGGGTAAATTGCTGGTGAGATTGGCAAGTTCCAGCAAGGGTTTGACTAAACTGCTGCTAATATATTTTGCCAAAACAGATGCCAGAATGGCGATCGCCATCAGAATAGCGAAGCTTTTGGTATAAATTCCATCGAGTGCTACCAAATGGGGAGCGTTGGCTTCTTCGATCGCCACTATCCAGGGAAGATCGCCACCAATTGCGCTCTTGTACACGTAAAATGACTTTCTCCAGCGCACGACTTTAGCCATGTTGGGAATATTCGGTATCCAAATGTGGGTGTTTCGATCGATCCGGTAGATTTCACCGTTTTTATCTCGATCGAAGGGTTGCCCTACCTTCAGCTCGTCACGAGTGCTAGCAATCACCCGATCTTGGCTATCTAGTAAACTCATCAGCCGAGTCGATCGGCTTGTCGATGGGATTTGACTCTCTAGCCACCTTTGTTTCACGGTATTTACATCGATTTCTGCAACAATTTGACCCACTAGGCTGTCGCCCTGCAAAATAGGTACTGTTTGAAAGATCGTCGGTGCGTTGGATATCGCCATCACCTCAGAAAGTATTGGCTGTTTTGCTTTCAGTAAAGCCTGAAACGGCAAATTGTCCAGTTTAGCAGCCTTTTCAGTGGCGTTTTTCTCCTGGGTGGAATTGAGAATCTGTCCGTCTGTATTTGTAATGTAGAGATTGCGAAACTCGGAAATTGTTTGTTGAGCAATTTGAATTTTTTCCTGTATTTGGGAACGGTTTGATGGATTGCGGTCTTCAATGCTAGATGCTAGAGATTCCAATTTTACCATACTTTGTTTGTGCCAATTCAGCAGGTCGATACTAATATTTTGTCTGGTGTCTTCTAGATGAACTAAAACATTTTTTTCTTGAACAGAAGTGGCATCCTGACAGTTCCAAACAGTCAGTGCCAGTGCTGGCAGCAAGACAAAGGCTACTAGCAAATTGAGAAGAGTTTGTTCAAAAGCATGAGTTTTGATAGTGTTGGCACGCAGCCACTTGGTAATGGGCGTGTGAGTCAAAATTAGACTGGCAATCAGGCTATTACAAATTTGATTGACGGGATTTTTGAAGGAAATTAATAAAACAGTTTGAGGGGGGATTTCACCGACAAAAGCATAGAGCAACCAAAGCAGGGGAAATCCGATAATTCCCCAATAAAAAACATCAAGGAGTAATAAGTTGCTGCTGCGATGTCGCAATCCCCAACCCACAAAAATCGCTTCCAGAGTGTAGAGAATAAAGCCATAGGGATGGTGCCACAGCAAAATTGTATAGAAGCTGGAAGTTGCGGCGGCGATCGCGCCCCAACCCAACCCGTACAGCCTCACAACCAACATGACAAAAATACTGCCAAATAGCCAGTCTATATGGAGGATGATGGGGATTTTGAAGTAATTGCCCGCATACCCTGCCAATAGCAGAGAAAGTAAAACAATTGTCGATAGCAACCGATATTGCGACTGGTTTTTGTTGTTCCGCGACTTCCCGAACTCTGCAATATTTGCCACAACAGTCTCCTTGATTAAGGTTAAAATTACGCAAATCAGATTTAGACTCAGTTCCAGTTATTCTATAGCAATCCTTACAGGAGTCGTAAATATTTTTACCCCACCCCAACCC
>NZ_JADEWT010000161.1 GCF_015207505.1 Tychonema sp. LEGE 06208
GGGTTGGGGTGGGGTAAAAAACTTTACGATTCCTGCAAGGACTGCTATATCTGATTCAAGAATTTGAGTTCTGATGCAGTAATTGCTGAATATCCGTCCGCAAGGCAGCAATTTCAGCGCTCAGGGCTGCAATTGATTTTGCTCCTGCTAATTCGGCTTCCTCATCCTCTGCATCGCGACCGATAAAAAATGTGGCGATTGTCGCAGTTACATAACCAAAAACTGCAAAAGCATAAAGTGCCAAAACAAGGCAAAGTATGCGGCCTTCAGGCGTTTTTGGCCAATATTCCGAACCCAATGTCATCATCAACATTGCCGTCCACCACAAAGCAGTGGCGTAATTATTTAAACCGGAGGAACTGTCGCCGACATCTTTTTCAAACGCATACATCCCCGCTGCGCCTACCAAGGTAATAATTATTGTTAGTCCTACAACATAACCAAATCCCCTGCGTTGAACACTTGCAGCTAAGGCCCGCATCCCTCGATTGGTACGAGTCATGACTCGCAACAACTGCAAACTTCGGACAGCCCGTGCTGTCTTAAATGCTCGGAAAATTCGGATAAATCGAAAGGTACGCAAAGCCGGTAACAGCAGAGAAAAAACTGCGCTCCAATTGCTTTTGATATAGGAAATTTTGCGCGGTGCAATGGCGAGTTTAAGTATAAAATCTGCAATAAAAATCGCCCAAATTGTGTTGCTGGCGACTTCTAAAAACCGGTTTAATTCCCAAATTAATTCAACTATAAATAGAGCTAGCCACACAAATGACAGCACCAGCATGGGAGTTTCCAGCCAATCTTCTAGCTGCTGTAAAATCTCGTTGCGCTCTTGTTCTAGGGCTGGTTTTTCTGCAAGGTTTGGGTCGCTCATAGGTTAAGTCAGCGATCCAGAGCGTCGATTTTTTGCGATCGGCTTTGGCGATCGGCGATCGCACCGAGGACTCTCTGTTCTGGTTCCGAGACTTCCCCGCTACTTTCAGCAATGCGGCGGCATTGAGCTAATAGCGGTACGGCAAAGTCGGGGTTGAGTTGCTCTAACAAGGCATCTAATGGTTCGGGGGATTTTATATTAGTAGCAATCGTATTCAGAGAATGGGCATTTAATTGCAACACCTTTAATCCTGGCAAAATATCTTCCCAGTTTTTGTTGGGATAACTTGCTAGAATCATGTGCACAATAATTTGATCCATAACTGCTTGTTGGGCGATCGCCACATCGAGATATTCTTCGCTTTGTTGCTGAATTGCTTGCAGCGTTTCGGTTGCAGGTTCATCAGCATCTTCCCTCAATTTGGCTTCATAAAACTCGCGCGCCGCATATCCCAGCGCGTACAGCATCGTAGCATTCGTACTCGCACCAATCATCGCACCGGCCAGCGGTACGTTGCGTAAAAAACCCAAACCTGCTTTCATGGCGTTGCTACCGCCCAGCGCCAACCCAAAAATTGCCAAAACCTCGCCTTTTCGCCCTGGATCTTGCAAATCCATCCCATAGGCGGCGGCAATTTCATAAACCATTTCAGTTTGAATCGCAGTAGTCGCGACTAAATCGATCGCCAACAGTGCAGCCGCGACACCGGGTAAAAGGCTGCTAGCAAGTCCGACACCACCTGCTTGGATCGCTTTTTGCACCATGATGCGATGGGCAATTTCGCTGGAATTTTCCTTGGGATACTGTTGTTGGAGTTGCTTGACTTCCGCTTCGGCTTTGGCCAAATCGACGCGCGAGGTAACTCCAACTAACCAATCAACCCTGAACACACCTGCAACTTGTCTGACAAAAGGAAGATTCCCAACAAAAGTCACAACTTGTCCGGTTCCCTGCGTTGCGTGTCCAATTAATCGATAAGTTTGTTTAGCAGCAGCTTCCCCCAAATTAACTGCCGTATCAACAGCCGCTTTGCCTGCATTCAGTGCAGATTCTGCTGTCTCCGCAACCACATTTAACAAACTAGACTTTTGCTGCAAATCAGTTTTTTCTTCTGGGTTTGATTGGTCATTCATCACTGTTTTTTAAATTAACGACAATATGCCAGGTTTTCAGATTGGACGTAGCCTTTCAGAGGTACTGTAATGGGCACCCAACCATCGCTTCCTAAACCTTCAATCGTCACTCTTCGTCCCTTCGCAACGAAACCAGCCGTTTCTCCATCAGTCGAAGGTGTTTGATGTACGTTAATTCCTCTGACGGCTGCAACTAAGCGGCAGTCAGTAGGAGGCGGAGCATTTGCAGTTTCGCACTCTCCGAGAAAACCACCGTATACGTAGCCTTTTAGCGGTGCTGTAATTGGCACCCAACCATTCTCGCCCAGACTTTGAATTGTCACAGTTCTGCCGGAGCCGATGATGCCGACTGCTTGGCTGTTACTGTTCGCTTCTTGCCGCACGTTAAGACCGTTACTAGCAATTACCTGGCGACAGCTATTGGGTATTTGTGCTAGTAAATATTCACCTGTATTTTGAAGTTTAACGTTTTGAGTTTGATTGGTTTCGCTAGCAAACGCCGGAGCAACTAAAACCGTTGCACTCAACAATAACGAACTTGTTAAACTTGTATATTTTTTCCAGCTTCCATTCTGTTTCATCACTTGATCTGGTTTTAACTCTTTATGTCAACAGCCTATCTCAAATTTTGATTTCGCTCATCTGCTTAAAGCATGAATAAAGAATCACTCGCAAGACATAAAAAAGTTATATTTGCTGCCGTGCTGGTCAGATTTTCAAGGTCGATTGCCGGTAATCAAGCATAAACGCGCGGTTTGCGATCGCCCACAGCATCAATCATTGCCGCTGCCAAACTCAGCAAAGAGCCAGTCCTCTACGCAGCTAATAGCTTATGTGCACACTGCACACTTGACCGATATGGGTGTTTGTCAAAGTATTTTTTGCGTGCAGGACTGTTAAAATAATCGCAGAGCGATCGCAGGAAACAGTCATGCTGTCAGTAAAAGAAGCAGAATCGATCATACTAAATTTGGCGCAATCTCCCGACAGTCAGCGGGATGTAGAAACAGTAGACTTGCTGGCAGCATCGGGGCGAATCTTGGCCGCGCCTGTGACAAGTTCCCTCGATTTTCCTTATTGGGACAATTCGGCAATGGATGGATATGCCGTGCGGTTTGCCGATGTGGAAAATTGCAGCGCCGAAAAACCAGCGGTGCTCGAAGTAGTTGAGGAGATTCCAGCGGGATATCTGCCTCAAATTACGGTGCAGCGGGGCTGGGCGGCGCGAATTTTTACCGGGGCTATGATGCCGGATGGTGCTGATACGGTGGTAATGCAGGAAGAAACGAGGCGTGAGGGCGATCGTATTTTTATCTTAGTTGCTCCTGAAAAACCGCAAGCTTTTGTCAGGCACAAAGGCGCTTTTTATCAAGCAGAAACAACTTTGATGGATCGCGGTACTGCTATCAATGCGCCAGAAATAGCAGTGTTAGCAACTGCACAGTGCATTAAAGTTCCCGTTTACAAGCGCGTGCGCGTCGCTATTTTTTCTACTGGTGACGAATTGGTATCGCCGGACAAACCTTTGAGTCCTGGGAAACTGGTAGACTCGAATCAGTATGCTTTGTCTGTTTTGTTGGCGCAAATGGGATGTGAGCCGATCGGATTGGGGATAATTCCCGATCGCGAAGATGCGCTACAAAAGGCGATCGCCCAGGCTGTTTCGACAGCGGATGTAGTGCTTTCTACGGGCGGTGTCTCGGTAGGAGACTACGATTATGTAGAGAAAATTTTGGCAGATTTAGGAGGTAAAATTCACATTCAGGCTGTGGCGATTAAACCGGGAAAACCCTTAACCGTTGCTGCGTTTAAACGAGATGAAACAAAATCTGATGCGCCGATTTCGAGTTCGGATTGTCTCTATTTTGGTTTGCCCGGAAATCCGGTTTCAGCTTTAGTCTGCTGTTGGCGGTTTGTTGTGCCTGCTTTGAGAAAGATGTCTGGGCTGGGCGCGGATGCTTGGGGGCCGGAGTTTGTCAAGGCTAGGTGTAATGCTGAATTGCGATCGCACGGCAAGCGCGAAACTTATGTTTGGGGTAAACTACATTTAGTGGCGGGAGTCTGGGAATTTGAACCAGCTAGCGGCAGTCAAAATTCAGCGAATTTAATTAACCTCGCTAATACAACTGGTTTAGCAGTTTTGCCAGCAGCAGAAACCTGGATTCCCCCAGGCGAATTTGTTGAAGTTTTAAAAGTTAGTCATTAGTCATTGGTCATTAGTCATTAGTCATTAGTCATTAATCTTCCTTATTCCTTCTTCCTTCTTCCTTATTCCTTCTTTTTACCATGAGCGAAGCCGTTATAGCCTTCTTCCTGATGACTTGGACGTTCGCTCGGAGGAGACAGCACTAATGACTACTATAGCCTTTCTGTGCTCTCATATGAGGTACTATCCGGCATAGGGCATAGGCCTCCGTGGGCATAGGGCATACCTCACTTTTGTGATAACCGCTATAACTAATGACTAATGACCAATGACTAATGACTAATGACCAATGACTACTGACTAATGACTACTGACTAATGACTACTGACTACTGACTACTGACTACTGACTAATGACTACTGACTACTGACTACTGACTACTGACTACTGACTACTGACTACTGACTTCATATTATGAGAATTTTAATTGTTGAAGACGATCCGATGATGCAACTGGGATTAGAGCAAGTATTAGCAGATTCGCCAGAAATAGAAATAGTAGGGCAAGCAGAAGACGGGTATTTAGGAGTAGCTGCTGCACTGAAACTCAAGCCTGATATTATCGTTATGGATATCGGTTTGCCCAGGCTAGACGGCATAGCAGCCACTCAAAAAATTAAATCACAAATGCCGGAAGTTCGAGTGGTAATGTTAACTTCTCACACAGCAGAAATTGAAATTATTGCAGCACTTTCTAGCGGTGCTGATGCTTATTGTATTAAAGGTGCTTCCGTAGACAGGCTGTTAGCGGCGATCGCAGCGGCAGCAGAGGGGGCTACATACCTTGACCCTCAAATTGCCCGCACTGTGATCGAGCATCTCAAACCGCCGGCACCAGCCTCTACAGCTACTTTTGGTCAGTTGTCGCAGCGGGAGTTGGAGGTATTAAAGTTAATGGTGGAAGGTAACAGCAATCCAGAGATAGCAGCGGCGCTTTACTTGAGTCCAAATACTATTAAAACTCACGTTCGCGGTATTATGAATAAGTTGGCTGTGGATGACCGCGTGCAAGCGGCAGTTGTAGCCCTGAGAACCGGGTTGGTTTAAAGAAGTCAGCAGTCATCCGTCATCCGTCATTAGTCAGCAGTCATTAGTTATTTTTTGTTTGCTACCAATGCTTTTGGCCTCATTCTTAATTTCCAACTCCCAATTCCTAATTCCCAATTAATTCCTAATTCCCAAAAAGTTTATGTCAGAGTGGATAGAAATCGGTACAATTGTAGCAGCTCAAGGTTTGGACGGGGAAGTGCGAGTCTATCCCGATTCAGATTTCCCGGAAAGATTTATCGAACCGGGGAAGCGGTGGCTTTTGCGCCCTAACAAAAGTGAACCGGAACCGATCGAGTTTTTGGGAGGTCGCTACATACCGGGCAAAGGCTTGTATGCTGTAGAGGTGGAGGGCGTGGAAGACCGCGATGGTGCCGAGGCGCTGCGGGGCTGTAAGTTGTTTGTAGAAAAGACCGATCGACCTTACCTCGAACCTGATGAGTTTTACGTGCAAGATTTGATCGGTATGGAAGTTTTTAACCAATTAACCGGGGAAATTTTAGGCAAAGTAAGTGATATTCTTGCCGCAGGTAACGACCTGTTAGAAGTAGAAACAAATCTAACGCCGCCAGAACTAGAAAAGCCCAAAAAAGCTGAAACTCCCAAAACAAACCCTGACCCCAGAAATACCCGCAAACCACGGAAAATCCGCGAGAAACAGCCTAAATCAACAAAAATCTTGATTCCTTTCGTGCAAGAGATTGTGCCAGTTGTTGACTTAGAAAAAGGCCGAATTGAAATTGTGCCTCCCGCTGGTTTGTTAGACTAATATCAAAATATTTTGGTGCGTCGTTAACGAAATTTTCACCACTATTTGATTGGCGAGAAGCGACGCACCAAACCGCATGGGCTGGCTGATTGACCCCGACAAAGAATTGATCTTTGTCTACCGAAGCGATCGCACCATTGCTGTATTTGATCGACCCCAAGACAAACTTCCCGCCGTTCCAGACTTCGCCACTGCCCTTGAGTTCACCGTCGGTAAAATCGACCGTTGGCTGGAGAACTAAAATTCAATACGCGATTGTTAAAACTGTTCGAGAGGTCGAATACTCTCTATCTAGATATTAAGTATCGTGTCTATTATTGCTATATCGCACGATTAAATAACTAATTGAAAGGGCCAAAATTGCCGTCGATAGACCTATCAAATCTGCTGCTGTTTTTTTCTCTAAATCAAGAATAATTATTTTTCGAGATACGGCTATTAAAGAAGTTACAATAACTAGCTCTACTTGAATTACGTGTTTCTTGAGATAAGCTGTAATATTTTCTAATATTTCCAGAGCAATTAAAACATTTAAAAATAACCCAAACATGACAAACAACGTGTCTTTTAGCAAAGTGTGGTCGTCGTTAAACAACTCTTTTCCTAAATAAATCAGCAAATCGCAAACACTAACGATAATTACCACAATCATCGCCAGTGAGAGAATTTTCGATATTATTACTTCTACATTTTCTGTAAAATGCAGAAAATTTTGATCGCTGTCAAACCTAGAAATTCGCCTAAATATTTTTTTCAGCATACCAGTTATATCATGTGCGTCGAATTGCCAGCGATCGAACTCTGTGCCGCGGTGGGGCGGGTTGATGTAGCCCGATCGCCTGCCGTCCCCCTACCGAGGGGACAAAAAATTGCTCTTGCGCCAACCCCTACTTTCCCTACAACCAGGGAGATGCAAGGATCTCTCCTGGCAAGAAACAGCGTTAACCCAGGTGTATTGGTATATAGATTGTGTGTTTGAATTATATATTGTTTTTGAACCAGCCCCTAGGGGAATTAGATTAAATCAGGTTTTAATACCCCGTAGATTCTTCAGTCGCCCTCCGGCGGACATCCTTTGACGCTTAGGCGATTTCCGTCGCCTTTCGATTCTTTAAGGGAGTAGGTTGGGGCGGCGGGTTGGGGCGTCGGGTTTACAGGATTTCTCGTTTGTATTGCTGCATACATTCGTGAACTAGCCCCTACGGGAATTATCCTAAAGCCGGCTTTAATACCCCGTTTCCTCTTCAGTCGCCCTCCGGCGCGCACATCCTTTGACGCTGACGATTTCAATCGCCGAGTCCTGCTACAATACAGATTATTTATGTTAAATCGCAAACAAATTGCATTTTATTTAGAAGACATTGAAACGCCCGCAGGGAGAACCGTCAGTTTAATTATTACCGGACTCATTCTCCTATCTACTGCCAGCTTTATCGCAGAAACTTACCCGATTTCCGAATTAGTTAGAACTCGATTAGCAACTCTCGACACCGCTCTTTTAGTCGTTTTTACTGTTGAATATTTAGTGCGGCTGTGGTGCGCTGATCATAAATTTAAGTTTATTTTTAGTTTTTTTTCGATAGTCGATTTGCTGGCAATATTACCATTTTTACTGGGATTTGTCAATGTCAGTTTTATTCGGATTTTTCGCTGGTTTAGAATTCTCCGACTCATCCGCTTTCTGGAATTAAAAAATTCGGTTTTTCGCATCAGCACCGAAGATGGGGTTATTTTTTCCCGGATTGTGTTTACTTTACTGGCGATAATTTTTGTTTATTCTGGTTTGATTTATCAAGTCGAACATTCGGAAAATCCCGCAGCTTTTGGGACTTTTTTGGATGCTGTTTATTTTTCGGTTGTCACGATGACTACGGTGGGATTTGGCGATGTTACTCCGATTTCAGAATCCGGCCGTTTTCTAACTATTTTGATGATTTTGACGGGAATTGCTCTGATTCCTTGGCAGTTGGGGGATTTGATTAAACAGTTAGTTAAAAGTGCTAATCAAGTAGAGATTGTTTGTAAGGGTTGCGGTTGGTTAGTACATGATGCTAATGCTAAATTCTGTAAAATGTGTGGCACTCAGTTGGATAATGGTTGACTGTTGGCTGTTGTTATTAGTTATTTGTTAGTAGTTATTTGTTAGTGGTTATTTGTTATTTGTTAGTGGTTATTTGTTATTTGTTAGTGGTTAGTGGTTAGTGGTTATTTGTTAGTGGTTAGTGGTTAGTGGTTATTTGTTAGTGGTTATTTGTTAGGGGCAACCAATAACTAATAACTAATAACTAACAACCAACAACCAATCACCAATCACCAACAACCAATAACCAACAACTAGCAACTAATAACCAACAACCAACAACCAACAACCAACAACCAACAACCAACAACCAACAACCAACAACCAACAACCAACAACCAATAACCAATAACCAACAACCAATAACCAATAACTTCTTTAAGCTAAAGGTAACAAGATTTCAAATTCGGTACCTGTTCCTAATTGCGATCGCATTCTGAATGCGCCGCCGTGTTTGCCCGTCACGATTTGATAGCTAACTGCTAAGCTGGTTTCTTTGAGGGCGCGTTTTTCGGCAGAGAATGATTCTATGATTCTTTTGTACTTGTGAGGTGACATTCCCGGCCCGTTATCTGCTATGCGAATCGAAACCCAGCGATCGTGAAGTTTGTTCAAGTCGCTCGCAGGTTCGGGACAGCACACTTGGGTTGTAATTTCAATTTGAGGCTGGCGATCGCCCTCTCTGATTCCTCCACCCTTGAACTCCTTCGCCAATTCTTGACCGACTGCTTCGTTAATTAATGTATGAATAGCATTGGTCAAGATATTCATAAATACTTGGTTTAGCTGTCCTGCATAGCACGGCACGGGCGGCAGGTAGCCGTAGTTTTTCACTACTTTTATTTCCCTGGTCAAACGACTTTTGAGCAGCAAGAGTATGCTGTCTATATTGGCGTGCAAGTCGGTCGGTTTGGGATAAATATCGTCGATGTGGCAGAAATTTTGCAAACTGGTTGCTAACTTACTCAAACGTTCGGCTCCGGCTTTGATGCTGGCCACAGTTCGCAGGAAATCGTTTTGCAAAAAGTCATAGTCTATCTTTTCTTTGAGCTGTGCTATTTCCGGCGGTTGTTCAGTACAGTGCGCGTCGTAAACTAAGAGCAACTCCATCAAGTTTTTGCTGTAGTCGCTGACGTAGGTTAAATTCCCCCAAATAAAGCCCACCGGATCTAAAATTTCGTGGGCTACTCCGTTGACTAAACGGCCTAAACTAGCCATTTTTTCGCTTTGAATCATTTGAGTTTGGGCTCTTTCGTAGCGGACTTGAGTTTCTATGCCGCGAATTTGCCAGTAGGCGATGTTTAGTGCGTGAGGGTTTAAGAGTCGGTAAGATTGGGAGTCTATTTGGACGACGATTGGTTCTGACTGCAATTCGGGCGATCGGCGCAAAGCTTGTGGAGCTCCCGCCAAAATCGTTGTACTCTCTGCGAGCAATAATATTTCGACGCGAGCGTAACTGTAGAGCACTTTCAGTGGCAGGTGCAAAAATAGCTCAGGGCCTTGGGGTTTGAGCAGATATTCCAGCAGTTGTCTGCGCGAGATCATGCCCGCAAACTCTCCTGCTTCGATCAAGACGACTCCCGGCACCAGGGGATGCTGTTCAAAGATTTCGGCAACGGCCACGGCCAAGCAGCTCGATTTTACCTGAAATTCATACAGGGGCAAATCCCAGAGGGTAGACTCTAGTGAAAGGTCTTGATGGCTGCCTTCGGAAAGTGAAGGGCTTTGTAGTTTGGAACTGAATGTATTTGCCACTGGAACTTTATAATTGCCGAAATGCTGGAACAGTAAAATGAGAACCCACTACTAAGTTAGCCTATCATTTCACCGCAGCAGCGAACCAGAAAACTGTTTTTGAGTTAATCATGTTTTGCGAACTATTGGCAGGAGAATTTCAAATTTGGTGTTCTGGCCTGGTTGCGATCGCAAAAAAAGTTGGCCGCCGTGCTTTTCTGTGACGATTTGATGGCAGATAGCCAGCCCCATACCGCTGCCTTTCCCTGCCGGTTTTGTGGTAAAAAAGGTATCAAATATTTGCTGATGATGTTCTGGGGCAATGCCCGGCCCGTTATCAGCAATCTCAATTGCTACCTGCTGGCCCTGTTCAGTTTCTCTGACATTAGTGGTAATTTCGATTTGGGGCTGCCAGTTATCCGCGCACTCGGTCTGTATTTCTCTATTTGCTGCGTACTCTGTCAGGGCATCTATAGCATTAACTAACAAATTCAAAAACACCTGACTCAACTGACCGGAGTAGCCGCTAACTAGGGGCAGTTCGCCGTAAATTTTTACCACTCTTATGCTATTCTTCAAGCGGTTTTTGAGAATTAACAGCGTCATATCCACGCATTCGTGAATGTCTGTATCCATTGGCTTTGTCTCGTCCATATGAGAGAAGTGGTGCAGCCCGTTCACTATTTTTAGCAATTGCGAGGCTCCCAACTCCATCCCTTCTAAGGTGATCGGCAAATCTTCTTGTAAAAAATCAAATTCAATTTCTTCTTTGAGGGCATTAATTCGGGGAGACGGTTCCGAATATTCCTCTTCATAAGCTGACATTAGTTGCAGCAAATTTTCAAAATAGGACAGCAGAAAAGTCAAATTTCCCCAAATACTGTTCAGCGGATTTCTAATTTCGTGGGCTACTTCTGCGACAATTCTCCCCAGACTCGCCATTTTTTCGGTTTGAATGAGTTTCGCTTGGGTTTGTTTTTTTAGCAGCTTATTTGTTAGTTGGTGAATTCGGGATTGAGCCACCATTAATTGGTGTGAGTCTAACAATTTGTAAGTCTGGGGTGCTACTTCCACTACTACGGGTTCGTAGACTAATTCTGCTAACCTGTAAAGAGATTCCGATGCGGCTTCTACTATTAATTTACTGCCGGGAAGCACCAGCAGCTCTTGCTTGGAAAACCTGTACAATACCTCGATCGGTCGCTTAAAAAACATTTCTAACCCGTAGCGCCTGTTAATTTTTTCATAAAAATAACGCCTGGATATCATGCCGACAAAAGTACCCCGCTCGGTCAAAATGACTCCGGGAAGCATGGAACTTCCTTCAAAAGCCTGGGCTACTTCTTTTGCCTGTTGGGTTAAGTCAATTTGACAGTTGTAGAGAGGCAAATCTAGGAGAGTTGATTCTAAGGATATATCCCAACTACAAATTTCATTGATATGCAAAACGGATAACTCCGAGTTAGTCTCATGCACAGCAAACATAGATGAAACCCCTGTTAAATTTTGTATTGATGGATAAGTTAAGTTGCTATTAATGGCTAACGGGTAATTGCTAGTTTGTCAAATTTTAACAGCACCCAACGGGAAAACCCGATCGCAATAGCATGGTCTGCTAAGGATTTTGTTTCTAAATCAATGTTAAACGATCGAAGCTTTTGTGGAACTTACGGAACTCTGCTGTAAACTTTTTACCATGATATACCCTGCGATCGCGTGTTTTCCGAAAAATCTTAAAAATCTATCAATAGATTAGTGCAATCTGTTATGCTATTTTCCTCTGTCGGTAAAGAGTTGGAGTGCGATCGCCCGTCATCGATAAATATACTGACATCCTTCGAGAGTTCGACGGCCCGGATTCGCACAGTCTCAGGAACTTGAGACACCAGCCCGCAAAACTGGCCCGGAGGCAAAAATCGGCAGATTGTACTGTATTTAAGCAAAAATGCCAATGCAGGCAAGTTTCCAACTCCAACTCCAACAACCCCTAAATCTTAGTTTGCGAAAGCCCGCGCCAGTCAGTCGATTTGAGATTTTAGATATAGTCATTTCAAATAAAAAAGAGACACTATTGAGCGCAGTAGGCACAGATAAGTTCATCTAAAGATGTGCCAGCAGGAGCATACATTCTGGCTCGCTTTAAGGCACTAAAATCGTGTTCAATATC
>NZ_JADEWT010000162.1 GCF_015207505.1 Tychonema sp. LEGE 06208
CTGTTTCGATGTAAAGAGATTTGGCGTGTTCGGTCAGTTTCATGATAGATTTTAGAGACATAAGATAGGCTGCACACTGAAATTATATTTTGACTATTATAGGATCAATCATTCTGTGGCGTTCTCTTAATGATGTAGCATCTAAATGAGCATATTTTGGTTCTACTTTAAACTTCTTTATTACGGATAATACGATTTCCATAAATAGCTTGTTCAATCCCTATTTATATAATTTATCCATGACTCTTCCAATTTTATCGTCATTTATATAATCCGCTTTTATTCCAGCACCTAACAAGGTTTCGATTCCTTTGTCTTCAAAAAATTGACTGAGTAAAGATAACGAACGGTCTTGATACAAACCCTAATCCATTAATTAAAATAGCTTTCACTAATATTCCCGCTGAGATTTTTTCCGAACATCTATTCCTAATTTATAGTTGATTATTTTAACTATTTCTATCTCATCAATTAGTCCAGCTACTATTCCTCAGTGAGCGATATTTTTGATTTTATTTTCTGAAGTAGGGGGCATTTTTTTAGCTAGATAATATTTTTGACGTTTTTTTGATTGTCTCACTTTTTTTGCCTCAACTGTCTAAGTATTTTTTACTTAGTCAGCTCTGGTAGCAATATACTATATTTTGTAGTGCTATTGAAGTGCGGAATGTGGGATATAGGGACAAATTGGGGGGTATCTGAATCAACGATTTGCCGAATTGTCACTAATATTGAATCAACTTTAATGAAAACGGGAAAGTTTGGTATTCCTGGGAAAAAAGCATTGTTCTAAGGTTGTGGGCATCAGCAAAGCTGTGGTAATGGATGTCACAGAAACAGCTATAGAACGTCAAAAAAAAACATAAAAATATTACTCAGGTAAGAAAAAATACCACACCCTAAAAATGCAAGTGGTCATTAATCAAGAAACCGGCACAGATTATTTGCCTAAATTTTGGACTATTGCCACGATTTCAGCTTGTTCAAAAAAAACAATGTTCATTTCCATTCTGAGATAGATAGTTTACAAGATAGTGGCTATCAAGGGATAAAAGATGATCGCTCTCATAGTTATACTCCTAAAAAGAAACCAAAAAATGGGAAGATTTCTCTTTTAGAAAAAGACTACAATCGAGCCTTAGCCCAGAAGCGAATAGTAATTGAAAATGTTAATAGGAGTCTCAAAGTTTTCAAGATTTTGTCAATGTCGTTATCGAAACCGTCGCCGCCGTTATGATCTCCGTTGTAATTTGTTGTCAGCACTTTACAATTATGAGTTAGCTCTCATGTCTCAAACTCAAAGCCTTTAATTATAACAGAGATTTTTTTTGCAAGAGGTCTAATTAGTAGAGATGCACCCGAAGCCTGTTCTTATATAATTATCTCTACCTCTAGGTTGATGTCGATCGCGATTTGAATCATTAACACCGCTCTCAAACACATCAAACGGTCTATCGCAGTATTAAAAAAACAAAACTTCCCCAGGTGGCAAGTTCTACTTTTAACCACTTACCCAAACAATGCAAATAATGACTAAGCCCCCGATATAAACTCCGATAGCGATCGGTCATTCCCAATTCTTTAATCTTCAATGCCCCCATCGAAATCGAAAGTAGTATTAACTCCCAAACGAGAGTTGACTGCGGTTTCTTTAGTCGATAATTTTTACCCAACCGCGGCGCACGTTGTACAGCAGTCGGTTGATGATGGCATACTCATCTTCATTCAGCGTTCTTTCTAAGAGTGCGGATCTGAGCTGTCTCCGGTCGTGGCGAGTCACGACGCTGGAGAACATGACTTGACCAAATAATTCTTCGAGTGTCATTTGGGTAACTGACATGATAAACCTCTTAATTGATTGAGATAAATAAAATTTTCACAGGCTCCTGATATATCTATTATGCTTTGTACAAGGGCCTATTTGGGCGATCGAAAACATTGACACCGTGTGATTTTTGGGCTACAAATCTGTGACCTAGACTTTGAAACCCTGTGACTCGGATCTTTTTAATTTGTGATCCCAGTCACTGATGTTGAAGGAAGAAGGAAGAAGGAAGTTCGGCAACGGATTATGTAACGGATGTAACGGATGTAACGGATGTAACGGATGTAACGGATGTAAGTCCGTCGGAAGAAGGAAGAGGGAAGAAGGAAGAAGGAAGAAGGAAGAGGGGAGAGGGAAGAGGGCCGATCGGGCGATCGACAAAACTCCGCCGATCGCCATTGCTCTCAATCCCTTACTAATCCGTTTTCAACATCATTTTCGCCTCTGTCAATTTTGCATTTAATTGAGGCATCGGTCAATAGTCGCCACCACCGACTCGGCCAATTCTTTGAGCGCGTAACCCCCCTCCAAACCAAAGACGAGGCGGCTGGTGATTTGCAAGCAATATCCGGTAAAAGTACCGAAATCTGACGGGGCCAGATTCATACTCGCCAGCGGATCCGAGACAATAGCGTCGTAACCGGCGCTGACAATCAACAAATCTGGTTGAAAATTTGACAAAAACGGCACCACAAGAGATTCAAAAGCGCTCCGATATTCAGCTATACCGCTGCCGGGATACAGCGGAATGTTCAGCACGTTGTCGTAGCTGCCGCGCTCGTCGGCATCTCCAGTTCCCGGATAGCAGGGAGATTGGTGCAGGGAACAGTAGGCAATTTTCCGGCAGTTTTCCACCACGGATTGAGTGCCGTTACCGTGGTGCACGTCCCAGTCGAGGATGCCGACGCGGTTAACTCCCGGCTGTTCCAAGGCGTACTTCGCTGCGATTGCAGCATTGGAAAACAAACAAAAACCCATCGCACGATTGTTTTCGGCATGGTGTCCCGGCGGCCTGGCCAGCACGAAAGCTGGTGCGTTTCTTGACAGCACTCGATCGACCCCATCGAGCCAAGCACTCGCCGCCAGCAGCGCTACATCGTAACTTTCAGCAGAAATCGGCGTATCGCCGTCGAGGTAGCCGCCTCCTTGAAGAGACAAATGTTCGACTTCTTTGATGTATCTTGGCGCGTGAACTTTTTTGAGCGCCGAGAACAATTCTGTTTGGCGCTGGGCCACTGGCGCGGGCAGTTGCCAGTCAAGGCGATCGGCCCAAGGGGCAGCTTTCAGAGCATTGACGATCGCCGTTAAACGTTCTGGTCGCTCTGGGTGAAGCATTCCAGTCTTGTGCAGCAAAAAATCAGGGGAGTAGATGACGGGTAGCATCAGCAGATTTTAGAGTTAAGTTTTTATATCTTAGATTTTCATTTTGATTTAATTCGACATTCGGCTTTATGAAATTAGAATTGCGTCCGAGCAACCATTTTAATTGAGATCGTCTGGGGCTTTGTAAAAGGCATTTTTTCTTAATGCGCGCTGTTGAGAACTCGCTTCCAGATATAACCCCCTGCCAACTCTCGATAGCACGCATTAAAGCTGACGCGATCGATGCTCCCTTTTAATTTTTTAGATAGCACTCAAAAAAGCTCACCAAAACATGAAAACCGAACGCCTCAAAAACCCTTTCTAGCTCCGGCAAATTGATGACTAAATCACCAACTACCAACTTACGAATTTCCCTCGTTTCGTCCCTTAATTTTTCTGGCAACTTGCCCCTAAAGTCAAAGGCAAATTGTGATATAATTTTAGGAGTAATTTGCAATATTTGGCAGCTCTACTGAATCCAAATCGATTTTATCGCATTTTTGAGATTTATAGCGGTCAAATTTAAAGTTTTAACGGAGTTTTTCAACCTATGAGTATCTCTGAGTCGCGGATAATCCCGACGGATCTGGGTGGTGAGATGTCCCGATCGTACTTGGAATACGCCATGAGCGTAATAGTCGGTCGGGCGCTACCAGATGCGAGGGACGGTCTCAAGCCCGTTCACCGACGCATTCTCTACGCCATGAACGAATTGGGCTTGACTCCCGATAGACCATTCCGCAAATGCGCCCGCGTCGTCGGGGAGGTGCTCGGTAAGTATCACCCCCACGGAGATACAGCGGTTTACGACGCCCTGGTGCGGATGGCTCAGGATTTTTCCATGCGGGAACGCCTGATCAACGGCCACGGCAACTTCGGCTCCGTTGACAACGACCCGCCCGCTGCCATGCGGTACACCGAATGTCGCCTCACAGCCCTGACTAGCGACTCCATGCTGCGCGACATCGACTCGGAAACAGTAGATTTCGGCGACAACTTCGACGGTTCCCAACAAGAACCCCTCGTGCTCCCCGCACGCATCCCCCAAATTTTGCTCAACGGTTCCTCTGGAATTGCCGTCGGGATGGCCACCAACATTCCGCCGCACAACTTGGGCGAAATAATTGACGGTTTGGTAGCGCTAATCCACAATCCAGGAATTACCGACCTGGAATTGATGCAGTACATCCCCGGCCCGGACTTTCCCACCGGAGGGCAAATTCTCGGCAGAGGCGGCATTCGCGATGCTTACACCACCGGGCGCGGTTCGATTACCATGCGCGGAGTTGCCAACATTGAAACCATCGAACACGTTGGCCGCCCAGACAAAGAAGCAATTATTATCACCGAATTGCCTTACCAAACAAATAAGGCAGCGCTAATCGAGAAAATTGCCGAACTGGTAAACGACAAAAGATTAGATGGAATTTCCGACATTCGCGACGAAAGCGACAGAGACGGAATGCGGATCGTGATCGAACTCAAACGCGATGCCTATCCCCGCGTCGTCCTCAATAACCTCTACAAACAAACACCGCTCCAATCAAACTTTGGAGCCAATATGTTAGCGCTAGTAAATGGGGAACCCCAACTACTGACGCTCTCACAATTCCTCAATGTCTTCCTAGACTTCCGCATTGAAACAATTACTCGTCGGACTCAATACGAACTCCGCAAAGCAGAAGAACGCGACCATCTCCTGCAAGGTTTATTAATTGCCCTAGACAACTTAGACGCAATTATTCACCTAATTCGCGCCGCTGCCGACTCCGCCGCAGCCAAACAGGAATTGATTGATAATTACGGTCTTTCCGAACAGCAATCCGACGCAATTCTGCAAATGCAGCTCCGGCGCTTGACAGCCTTGGAAGCGCAAAAAATTCAGCAAGAACACGAAGAACTGCGAGCTAAAATTGCAGATTTGGAAGATATCTTAGCGCGCCGGGAACGCATCTTAGAAATCGCCGAATTTGAAGCAGTCGAAATCCAAACTAAAATCGCTACTCCTAGACGCAGCGTCATCGAACACGCCGAAGGAGAAATCGATGAAAGAGATTTAATTGCTAACGAACAAGCAATTATTCTGATCACAGAACAAGGCTACATCAAGCGGATGCCTGTCAGCACTTTCGAGGCTCAAAGTCGCGCTACTCGCGGCAAAGCCGGCGCGAAAATGAAGGAAGATGACGGAGTAGAACATTTCCTTTCTTGTTGCGATCACGACAGCGTTTTGTTCTTCAGTGACAGGGGCGTAGTTTACTCTGTCAAAGCTTATCAAATCCCCGTCTGTTCGCGGACTGCTCGCGGCACTCCAGTGGTGCAACTGCTGCCGATTCCTATAGAAGAAAAAATCACTTCTATGGTGTCAGTGACAGAATTTACCAGCGAAGAATATTTGGTGATGCTGACTCGCGGCGGCTATATCAAGAAAACCGCACTTTCTGCTTTTGGTAACATCCGCACTAACGGTTTGATCGCGATTTCTCTGGAAGAAGGCGACCAACTGCGCTGGGTACGGAGAGCAAAAGTTGGTGACAGCATTATCATCGGCACGCGCCAAGGTATGGCGATTCATTTCCGCACCAATCACGAACAGTTGCGCCCGGTAGGCCGCGCGACTCGGGGTGTAAAATCAATGAAATTGCGATCGGGCGACGAGCTGATCAGCATGGACATTTTACCGAGTTCAATTATTGCCGAAATTGCTGAATTGGTAACGGGAGAATCGGAATTTGAAGGAGCAGAAGTTGCGCTTTCAGAATCGGGAGAATTGGAATTTGAAGGAGCAGAAATTGCTGAATTAGAAGCTGAAGATCTGGAATTGGAAGAGGAAGAATTAGAACTGCAAGCCGAGGAAATTGAAGGCGAAGATGCCGAAGAAATTCCCGCAGTTAGCAGCGAAGTTCCCTCGGTGTTGGTAATCACTAGCAACGGCTACGGCAAGCGGGTTCCAGTTTCTCAATTCCGCCTGCAAAGACGCGCTGGCAAGGGATTGACGGCTACTAAATTCAAGTCGAAAAAGGCTAAGGATTACGTGGCTGCGCTGCGAATTGTCAACGACAATGATGAGTTGATGATTATTACCAACCGAGGTATTATTATCCGTCAGGCTGTGAGTGCAATTTCCACGCAATCGCGCACTGCAACGGGCGTGCGGGTGCAGCGGTTGGATGAGGATGATTCAATTGTAGCTGTGGCTTTGGTGCCGGCTTCGGGTGAAGAGTCGATGGAAGAATCGGCATCTGAGGAAACGACAGAGGAGTCCTAGGTTAATAGTTTGTAGGGTGCGCTGCGGTGCACCTTACTGCTGTTGAATGCTAAAAGTGCGATCGCCCCTACTCAGAAGTTTTCCCTCAAAAGTCAAATATTTTTTCCGGTGAGGTAATGATGAGTCAACTCCAAACCAAACTACTAACTGATACCTGGGTTACAGCGACTTGGGATGAATATATAGAAATTATTAAACAGCCGGAGTACGATCGAGCAAAATGCTACTACTACAACGGACAGTTGAGGATTGAAATGGCAGCAGTCGGGGCAGATCATGCTGATGACAACGGAATTATCGTTATTTTAATCAATTTATTTGGCATTGCTAAAGGTATAAAAATGAGACTGCTGGTCAAATGTAGCTATGCCAAAACAGGTGTCAGAGGCGCTCAACCTGATGCTTCTTACTACATCGGAGACCGGGTACAAATGGCACCTCGCGGCAGTTCGCTAGTGAATTTAGATAGCGCAGTTTCCCCAGATTTAGCAATTGAAATTGCCGACAGTTCTCTCGTTGACGATTTGGGAACAAAAAGAATGATTTATGAAGAATTAGGAGTGTCTGAGTATTGGGTAGTAGACGTACAAAAAGCGCAAGTTATTGCTTTCAAAATAATTGCTAACTGTGGAAGCGAACGTCTGACGGAATCTCAAGTTTTGCCGGGGCTAAAAGTTACTTTATTAGAGGAAGGTTTGCGCCGCAGTCGCCAGACGGACAATACAGAAGTAGGTAACTGGTTTTTAGAGGAAGTTCGCGGGAATCCTCAATAGTGCGATCGACTGCATTCTTTTTTTAACGGGAGGCTAGAAACCGGGTTTCTGAGGTATACCTATGTCCGGCGCTGGAATCGTTGACAATCGATCCGATAATTGCTATAGCATAATAGAATCAAAAAATTAATAGCAAAAGTTTGTAAAAATGCCTTATTTAACAGCAGCAAACGACATCAAAGCAGTAATTTCTCAATTTTCCCAAGCTAAAATACTGTGGGTTGACACAGAAATAGCAGACTATAAATCCAACCCCAGATTATCGCTGATTCAAGTGTTAGCAGACTCCACCGATGCGACAGGAGATGCCACGTTTTTACTAGATGTATTAGATAAACCTGAATTGGCAAAAAATTTCATCAGCCAAATCATGGTAAATCCAAATATTGAAAAATTGTTCCACAACGCCAGCTATGATATCAGATTTCTGGGCAATGACGACGCTCAAAATGTCACTTGCATATTGCAAATGGCAAGAAAAATTCCAGCTTACATTCTACCATTACCCAACCGACAGCTCAAAACATTAATCGAAACACTTTGCGGCATTGCTTATGTAGATAAAACAGAACAAAGCGGCGATTGGGCAAAGCGTCCCCTGACGCAGAAGCAGCTAGAATATGCCAAAATGGACGCGGTTTATTTAGCTAGAGTGCATCAGCGCCTGCTAGAAATCCTGGAAGAGTGTTACCCCGATCCCGCCACAGAAAATTTGACAGCATTGGGGAAAAAATATCAGGAAATAGAATCTCGGTGGAAGCCACTAGATTCAGAAATTGCTGAAGTCAAAGAACGATTTAAAGCGGGGATGCTGGCGCAAAATCTCAAAGATAGTTCTTATTTTCAGCTTTCCAGTTCGATAGCGATGAAAGTTGATTTTATGACGCTGGCGAGACTGACGCAAACTGAGGGAATTGAGTTGAATTTTCCGGTGACGCTGACAAAAGAAATTCAAAAACAGTTAGGGGAAGTCATCGCCGATCCATCTTTGGAAGTTGAAGATATTGCTAGTTGGCGGTTGAATTCTACGATCAAGCAGGGTCGAAAATCAACTACTAAGAAAGTTGCGCCGCAACCGGAGACTGAGGATTTCACAGCATTGGGGGAAAGGTACAAAGAAATTTTGCCTGAATGGAAGCTGCTGGATTCAGAAGTTGAGCATCTGAAAGAGCGGATTAAAAAAGCAATGTTAGTGCAAAATAAGGGCAATACTCCTCATTTTAAGTTATCCAGTTCCTCGATTTTGAAGGTGGATTTTGCTAGCTTGGCAAAACTTGCGCTATCTGCGGGATTTGAGTTAGATTTTATGGTGACGCTGACTCAATACATTCAAAGGCAGTTAGGGGATGCGATTAACAAAATTGATGTGAAAATTGATTATATTACCAGTTGGCGGATGACGGCGAAGACTGTGGAAGATGAAGATGAGGAAATTCCGTTTTAACTCACATCCTGCACCATTGTCAAGAACAGGCATCTTGCCTGTTCCACAATAAAATTTATCTCTTGTGGAACAGGCATCTTCCCTGTTCCTAAGCAAGTAATTGAGAATGGTGCAAGATATCAGTTTTAACTAACGTCATTTCTGGTTAAGCAGAAGGAGGCAAAATCCAATCAAACCCAAGAGAGTGCTTCTTAGGTTGATGGCAGTAGACAATTAAACCACACAAAACATTCGCACAGAGGCGTTGCTCAATCAGGGTATGAAAAAATAAGGTTTCTATGATATCAATTCCGGCTGCACCGGAATGATAAGCGAGGACACGGCAGTGCCGTGTCCCTACCACGATCGATTGTAGGGACACGGCACTGCCGTATCCTCCGTTTCTTTATATCATTCCGATGCTAAGGGAATTGATATGACTTGCATATTTTGCCTTGCATACCGTAAATCAGCAACGCCTATTTTCCTTTTAGTCGGAGCTTAATCAAGTCTTGTTCACCGCTGACCTTTTCCATCCACTCGACGGTATTGCCGGAGCAGTCGTTGGTATCGCGTATGTAGTCTGCTACAGTGACCGAAAACTCAACGAGAGAACGTATTCTTCGCTGCTCAACGACCGGTCATTTGCTCCAGCTTTTCAGGATACCGATCGCCTTGTACCGTAATCTTGGAGGCGGCATCATCGATGTCACGCAGATCGCCCTGGGTGAGTTCCACTGAGACTGCTCCGATGTTTTCGTCCAAGCGATGCAGTTTCGTAGTACCTGGAATGGGTACGATCCACGGTTTCTGAGCTAGCAGCCAGGCGATCGCAATCTGAGCAGGTGTCGCCTCTTTTCGTTCTGCAATGCTGCCGAGTAGATCGATCAGGGCTTGATTCGCCTTGAGAGCCTCGGTTGTGAAGCGAGGCAGGGTGCTGCGGAAGTCGGAACTGTCGAAGGTTGTGCTTTCGTCCATCTTGCCAGTGAGAAAGCCCTTGCCCAACGGGCTGTACGGGACAAAGCCAATTCCGAGTTCCTCAAGAGTCGGTATCACTTCCTTCTCAGGAGTCCTCGTCCACAGCGAGTATTCGCTCTGGAGAGCCGTTACGGGCTGAACCGCGTGCGCGCGACGGATCGTTTGTACGCCTGCTTCAGAGAGTCCGAAGTGCTTAACCTTACCTTCCTGAATCAGTTCCTTCACCGCTCCGGCCACATCTTCGATCGGCACGTTTGGGTCAACTCGGTGCTGATAGAGTAGGTCGATCGCCTCCACCTTGAGTCGCTTGAGCGAATTCTCCACAGCCTGCTTGATGTGCTCCGGTCGGCTATTCAGTCCGGGCGCACCCGTCATCCCACGGGGATCAGAATTCGGACTGATGTCGAACCCGAATTTGGTGGCGATGACCACTCGATCGCGGAAGGGAGCAAGAGCTTCACCCACCAGCTCTTCGTTTGTAAAGGGGCCGTAGACTTCGGCGGTGTCAAAGAATGTAATGCCGCGATCGACCGCAGCCCCCAGAAGAGCAGTCATCTCCTGTTTGTCTTTGGGCGGGCCATAGGAAAAGCTCATTCCCATGCAGCCAAGCCCGATCGCCGAGACTTCCAGATTACTGTTTCCAAGTTTGCGCTTTTGCATTGTTATTCCTTCGAGGTTTCACCTCGGTTATTCAGATTTAAGGGATGCCATATCGATACAGAAGCGGTATTTCACATCGGACTTGAGCAGTCGCTCGTAGGCTTCGTTGACCTTCTGAATGGGGATGACTTCGACATCCGCAGTGATGTTATGCTCGCCGCAAAAGTCGAGCATTTCCTGGGTTTCAGCGATGCCACCGATCATAGAGCCGGAAAGACTGCGGCGACCCATGATCAGGCTGAATGCCGATACTTCCAGAGGATTCTCCGGTGCGCCGACCAGGGTGATGTTGCCGTCGAGGCGGAGCAGGTTGAGATAGGCGTTGATGTCGTGCTTGGCGGAGACGGTATCGAGGATGAAATCGAAGCTGCCAGCGTGTTTCTGCATCTCGTCGGCATTGCGGGAGATGACCACTTCATCGGCTCCGAGGCGGAGTGCGTCTTCCTTCTTGTCGGGCGAGGTGGTAAATACGACGACATGGGCACCGAACGCACGGGCAAACTTCACGCCCATGTGGCCCAGCCCCCCGAGACCGACTACGCCGACCTTCTTGCTCTTTGTGACACCCCAGTGGCGCAGGGGCGAGTATGTTGTAATCCCGGCGCAGAGAAGCGGCGCGACTCCAGCGAGATCGAGGTTGGCGGGAACGCGCAGAACGAAGCTTTCATCGACGACGATGCTGTTGGAATAGCCGCCGTAGGTGACAGGAGCGGTCTTGTGCTTGTCCGGGGAGTTGTAGGTGAGGGTCAGGGAAGGGCAGAACTGCTCAAAGCCAGCTTTACACTGGGGGCAGGTTCCATCCGAATCGACCATACAGCCGACCGCTGCGATATCGCCGGGCTTATAGCTGGTAACTGCCGAGCCGACTTTGGTGACGCGACCGACCATCTCGTGACCGGGGACGATCGGATAGACAGTAGGCGCGATGCTGCTCCACTCGTTACGCACCGAATGGACATCGGAATGGCAGATGCCGCAGAAGAGGATTTCGATCTGCACGTCGCGATCGGTTGGCTCGCGCCGCGCGATCGTGGTGGAGGCCAGCGGTGATGTTGCACTGGCTGCGGCATAAGCTTTCGTGTTGTACATGAATGGATGTCCCTAGTTGTTTACGTTTGGTGTCTGGTATTGTTCGTCGCTGACCTGTTCCATCCAGTCCACGGTCTTGCCGTCGAGTTGTTCCTGAATGGCAATGTATAGTCATTTCAAATAAGTATGAGACTATTTAAAAATGAGGTAAAATGAATAAAAATAGTGAAGCTGCTAGGAAAATGTCTTACAGTATTGATTTGAGAAAAAGAGTAGTGGATTATGTAGAAAATGGCGGTCGTATCGCTCAAGCTGCCGGACTTTTTAAGGTAGGAAGGGCAACGATATATCGGTGGCTGG
>NZ_JADEWT010000163.1 GCF_015207505.1 Tychonema sp. LEGE 06208
GATATTGAACACGATTTTAGTGCCTTAAAGCGAGCCAGAATGTATGCTCCTGCTGGCACATCTTTAGATGAACTTATCTGTGCCTACTGCGCTCAATAGTGTCTCTTTTTTATTTGAAATGACTATAAGAGCGATCGGGCGATCGACCTACCTCAACTTGGTAGCTAAAATAATTTCCCGGTGGAAACCGGGAAATTATCAACTAAACCAACCTTTTTTCTATCGTTTCAGCTTAGCTTTCCAATTGGCGATAGCCTTTTGAGCCGGCTGATAACTCTTAGTACCCGACGGTATCAGCGAAGCAGTTTCAACCGCATCATTCAGCTTTCCTTGAGAGCCGCGCAACTGAGCAATTTTCAGAATAGCTTCGCTCCACTCTCCAATCAACTGCTGAGCTTCTTCATACTTGGGTTGACCAGCCTTAATTTTACTAGCTTGCTGGATGCCTTTAACGTAAGAAGAGGCAACTCCCCGCTTAATTTGACCCTTAGCCGCCGATAGCAAAGCAGTATTTGCCTGCTGCTCTTTTGATAGCTCTTCCCACTGAGCGATCGCCTCTTTTGACTGATTGTAAACCGCCTTATTGACATCAGGCATCAATTTAGCCGCTGCGATCGCCCCGGTAAAGTCGCCCCGAGTCGCCCGCCCGTTAGCAATATCCAAAATCGTCAAACTCCAGCGCTCAATATCCTCTTGAGCCTGTGGGTAGAGCGGATCGCTAGCCGCAATCGTTCGAGCCTTAACTACCGCTCGATTAAAACTAGAAGCCGAACCATCCTTAAGGAAAGTTTTCGCCTCAGCCCACACCTGCTGGCTTGACTCAGTTTGCTTAGTTCCACTCGCGGCTTCCACCGCCTGCGGTTGCTTCTGCGGCAAAATAGCAGCAGTAGATTTTTTAGGCGGAGGATTTTGTGCATTCTCAACAGGCGATGGAGGCTCTGATTCCTGCTGACCGACAAAAATCGATCGGTTCGTCAGAAAAACACCCAACAGCAGCACCAAAGCCGTAGCTCCACTCCACAAAACTAGCTGCTGCAAAAACGACTTGTCCGAGCCGCTGTTATCCGCATCCTGCGGAGGTACCGAGTTCGGTCGATCGTTCCCCCCACCAGCAGCAGGGACAACATTTGGCGGCGACACAGGCGGCTTCTCCACCGGCGCATCAATCGCATTGTTAGTAGCCTCCGGCCGATCGATGCTAGCCGTAGCCACTCCGACTTGTGGGCGATCGAACCCCTCAGCCACACCAACAGCCATATTCCCATTCCGTCCCGCCAGCGCCGCAGTTGGCACCCCATTCGCATCCGGCAAAATCACCAAATGAGCCTTTCCTGGAGGATTCACCACCATCAAAGGTTCTTGTTTCGGACGCAAATGGTGGTCGCACAGCTCCGGGAGCCGATCGCTCAAGAAACGGTCTAAACCCTTAAGCGTCGTGCACTGTCTCGATCGCAAGCCCTCCAAAAGCGCCGTCGTAAAAAATCCCTGACGCAAAGCCGAAGTTTCCCGCGAAACTTGATTCGGGCGGCAAGAAAGCACCGTCGGGATTTCTAACTCCCGCGCCACCTCGGCCGTTTGAGCGCCGATCGTTTCCCCCGCCTTCACAATCTGGCTGCGGTTCATATCAACCAGCACCAACACCGTTTCCGTAGGAGCCTTTTTCAGAGTATTCAACAGGAACTCTACGGAAATCCCCGTACCCTCAATGTCCGCCGGATTTCCATCCGCCGGCATCAAATAATCCTTTCCTTCATAGCTGACACCGTAGCCGCTAAAAAAACACCAGAGTATATCTCCCTGTTGCAAGTGTTCCGCGCACAGGTTTTGCGTCAACCTCAGAATATTTTCGCGATTCGGATACGTTGATTGACCCCACAGCGACGGCGAGCTATCCGTCATCAGCAGACATCCCTCCGGTGCAAAACCAGCCTCCTCAGTCAAAAAACCGTACAGTGCCTCTGCATCCTCTTGGGCATAACTCAAAGGCTGGAGTAACTGATATTGATTGATGCCTATTGCAATACAAGCGTGATGTTTCATCGCCCTATACCCTATATATATAGTTAACAGCTTGCACAAAACGATAACACATAGTCGTTTAACGTTATATCCGCTTTTACCTTCTAGCCTCCGACAGCAATTCTCCCCAGCCACAACTCCCAATCATCCAAAATCAGCATCCTCAAAGTTTCACAGCTTAATATAGCGGTTCGATTGCGTGGTGAGCTATGCCCTATCCGGCCTATGCCCACCCTTCGACTTCCCTCGGGGGGCAAGATGCCCTAGGCCGGATAGTACCTCATATTAGAGCTCGAAAGGCTATATATTCCAGTCAAAAATTATACCCTCTACCTCTATTCAGAAAAATGACGTTAAATTGGATACACAGGCCGCTCTATTTGTTCTATTTGATTCTAATTTTTTGCAAACTACACAAAACAGGAGTAACCCGCTAAATGGTCTCTACAGTTCAAAAAGAAATTGCCACCCCCAGCGAGTCCCCACTCAAGAAAAAATTTCCTAAAAGCCACAACCATTATAGGTTTCAGGACTTTTTTGCCTTCGATCGCCAGTTTGGAACAATCAACGACTGGGGTAAGTCGCGCAACATTTTTACCAGCGAAGACTTCATCATCGGCTTGGTAGAAGGACTCGAAGAAGAAGTCGGCCCTGCTTCTTCTGTAATCATGTATACTATTGGTTGTCAGTGGGGAGTCCAAGATTCCGAATTTTTTCAAAAATGGTTTAGTGCCGAATTCGACCAGAACATTCGCCAGTCAAATCTCATGTTTCTGCTAGAAACTTGGTGGTGGCCGTTCACAGCTCAAGGTTGGGGTCGTTGGGAAGTGGACATGAGCGATCGCAAAAACGGGTGCATCTTCATCAACCTCTTTGACTCAGCAGTTGCTCGCACGTTGGGCGACGTGGGCAAACCAGTCTGTCACCTATACGCCGGTTTGTTTGCAGGTTTCTTCGGAGCTCTAGTCAAAAAGCCTCTAAGCTGCATAGAACTCCAATGTTACTCGATGGGAGAAACCTATTGTAAATTCCTCCTCGGCAACCCAGATAAAATTGATGCAGCAGCATTCTGGCTTAACGAAGGTGCTAACGCCCGCGATATTGAAAATCGACTGCAAAACGGTGAAATGTTGCGCTAAACAACCTGGAAAGGCACATACCCTGCCCTGCCTTTCCTCCCACCAATTCGCGATCGAAAGTGCGACGGTGGACCTCTCCAGGCAGGAAGAAAGATGAAAAGTCAAACTTTATGGTTGGACAAGTCTGTCCAAGACTTCTTTAATAACTACAATTGGCTGGGAAAACCTTTAGAAACCCAAAATGGCTCCACTCCCCGTCAAGTCCTGACTTTAACCCGATCGGTAGCCGAATTTTTTCAAGCTATTTCTTGGGAAGGAATTCCCCAAGTTGGATCCCTGCCCCTACCGCCACCCTTGCCAGTAATTTCTATTTCCGAACCAGCCGAAGTCACCATTGACGACCTATTCGACCTCTTTTAATCTGTTTGGGGAAGAGAAAACAAAAAAAAATCTATCTTCCCCCTTCCTTCTTCCAACTTCCATTTGTCTTCTTCCTTCTTCATTCCTCCTTCCTTTTAGAGAATAAATGCTATGGTGTGAGACATGACACAGAGAGCATTCAAGTACCGATTCTATTAGTGATGCCAGTTGGGAAGAATTAATCACGCAAGTTGAATATAAGTGTGAGTAGTACCGTAGGACATTTGTCAAAATTGACCGATGGTTTTCTAGCTATAGGCGTTGCCGGAATTACGGTAATATTGTAGATAAGTTACCAGTAAATACCAGAAAGTGGGATTTTCCTAAATGCGGGGCCAACCATGACCGCGATATTAATTCAGCTATTAAATATTTGGGCGGCAGGTCTTGCCGTTTCAGTCTGTGGAGCGAACGTAAGACTTAACAGAAATACTACTGTCGGGCAGTTAGTTGCCTAGAAACAGAAAGTCTAAGAAGTAATTCTTGGAATCAAGAGTGCGTTTATGCGCTTGGAGTATGTCAACAATAACCGATTACCACTAAATTAAAATTATGCACCCTGAAATTGAGGCGCTGCTGGATCAGGCAGAAAACCGTTTTTTAAAAGGCGAAGAACTCATAGCTTTTAAGCGTCAAATTGCAACCCTCTCCCAGCGCTTAAAAATTTATGAATTTTTGCGAGAGAAGGAAGCAAGCATCTTCCAACCAATCGCCAACCAGCTACAAGAAGCATTCCCAGATGAAAAATCAGAAACCCTAGAACGATCGCTCAAACACTGGCTCTTAGTCTTGCGGTACAGCTCTATGGCCATGCTGCTCAACGATCGAGATTTTCTCGAACAGCGACTCCTTGACTGGGTTTCCGGCATCGTCGAAGCCCACCACACTCAAAAAATCGAAATAAGTGTTTGCAATATGCTACAAACTCGCTTAAAAGAACTACTTTCTGAGCAAGCCAGAGCTATATTGCAACCATTCTTTGACCAAGCACAGTCAATGATTATCGATCGAGATAACGAAGAATAGGCAAATTCCCAATTCCCAATCCCTCCGCTTCGCTCCGCCCAATTCCCAATTCCTAATTCCTAATTTCCAATGATTAATATTGCCGACCTGCTCAAACAGCCCCGACTCCCTGGAAACTACTTTGCTAGCGATGCCTACGTCCGAGGCGACCTTGAACTCGGGCTGCTGGAGAACCGCCGGGGCGATCGACTCATAGCCCTCCCAGAAACACTAATTCAAGCCATTTATATCGGCTTAGAACAAGAAACCGGTCAAGCCTCCCGACTCGTCCTTTTTAACTGCGGTCGCTGGTGGGGAAAAAACTTCTACGTGCGTTTTTGCGAAGAAGTCAGCGAATACTACGGTCAGCCAGTTTCCGAAATGGAAATGGTAGAATTTCTGCAGTCCCTGCAACAGTGCTGGAAAACTCACGGATGGGGAACATTTGAACTTGACCCCAGCTATTCCGAACAGGGATTTTTAATAGTAAAAATTACTAACTCTCTGTTTGCCAAAACAGCCCCCAAATCCAAGTGGCCAGCCTGTTTTTTAGAAGCAGGAATCTTAAGTTCCTTCTTTACTCAGCTTACAGGTAGAGAACTCCACTGCCTGCAAACTTCTTGCGAATCCTTGGGTTCTGACTGCAACCGCTTTATTTTAGGGATACGCGATCGCCTGCAACCAGCAGATTTAATGCTCGAAGAAGGAGAAACTCACGAAGCTATTATTAGTAAACTTTGCAAACCCAAAAACTGACTTATTATCACAGCTATTAGTTGGTTTATAATAGCTGTGATAATATTTTAAATTTTCGGTCAATAAAAACTAATATCATCTCCGAAAATGGCGATCGCAATCAGATGGGTTCGATCGAAAGGAATGCAAGTCCTCTAATGATGAGGACTTGCATTCCTCATTACCAATTTTTATAGATTGCAGCAAATTGAGCCGACGTGGTACGATCGCTGCTATAGTGGGGAACGCAGGCCTAAAATTTTCTTTTTAGGAGACTGCTATCAGAGGGAGCATCTAAATTTTGCATTTGTAGTCCTGCCCCCCGCACAGCACAGGTTATACAACACTCGCTCTTGGCGGACAGCACTCAACTAAAACAATATTTTTACACAGCCGGAGATGCTCCAATATTCAGATGGACTTTATCATGTCTGGTAAATTACCATAACAAAAATATTTCGTAGTGCGGACTTTAGTCCGCAGCCTGAGAGCGGACTTTAGTCCGCACTACGAATCAATCTTATTGTTGTCAATCTACTGCCAACGAGATTATTCTTCCACCATTGCATCTACAAAAACATCTAAAAAGTAAGTTAAATTATAAAAAAGCTACAGAGTTTTAAAAATGGTTTTAGCCATCAAAAAAAGTTGGAAACTCGCAGCTAGACAATTCACAACTTACCCAACAAACTCATAAAACTTAAAAGCAATCACAACCTCAATTTTTTTGATCTAACTTAATGGACGCCAATGAACTTCTAAATCGATATGCAGCCGGCGAAAGAGATTTTAGACAGGCAAACCTGCGCGGCATTGTGTTGAGTCCGATCGATTTATTCCGTTCCAGCGATGCTCCAACTCTACGTTTGGACAACCTCAACGAACACCAGCAGCGACCCTACTTAATTGGTGCCAATCTCAGTGGGGCCGACCTCACCAAAGCCCATCTGAGCCGAGCAAACCTCAGCAAAGCCGACCTCAGCGGAGCAAACCTCACCGGCGCCAACCTCATGGCTGCAAGTCTGAGCGGAGCCAACCTCACCGGAGCCAACCTCACCGGAGCCAACCTCAGTGGTGCTCACCTGAATTGGGCAAACCTGACTGGAGCAATTCTCCTCAAGGCTAGTCTCATAGGTGCAGATATGAGCGCGGCAAAACTCTCCAAAGTCGTTCTGTGCGAGGCCAATCTCAGTAAAGCCTATCTGATTAAAGCTAATCTCAACGGGGCAAACTTGAAAGATGCAGACTTGAGTCTAGCCAGTCTCAAAGAAGCAGACTTGAGCCAAGCACAGCTCACCGGAGCTGAATTGTCCAAAGCCAATCTAGCCGGAGCCAACCTCACCGGTGCCAACCTCACCGGTGCCAACCTTTTGAAAGCTAACCTCAGACGAGCCAACCTCACTCAAGCCTATTTAAACGGCGCGTGTTTGAGCGAATCAGACCTCACCGAAGCTTGCTTGGAAAGAGCCAACTTGTGCAAAGCAGACCTCAGCAAAACCTACCTGAGAAAGATTGCTTTGAATGGCTGTCACTTAAGCGGTATCAACCTCAGCAACGCAGACCTGACTGGTGTAGATTTGAGTGGCAAACTTTTAACTGGAATCAATATGGCAGAGGCATTGTTAAACGAAGCTAATTTCAGCGGTGCTTATCTGATGGAAGCCAACTTGAGCGGGGCCAACCTCAGCAAAGCCAACTTGAGCGGAGCCTACCTGATTAGTGCCAACCTTTCTAATTCTTGCCTACACGAAATTGATTTGAGCAAAGCTAACCTGAGTAAAGCCAACTTACGGAAAGCTGACTTGACAGGAGCCAACCTCCGGGGAGCCATTCTCACTGAGGCCACTTTGACTGGAGCAAAATTGATTGGAGCCATTCTTCCTAACGGCAAAATTTATCGCGGTTAAGAAGGTGTTAACTCCCTTGATTATTTGCCCAGTAAAGTGCGGTTCATGTCCAGAATAGGAAAAAATAGGTTGGTTTCTTCAGTCGTGAGATATTGTTTGAGTACCTTTTTCATCACATCGTAGGTCACGGTCGCAATATTTCTAACTTGAACAGCACCTAAAATAGTTTGCAACCAAAGCAATAGTCGATCGCGCAACCGTTCAGTATCATTAATCAACAGTGCTGCCGTCGAATGCCTCAACACCCGCAGAATATCTCCACGGCACTTTTCAGTCACATCTTGAGTCCCCCGGCGAAATAAATTAGGGTCGAGAGACCGCATTTGTGCTTCCACTTGCCGCATAATTTCTGTTTCAGAGGCTTGAATTTTTTTATAAGCACTCATCCGGTGATTCAAAGACTGAAAGTAGTCTTTCAAAAATTGGAGCTCGTCAGCAGTGGCGTAGCGTCCGTCTGCTTCCGTACTTAAACGCGCAAGTTGGCTCAGCATATAATTTTTTTATTTTGGGCAACAATCTGTTTAAATACAACATATCAAGTTTTGACGCTAATTGGGGCAGCTTCCCCCATCCGCAATTAGATTAATACCAATTTCATAAAGTAGCGCTAGATATTACCCCCCCAACTCCCCCCAAAGCATCGGGGGGCTAAGACTTCATCAGCACATCTTTAGAAAAATGGTATAACGTTGGTAATTTACGCTTCTTTAGTCCGAACTAAATATTGTCCTACTTGGAAGCGGGTTTCATTAAGCTGTGCAACGATCGAACGAGTAATCAACTTTCCCGATTCCACAACTACTTGACCCGTAATTGGGTGTAGCAAATCTTGCTGGGCCCGGCGGCCGATCAGAGCTTCCACATTTTCGATAGCATTGATGTACATCCCCGCAGGTATCTGTACAACCACACCCTCGCCGATAATTTGCGCCTGACAAGCAAGTCGCGAATTGGCTTGAGCTGTAGTAATGACTTCCAACGTCCTCCTCTCGCGGCGGTTGATGTCAGACAAGCCTTCCATGCCGTCTTTAATGTAAACGTGGCAGGTAGCGCACATTCCCCGCCCTCCGCATTCCTTGAGAACGTCTAAGTCTTTGGAAAGTAAGGCAGACAGGATATTCGATCGGGTTTCCACTGCCATTTCTTCGGCAATTGGATCTAGTCTAATAATTTTAACCATATTGATTTTTCATTCTGTCCAATTAAGTATGCCAGCGTGAAATATTTAAAGTTCAAACAATTTGGGGTGATTCGTAAAAACGTTAAGATTGTTTGACAGCATCGGCTTCCGGTTCTCGAACCCTGATTGCATAACCGCGAGTGCTGTTTTGGTAATCGCTGTTGAGTCGCCCTATTCCCCAACGTAAGCTGCGATGGCTAAAACCTGAGACGGTTTCTCCAAAGCCTTAAACAAACTGTAATACTCGCGATCGACTAAAATAGCAGCCACGGGTAGTTCCAGATCGGGCATCCGAATCAGGCAATATTGATACTGATTCCGAAGCTCAAGGATTTTAGTAGGTGCGATTGCGCGATCGCCTTTAGTCAGCCGAGAATGAACCTGAGATAACATAGCAGTAACTGGCGATCGATTCAAAGTTTGAATTTTGGTCAGAATTTTTTACATATTTTAATACTAGCTCAAGCATTTCCTATAATTAGACAGATGCAACATTCTAAATACCGTATTTTAGGGCTAGTCGGACAAGGGCAATTCGGTCGGGTATTTTGTGCCAGCGTTCGAGAAACTCCCGCCAAAGACTCCCGCCTCACCAGCCAACTGGTTGCTCTCAAAGAACTCAGCCATCAAAAAGCCCCAACTAGCGAATTCTTGCGAGAGCTGTGGTTTCTGATCACCTTGCAGCACCCCAACATTGTCACCTGCCGAGCTCTAGAACACACAGCTACAGGCAGGTACTTGGTCATGGACTACTGCGAGGGCGGAACCCTCCGCAACCTGCTCAAACAAGACCGTCCCTTGCGGCTGCTCGAAGGTTTGCAGTTAGTCATGGAAGTTTTAACAGGCTTAGACTACGCCCACCGCCGAGGTGTAGTTCACTGCGACGTAAAACCAGAAAATATTCTCCTAACTCTAGGCTCCAGAGGTTGGTCGCCACGCCTGTCTGACTTTGGTATCGCCCGCCGGCTGCCAGAAATCGGTACAACTCGCCTCCATCAAGAACTTTCTCCAGACGCTACCGTAGGTTCCCCCGCTTACATGGCCCCAGAGCGGTTTTACGGTCTTTATTCCCCCATGTCAGATATATATGCAGTGGGAATTCTGTTGTTTGAGTTGCTAATGGGCTACCGCCCTTTCGGTGGAACCCCCGGAGACTTGAGGTGGGCGCACCTGAATCAACGCTTGCAACTTCCCGACGCTATTCCCGAACCTTTACAAGCAATAGTCAAAAAATCTTTGGAAAAGCTTCCGGCCCGGCGTTTTGCCAGTGCTTCCCAAATGGCTCAAGCTCTGCGGCTGATCCTGTACGACCCCGCTGTCAGGCAATTGGGCGACTGCATAGTTCCTTGGGAAAATCCCGCAACCCGCGGCGCTAAAAGTCTGAAGTCCGACACTGATTCTTTGACCCAAGTCGAAGAGAAAGAACCATCAGGGCAGGCTATTAATTTACTTCAGACTGTGCGTTATGCGGTTTCGCAGCCAAAGCCGCTGATACTTTCTGCACCGCTGACGGCTTTGATTGCGACTGAGAAGTATCTCTACGCTGCAGTAGATAAAGATGTGAAGGTTTGGTGTCAGCCGGAAAATCCGCTAGTTACCGAAGAAATGCCGACTTCTATATCTATGCCGGAAACCGTGCGTGGCATTTTACCGACTTCCCACGGCTGCTGCGTTCTGACTCCACAAAAAATTTACTGGATGGGCGATCGATCTTGGGAACCTCACTGCTTGCTGGATACGGGTTTAAGGCAAGGTGCGGATGCTTTTAAAGCTGCTGTTGATTCTCACGGCCGCTGGTTGACAGTGGCTGTTCCGGGAGAACTGCGCTTTTATGCTTTAGGTGCAAACATTGCCGAGGGCAATTTAGAACAAGCTCCCAGGTCGATCGCTACTGTACCGTTCGCGGAACACTATTTACCTGAATTAATGTTTTTGGATGGGCGACACGTCTTAGCCATTTGGCCGGACAACGAACCGAAAAATCCCCAAACTATTTTTAGGGTTTACACTCGTCGCGGCAATTCGGTGGGTTCTGTGCGGTTGTCTGCCAGCGTCGGAGAGATGCTGCTGACACCTGAGCCTTATACTTTGCTGGGAATTCCTCAATCTGGGAAAGCGGCCGTGTTGTTGATGAAATTGTGGCCGCTCAAGGTAGCTCGGATTCCCCTGGAAAGTTTGCCCGTCTCTGCTTGTGTGGCTAATTGGGGATGGGTTTTGGCGGATGTTGCGGGGCAGATTCTCGTTTTAAACAGTCAAGGTACTCAAGTAGGGAATTTTAGCAGCCCCGCTACACCTAGGGCGATCGCCCCTTGGGGGAAGACGGGTTTGGTGATTGCTACGAATACTGATTCGGAGGGTCACTTACACTTTTTAGATGTAGGCGTTGAGGAGGCTAGCTCGATATCGAACCTCAAAGGCTGATAACTAACTTAACTATCAGGTGTTTCGGGGTTGTTTGAATTAAGGAGAGTTTAGTTGCGGGCGATTTTGGTCTAACGGGACACGGCACGCGGGCGATCGGGTTAATCCTACGTCCAACCCCCCTTTCGTCAAGTCCAGCGAGTGCGCGCACTACTTATATATATGAGTGAGGTTCACCAACCACCTGCTTGTGTGATGGTGAACCGTGCGATCGGTCGTCACACCCTAGCTCCAGCGCGATCGGGCGATTAAGTGCGATCGTCTTTTACCTTGCGAAGCATTTTATATGGCCTTGATGACAGACCAGCCAAAAAGACGGTTAGCAGTGGAAAAAGGGCGTGTTGGGGGCAAAGAGGAGTGAGCTAGGGGATGAAAAACAAAACTCAGCAGTGGAAACCCTTGCTGCCTATGACTTCCAAATCAAGCAGAAAACTTTGCAAAAAAGCTTGACAACTCAGGGGAGAGTTGATATATTAATAAAGCGCCAAAGAGAAGGCGGTTCACACCGCGGATCTAAGGCAAAAAACTGAACCTAGAAAAAAGAATAGTTTGAAA
>NZ_JADEWT010000164.1 GCF_015207505.1 Tychonema sp. LEGE 06208
CCCTCCCCTCCCGCGGGGAGGGAGCAAGATTATTCTTGTTTCTCCCCGCGGGAGGGGGGACTTGCGGGGGGTGAATTTGACTTTTGTAAGAGGTCTAATGCAGTCTGAGATTGAATTCTCTGCTCGTCTCAACTATGGGATAGGGGGATTAAGAGGCGATCGCAATTTTGCCAACCATCCCCGCCTCAGTATGTCCCGCTACGGTACAGCGAAGGTTGTAACTTCCCGATTTCACCGGCACAAACAACCATTCTGCCACAGCCCCTGATTTAAGTTCCAGTTCGTGAATAGCTCCTTTAACTTCTACATTACCAGCTTCAACTTTTTGAGTCCAACTCGCATCTGCAAAATTTTTGGAAGTGAAATAATGTTTCTGCGGACTGGGATTTTTCAGCACTAATTTATAGCGCTTACCAGATTCAAATTCTAGCTGATTGGGGAAAAATTTGAGTTCTCCAGCTTCGTTACCCAAGCTAACATTAATTTCGGTGATAGGTTGGCGAGACAAATCGCCAGCATTGGCAATTGTCGCAGGTATTAAGATTGCACCCACACATAACATGAGTCCCAAAATTCTTTTGAGAGTTGGTGGTAATTGTTGGTTGCGGTAGAATTTTTCTAATTGTAAACCGAGTATTTTTATCATGGCTGTTTTACTAATGTTAACTGACTGCTGACTGCTGACGTTGGACGGAAAGATCGGGGGGACAGCACCAATGCCCAATGCCCTGTTTGGCCAATGCCCAATGACTAATGCCCACTGACTAATGACTAGCCTTCGACTTCGCGAGCGGCTAAAATGACTAATGACTAATGACCACTGACTAATGACTAATGACTAATGACTACTGACTACTAACTTAATTCGATCGCCAAACTTCATCCCAAGGCCCGCCGCCAACTTCCAAACCAGATAAAGAACTTTGAGCCTCTAAAATAATTTTATAACGCTGCTTGCCATTGCGATCGACATTTCCCCCCAACAACTCTCGCAGTTGCAACCGCAAATCACCGTGCGTCGTATCCCGGCAGCAAAAAGCCATGCCTTTTTCAGTAGGAGTTCGCACATAAGTACCCTGAGAACTTGCAGTACCAGTTAACTCAACTTCAAACTGGCTGTTTCTCGCCTGCATTTTCCAGCTTCCCCAAGGTTCAATATTCCAAGTAACTTGAGAATTCCAAGGCACAAATTCGTAAAATTTGCCTCGGTAATGCAGACAAATCATTGCCACCGATTCCATCCACCACAGCACGCCCCGCTTGCCGCCGCCAGCAGTGACAGCCAAATCGCTTTCACCTTGAAAACAATTGCAATTAATCCAAAACCACTTTTGCGGAAAAGCACCGCCCCAGTTTTTTTCGCTGTAAGCGGGAGCATCTGTAAATTCGTAGCGTTGGCCGTTCCAATCTATCCAGCCCGTGGCTAAACCGTGAGCCATTAAAATTTGCCATCCAGGCTCAAATACAGGTAAAAAAGATAACATTCCCGCTGTAGATTTCTGGAGTTCCTGAGAGTTTCCCCAGCCGTAAACTGGTTTGATTTCGTACTGCCAAAAACAGTGACTGCTGCTTCCCGGATCGTGCAGATAACCTTGATTCAACGTAGCAGTAGCTTGATAGCCTTCTTGGACGTGGCTGTCGAACATTTGCGGCTCTAAATATTCGGGTTTCATTTGTAAATCTGTCTTGCCCCAATGCCCGAAACCCAAGCTTTCTCGGTGCGCCCAAAACTTTTCTACATCGGGGAAGGTGCGGCACAAATAGCTATCTTTGGGGCCGAGAATTTGGGCAGCACCGCCGCTGTATGGTTGACCGCCTCTGGGGTCTTCGATGGAATACATAAAGGCAAAGGATTGTCCGTGAATTGGTAATGTTATTCGGTAGTACCAGCCTTCAAAAAAGCGCCGGGAACTGCCGTCCCAGTGGTAGCCGCTGTGGGGAGTTTCAATAGTTTTGAGTTTTGAGAGTGCATTTGACATAAAATTACCTATAGCAGAAAGAAGAGTCATTAGTCAGCAGTCATTAGTCATTAGTTATTAGTCATTAGTCACCAGTCATTAGTCATTAGTCAGTTGGTAGGGGCGGTGGCCCGTGCGGGTACTCTTAGTTGTCAGTAGTTAGTTGTCAGTTGTCAGTAGTTAGTTGTCAGTTGTCAGTTATCATTTCCTATTCCTAGTGACTAAGGACTAAGGACTAAGGACTGATGACTGATGACTAAGTTGTCGCGCATTTGACATAGAATTTAAATGCCGCAACAGCTTACTGACTGAGGACTGATGACTGATGACTAATGACTAATGACTAATGACTACTGACTAATGACTAATGACTGATGACTACTAACTAATATGATAGGTTATTAATTATGACTTTAGCACTTTGGCGATCGCCCTTAGCGCGAGCTCTCCACCGCAACCGCAGTCTGGCTTTTGCTCGCTACTTGCAATTAGCAACCGTTCGCGCCACTGGTCGTCCGGCTAACCGCACTGTGGTGTTTCGAGGCTTTTTAGGAGATACTAATCAGTTGAAGTTTATTACTGATATTCGCAGTCAGAAGGCGGAGGAAATTGACCTCTATCCTTGGGGGGAGATTTGCTGGTATTTCCCTAAAACTCGGGAACAATTTCGGATTGCTGGACAACTGATTTTGGTGCGGCAAGACGATGCAGATTCCGAGTTGTTGACAGCGCGCCGCACAGCTTGGCAGGAGCTTTCTGAGGCTGCTCGAGATCAATTTGCTTGGCCTGCACCGGGGGAAGATAAGGCGGATGCTGGTGCTTTTGATTCTGCTTCCCCAGATGCTCGCGAGCCGCTGCCGAATTTTTGTTTGCTGTTGTTGGAACCGGAAACGGTGGATTTTTTGGAGTTGCGGGGAGAACCGCAGAACAGATCGCTTTACGGGCACGATGGGGATGGAAATTGGTTTGTGCGATCGGTCAATCCGTGAAAAAGAAGTTATTAGTCAGTAGTCCTTAGTCAGTAGTCATTAGTCAGTAGTTCTCAGTCATTAGTCATTAGTAACCAATTCCCAATTCCCAATTCCAATTCCCAATTCCAATTACCAATTCCCAATTCCCAATTCCCAATGACTAATAACTAATAACTAATGACTGCTGACTAATGACTACTGACTAATGACTAATTAAATTTTTAGATGCCGGTGCCGTCGAAAAATTCTTGAATTGCTTTATCTTTTAACTGACAAGCGGCGGCAACTTCGGTTTTTTCAGCTAGGGCTACATTGCTGGTTTTGTTTGAAGTTTGAAATGCTGAATGGGAATTGGGAACAGAAGTTAAGGAGAGAGATTCTTGAGGAATCAAACTTTTTACTTGCTGTTCGAGGGATTCGATGCGATCGAGCAAAGAGCGAATTACTACAGCTTCGGAATCTGGCAAACTGCCGTGTTCTAGGGGATTGACGCGCACTCCCGATCGATATACGATGCGGCCGGGAATCCCTACCACGGTGCAGTCTGAGGGTACATCGCGCAGGACTACGGAACCTGCGCCGATGCGAACGTTGTTGCCAATTAGCAGGTTTCCTAGTACCTTGGCCCCGGCACCGACAACTACGTTTTCGCCGACGGTAGGGTGACGCTTGCCGCTTTCTTTGCCTGTGCCTCCTAGGGTGACACCTTGATAAATTAGGGCAAAATCGCCGATTATTGCTGTTTCGCCGATGACAACCCCCATACCGTGGTCGATGAAGACGCTTTTGCCGATCGTTGCACCGGGGTGAATTTCTATTCCTGTCAAAAACCGAGCAATGTGAGAAATCAAGCGGGGGATTAGGGGAAGTCCCAGTAAATAAAGCCAGTGTGCGAGGCGGTGCAGCACTAGGGCCTGAAGACCTGGGTAACAAAATAATACTTCCAGCCAGTTGCGAGCGGCTGGGTCGCGGTCGAAAATTATACTGAAGTCAGCTTTAAGGGTATGAAGCACTTTCGGAGTTCCCAATTTTGGTTAAACACGCCACTTTCAATTTTACAATTTTACTCGATCGGGGAAGTTAGATCGTGTTCGGTCGATTGTTACAACACCAACGGTTCGTAGCCCGGACTTAAGTCCGCGCTAGGAACCAATCTAATCGAACGGACATGATATTAGCGATCGGGCGATCGGGCGATCGGGAGAAAAATTTTAGGATGTAGAATATTTTAGCGTGTCCATCCCACAGCGTGGCTGCGTTCTATTCCTGTAGTGAGATTGTATAGTTAGACTTGACTCCGGCTTCGAGAGTACCGACCCAAATTCTGTAAGATCCTGCTTGCCAGTCTGAATCAACTATGCTGGCATCTTTATTTTGACCTGTATCGTCTCCGCAGCGCAGGCTGTTACCGGGGCCTTGTACGACTAAGGTTGTGTCCTTCCCTCCGCTGTTGACTTGGATTGCGAGTTTGGAAAAGTTTTGCTGCAAGACTATGATGTGGTCGGGAGTAGGAGTGGCAAAACCCAAACATTTGTTTTTGTGGCGATCGGTGTTGGCAATGGCAGAGAGAGAGTACGATCCGCCTGTGGAACCTCTCAACATTGCTGTTGGGGAGTCAAAACCTCGCGATAAATTTAAAGTGCCGAAGTTGGCTGTTTCTGCTAAAACTGGTAGGGCGGCGATCGCGCCGATCGCAGCTAAGAGCGCACTGTTTTTGAAATGGACTGGCCGATCGAACCACATGGCAATACTCCTGTGTCACAACTTAAAATTACAACTCAGAATTTACTCGTCTGAGTCCCCAGAATCGGAACTTCCAGAGGAAGAACAATTTTTGTTTAATTGAGTGAAAAACCTTCTGGCTGTTGTTCGTGATTACTATCATCGGAACCGTGACACGTGCGATCGCCCTCGATGGTGCCACTCCGAGTTCTGCCACACGCGATCGGCTCACATCCGAAATTATACGCTCTCAAGATGCTCGATATGATAATTCTGGCTTTGCTGTTGACGATCGGTTCCCTCTTGACATGGCTTTTAATAATGTTACCTGTCGATATATTCGGCTGGCTGCACTTCCCTAATTGGCTGAGCCTGATCTTAATTGTGCTGGCTATTTCTTGGTGCTTGGACGATTAGTCAGCAGTCAGCAGTCAGCAGTCATTAGTCAGCAGTCAGCAGTCATTAGTCATTAGTCAGCAGTCATTAGTCATTAGTCAGCAGTCAGCAGTCAGCAGTCATTAGTCATTAGTCAGCAGTCAGCAGTCAGCAGTCAGCAGTCAGCAGTCAGCAGTCATTAGTCATTAGTCAGCAGTCAGCAGTCAGCAGTCAGCAGTAGTTAACGGTTAACAGTCAACAGTCAACAGTTAACAATGCCCTGTTTAGCCTGTTTGGCCAATTCCCAAGAACTAAGAACTAAGAACTAAGAACTAAGAACTAATGACTGAGAACTAAGACGATCGCCTAGGTCTGATGCTGTATACTGCACAATTGACAATCAAGAATCTAAAATCTAGGATTTGACATCTACTTATAGAATGATGCAACGACAAATTTCTTCGCTCTCTGGATTTCGCTCTTGTGACAAAACTCTGGGGGAAACTCCTAAGAAACAGTCGCGTCCGATGCACCGGGCGATCGTATTAATGCTGCTGGCAACCGCTTTGCTGAGCCTGCACGCTAGTCGGCTAGTGGAATTGCAACTGGTACAAGGGAAGCAAAACCGGGAACGAGCCGAAAACAATCGCGTTCGCCTAGTGCCAATGCCGGCAAATCGCGGACATATTGTCGATCGCAAAGGCAAACTGCTAGCGGGAAACAATTTAGCTCGATCGGTCTATTTGTGGCCGAAAGAACAAACGCCGGAACAGTGGAAAGTAACAGCAGAAAAGTTAAGTCCGCTGGTTAAAATCCCGGCCAAAGAAATTTTACAAAAAATAAAAGAGGTCGATCCTCTATCCTACAGACCGGTGCGGATCAAGCAAGCGATGCCGCCAGAAATTTTTGTGCCGCTAGCAGAACAGGTAGGACAAATACGCGGAGTGGAAGTGCGGCCAGAAGCGAACCGTTACTATCCCGAAGGCAGTTTGGCGGCTCACGTTCTCGGATATATTGGCGAAGCTACCGCAGTAGATTTGAAAGCTCACCCGGAATATCCGATGGGGATGATTGTCGGTCAGATGGGCATAGAAGCGAGTTCTAACAAGCAAATTGCGGGAGTTTGGGGCGATCGGCTGATCGAAGTAAATGCCCAAAATCAAGAATTGCGGCTGATGGGAGAAACACCCCCAAAACCGGGCGAGGCGGTGCAGCTAACCATCGACTTGCCCATGCAAAAAGCAGCGGAAACAGCCCTGGGAAACCGCCGGGGAGCAGTCGTCGCCGTGGATGTCAAAACCGGCGCGGTATTAGTTCTCGCCAGCCACCCGACTTTTGACCCCAATCTGTTTACGCGAAAAATCAGTAAGGATGACTGGGCAACTCTTCAAGACCAGGAAGATCCATTTTTGAATCGGGCGATGCAGGGCTACCCCCCTGGCAGCACTTTTAAAATTGTGACTTCTGTCGCCGGTATCGAGTCAGGCAAGTTTTCGCCAGACTCTATTTTGGGTACTTCGTCTTACATTACGGTGGGAGGAATTGATTTTAACGAACACAGCGGCGGTTACGGCTACATCGGCTTTCGGGACGCTTTGGCTTTCAGCAGCAATACGTTTTTTTACCAAGTGGGGATGAGTACCGGGCCCGAGGAAATTTCTAAGTGGGGACACCGCTTGGGAATTGGCAAAGATACGGATTTGAATCTTTTGGGACTTGGCGGCGGCAGTCACGGTCAAATCCCGACGCCGGAGGAGAAGGAGAAAATCTATAAAGAACCCTGGTATGAGGGCGATACGGTAACGATGTCGATCGGTCAGGGGTTGGTGTTGGTGACGCCTTTGGAGGCGGCGGTAATGGTGAGTTCGATCGCTAACGGCGGCTATCGAGTCAAGCCCCATCTTTTGACATCTATGACTGGCACTCCAGAGACTCAACGGGTAAGTACGGGGATGAAACCTTCGACAGTTCAGGTGGTTAAGGAAGGACTGATCGCGGTGGTTTCCGAGGGTACGGGACAGGGACTCAATGACGGTTCGATTCCGCTGACGGCGGGCAAAACTGGGACTTCGGAGGTCATCGGACAGAAGGATCACTCGCTATATGTGGCATTCGGGCCTGCTGACAAGCCAGAAATTGCGATCGCCGTGATTGTGGAAAATGCCGGTTTTGGTGCTGTTGCTGCGGCCCCGATCGCCAAAGATGTATTTCAAGCTTATTTTGGGAAACCGAAAACACCACCCAATCCTCAGTAATCATTGGTCATTGGGCATTGGTCATTGGTCATTGGGCATAGGGCATAGGGCATAGGGCATGGGGCATGGGGCATGGGGCATTAGTTGACAAGTAGAGTAAGGTGTACTCACGACCTGAGAAACCGGGTTTCTTTTCAATATTTATGGTTTCTGTTACGAAAACTCGTAGAAACCCGGTTTCTGACTCACGCCCGCCCACCTGAGAAACCGGGTTTCTTTTCAATATTTATCATCACTCAACCCAAAACTCGTAGAAACCCGGTTTCTGACTCACGCCCGCCCACCTGAGAAACCGGGTTTCTTTCAATATTTATCGTCACTCAACCCCAAACTCGTAGAAACCCGGTTTCTTACCGTGATAGGCGCGTCCGTTACTAATCACTAGCCTTCCACTTCACTCAGGCTAAAATGACTACCAACCAACAACCAATAACGAATAACCAATAACCAATAACCAACAACCAATAACCAATAACCAATAACCAATAACGAATAACGAATAACCAACAACCAATAACCAACAACCAATAACCAATAACCAATAACGAATAACTAATTCAGCCGCATAAATATGGTGGCTTTGCGAATTCCTGCGACTTCTCCGGTACTGGTAACAGTGATCGATCGCAAATGGTCAAATAACGGTCTCGCCGAAAGTTCAATTAACCTCAACAGCGGGATTTGTTTTTCCCAAATTGATCTGATCGAAGGCCAGTCTAAATAAAAATAGCCGTCGTTAGCTGGTGGTAGCGCTTCGATGCTGATTTGAAAGTCTTGATTGGCCACCAAAGAACCTGTTTCGGCTGCTTTTAGTGCTGCGTCCATTGCTTCTACTGAAGTGGTAAAAATTTCGTATTTACCGACAGTGGCTCGCACTCCTTTTGCCTCAGTTACGATCGCACTTTGCCTATTATTTCCCTTACCATGATTCGAGCTAGTTGTCAACTGCGTCCAAGCGGTAATTTTCTGGTTTCTGAGAGTGAAGCTGCCGATGCTGTATTCTTTGCTACGGGCAATTTCATCGAGTTTGTCGATCGCCTGAAGGGCATCGGCAGATGTTTCGGTGACAAAAACCCAATCCGCACTGTTTGAGGAACTCGGAACCACTGCTAAAGCGTATTCTCCTTGTACCCAGTTGAATATATCCTGCGGCAAATTAACGCTCCAACTTTGCTGAATATCTGCGATCGCGCGATCGACTAATTTAGATACTTCTGCATTGGCTGACACCATCGATGACAAATCAGCCCAAAAATTCCTTAAATCGGTGCTGGCGACGGCAAAAGGACTGGCTGAGGGAATATATTGCAAGGCCAGCACCGGTTCGGAGAGTGTGGGAGAAGCCGTGTTTTCTCGCGATGTCACTAAAGCAGTTTGAGCCAGCAATCCCCGTCGGTTGACTCCGACAGCAACTGCTAGGGAATTAGGGGAAACTGGGAGATTTTGCTCGGTTGCTGGCTCCGGCAGATTGACAAACGCTAAAGCTATTCTACCTTGATTTAACTGTTGGAAAGCTTTTTGATAGTTAGGACTGTTACTGAGATTTAGGTTCGCTGCTTCCAAGTTGTTAATTGCATCTCGAAGTATATTCGGACTGTGGGAAAATAAAACAAAATTTAGGTTGTTTCCAGAAGCCGAACGGCCGCGGATTGCCGCCGTCGCGAAACTTGATGGTAAAGTTGAATTCGGCAGATAAAGCGGGTTAAAAGGCAAAATTGGAGCGGGTTTTGGCTTGGCTGTCGGTAATTTTTTATAATTTAGTTGGACACCTTTATATAGTTCCGACTGCACTGTTTTATCCGCACGAGATTGTTTTTGCCAGTAGGATTTAAGAAATTGTTGGCTGCGATCGGCATTTTGGGAAGAAACAGCCAGCAAAAACCCGGTTTGTTCGCCCTTGCGGCGATCGCGATCGTCGAAATCGGGATTTGTGAGGGCGAGGGTAATTTCGTCACCGATCCAAGGTTGGATATCGCGACTGTAATCCAAGTCAGTATTGGCGAGGAGGCTTTTTTTGATTTGCTCGAATTCTGCGTGTGCGAGGCTTCTTTCTGTGGGAGTGGCAAAAACTTGTCGCAATGCTTCGAGGCGATCGGGATTTACCAGCATTGAAACCAACAAAGGTACTTCTTTCGAGACAAACACAGCTGCAGCCGGAGTAGTTGTCGGCCCGCCCGCGAGCAAATTTAGGGGAGTTTGAGTTGACAGCCAGTAAAAACCGCCTGCACCCAAGCCTAAGAGTGCTAAAACACCAGCAATGAGGAAAGAAAAGAACGATCGCAGCTTCATAACAACAAGGACTAATTACCACAGTCTACTATTAACTAGAGTAGCGCATCACCGTAGCGGTCGGCAGATACTTTTTATGCGGTTCGCAAAAAAAAAGGATAAACTAAAATACACTAAAGCTCTAAAACCCAAGTAAAATGCTAACAATATCAACGCCCCCCGAACAGCGAGTTTTACTGCCAAATATCAGTTGGAAGTTATATGAAAGCCTGCTAGCGGAACTAGGCAACAAACGTTCCACCAGAATTGCTTATCATCAAGGTCAATTAGAAATTATGGTACCACTACCGGAACATGAAAATCGCAACAGGCTGATCGATCGGTTAATTGTAACTCTTATAGAAGAACTAAATCTGGAGTACAACCCCTTTGGTTCGATGACTATTAAAAAACGCAAAAAAGCAGCGGGAAAAGAACCAGATTCATGCTATTATATTCAGAACGAAGCACTGGTCAGAGGCAGAACCGAATTAGACTTTGCGCGAGATCCTGCGCCCGATTTAGCACTGGAAATTGATATTACCAGCAGTTCCTTAAATCAATTCGATTTATATGCAGATTTAGGCGTACCCGAAATTTGGCGGTATGACGGACGAAGCGTCAAGTTTTATCAATTGCAAAATGGCGAATATGCCGAGTGCAATTTTTCCAGGGCTTTCCCGATGCTACCGACTGCAAAAGTTGACGAATTTATCGATCGCACTCAAACAGCAGGCGCAACCGCAGCAGTGCGAGAATTCCGAGAATGGGTAAAAAATCTGTAATTGTGCAGTCTACCACGGCAAACCTCGCGCATCGGAAAAATCAGCATCAAGAACCGCCCCCGCATCGAATATAGCACCAGTCAAATCAGCCTTTCTAAACGACGTTACCGACAATTGTTCTATCTGTTCAACAGCAATAAAAAAGCCGATCGCAGTTAACCCCAAAATCACCCCAGAAACCAAAAACAAACCAATTCCCCTCAGAGTATCCCCGCCCCAAAATGTCACAATACCGCTAGCCCCGATCGCAGCAGCAGCCCCAGCCACAGCCCCAGCCACAATTCCCGCCTCGCCCCGAGTCGCAGCAATCGCCGTCGCAGCCGTCCCCGCCACCGCCACAGCCCCCGCA
>NZ_JADEWT010000165.1 GCF_015207505.1 Tychonema sp. LEGE 06208
CTTTTTCCTCTACCTTCGCCTTCTTGATTACCAGAAAAAATTGGTTTAAAGCCTCTCCCTGATCGGGATAAATTAAAATCAGACGATTCATTACTCCAATCCTCTTCCTTCTTTTGTCAACTGTCAACTGTCAACTGTTTGCTGTTAACTGTTAACAGTTAACAGAATTAAATTGAAGCAGCAAAGTGCGATCGCTCTACTTTTGCCAAAGCTTCCACCAAACTGCGAACAGCAGCAATCATCGCCACTTCGCTATTAAGTTGACTCACAGCAGAACCGACACCAATACCCGCAGCGCCCGCGCCAATAGCAAGCGGTGCGGTGACGCTGGAGATGCCCGAAGCGCAGAGTACGGGAACTTGTACGGCGCGGGAAATTTCAAAGGCTGCGGCCAAAGTAGGCGCTGCTTTTTCAATTAATCCTAAAGTTCCGGCGTGAATTGGTTGGGCGCTAGTGCCACCTTCGGTTTGAATAATATTAGCGCCAGCTTTGACTAATTCTGTTGCTAACTGCACTTGTTTGTCGAGTGCCAAAATGTGGGGAACTGTGACAGAAAGCGTGATGTTCGGAAATAGCGATCGAGTTTCGCGAGTCAACTCCAAAACTTCAGAAGCTTCAAAGCGGCGGCCTAGTGCGTAGAAAGCATCAAAGTTGCCAATTTCAATCAAATCAGCGCCAGCTTCTACCGCAGCCACAAACTTTTGCGGTTCCACAGCCGATACACAAATTGGCAAATTTGTCAACTGTTTTGCCATCAATACCAAATCGCGATCGGCAGCAATATCGACAAATGTTGCACCGCCGAGATCCGCTGCTTTGACAACAGCCGCAACGTTGGCCGCATCAAAATTATTTAAACCGCTGATAATTTTCAAGGCGCGGCCTTGCTCAAATGCGCGCTGCAATTTAGAATCTACACTCATCGTTAGTTTTCCAACTCAAAAAATTTCTTAGACTCATTTTGACACGGATTGGGAATTGGGAATTGGGAATTGGGAATTGGGAATTGGGAATTGGGAATTGGGAATTGGGAATTGGGAATTGGGAATTGGGAATTGGGAATTGGGAATTGGGAATTGGGAATTGGCCCGCGCAGGGCCGCGCAGGCGAAGCGAAGCCCAAAAGTTTAAATCTCCTAGCTGGTAGCTAACCCTCTCTCTTAATTACCGATTACCGATCGCTCGTGCTTACCTCATGTTACACAGAACCGCTATATCACTGTATTTTCCTTGTCCGGGACTGACTGAATTACGCGATGGAGTCAGATAGGGGAAAAAGCGCGATTCGGGAATAAAATTGTGCATAAGGCCGCAACAAGAGCAGAGGCAACCAAGGCTATAAACTAGCCTGAAAAATTAAACATAGTTCCCAAGACAGATAACAGATTATGTCTGTCGGTAGATAATAAAATGTAGCAGATAATTTAAGTGCGCTCTGATATCCGACCGCCCGCAGGAACAGAAAGACATCAAAACGACTAGATAGATGGAAACTTGGCAAACCCCACAAACTAATTTAACCGACATTTCGATCGCAAAGCTTCTGTCGCGCCGCACCCCTCGATCGCCCGATTTGCACGCAGAAAATCGGGCGCTGCAAACCCTTGCCCAACAACTGGCAACCTCCCCCCGCACCATGCTCCAAACACTCGCGGCCATCGCGCGAGAGTTGTGTCGCGCAGATAGTGCCGGAGTCTGCTTGCTAACAGAAAATGCCACATCAGAACAAACTTTTTATTGGGAAGCTTTAGCGGGCGCGTGGGAAGCCGCAGAACAACCAAACAAGCCTCGGACGCTCAATGAAGTCGGAGCCAATCTAGACTTCCAAACTCCCCAGCTTTACCTGCATCCAGAACAATACTTGCAGGACTTGCTGCCGCGCCCGCTGCCGATCGCCGAAGCCTTAGTCCTGCCGCTGCTAGTAGAAAATCAACCGCTGGGAGCAATCTGGATTGTCTCCCACGATGGCGGCCAGTTCGATACCGAAGACCTGCGGATCGGGCTGATGCTATCAGACTTTGCCGTTGCCGCCCTAAAAGTCGATCGCGCCGATCGCACCAAAGAAGCTTGGCGAGAAAGCGAAGAACGCTGGCAGCTTGCATTGCAGAGCAACAACGACGGCATTTGGGAACAGGATTTACAAACAAATTGTCATGTAGCGAGCGATCGCTGTTTACAGATTTTGGAACGCCGGCCCGAAGAAGTCAAGGATCTAGCCCAATACGTGAGCTACATTCATCCCGACGACTTGGAGAGAATTCAAAGCAAGTGGCAGGAACATTTGCACTCCAAAACCTCCCATTACTGCGGAGAATACCGCATCCTCTGTCCCGACGGGCGCTACAAATGGATTTTAGTCAGAGGGCGAGCAGTTTGGGACGAGTCGGGCAATCCCGTGCGGGCCGTGGGTTCCCTGACAGATATCAACGATCGCAAACAAACAGAAACAGCCTTCCAACAAAGCGAAGAACGTTTGAGCGTCGCCATCGAAGGCTCCGGCATGGCAACCTGGGATCAAGACTTGGTAGCAAATCGAGTAATTTGGTCGGCCAACCATTTCAGGATTTTCGGCGGAGAACCGACATTGAGCGGCGAAACAACGCTCGGAATGTGGAAAAACTGCGTGCATCCAGACGACTTAAAGCAAGTCATGCAAGCAGTCAAAACAGCTCGGAAAACCCGCGCGCTATACTCGATCGAATACCGCATCATCCGCGCCGACACCAAAGAAATCCGCTGGTTGAGCGTGTCCGGGCGCTATTTTTACAACGCAGCAGGCTCCGCAGTGCGGTTTGTCGGAGTAGTATTGGATGTTACCGATCGCAAAAAAGCCGAACTCGATTTGCAAGAAAGCCACAACCGCTTCCAACTAGCTACAAGCGCGATCGACGGCATGGTGTTTGAGTGGGATCTGGCATCCAACAGCGTTTACCGTTCCGAAGGACTGTACTCCCTCATCGGTGTCCGCCCCGAGGATGCACCGGCAACACGAGAGTGGTGGAGAGAACGCATCCATCCCCTCGATTTGGCCCGCATCGAGGCCGAGACGGAAGCAATTTTGACTCTCGAACGCTACGAAAGCGAGTACCGAGTCCGGCACGAAGACGGCCGCTGGATCGATGTTTGGCAGCGCGGCACCGCGATTCGCAACCAGCAAGGCGAAGTGACCAAAGTAGTCGGCTTCACCAGCGACATCACCAAGCGCAAACAAGCAGAAACAGCCCTGCGCGATCGCGAAACCCGCCTGCAGTTGATACTCGACAGCGCCAAAGACTACGCCATCTTCACCCTAGACACCGGCGGACACCTTACCAGTTGGAACGCAGGCGCAGAGAGATTGCTGGGCTATTCCGAAGCAGAAATCGTCGGCCGGCACGGACGAATCATCTTCACCCCAGAAGACTCAGCAGCCAGAAAGCCGGAATTAGAAATGCACCTAGCGCTGACTGAAGGAAAAGCAGAAAACGAGCGCTGGCACCTGTGCAAAGACGGCAGCCGTTTTTGGGGCAGCGGGCTGGTGATGCCCCTGCGCGACGCAGCAGGCGACGTGCAAGGTTTCCTGAAAATCATGCAGGACAAAACCGAACGCCGGCAAATAGAAGAAGCACTGCGGCAAAGCGAAAATCGCTACCGCACTCTAGCCGATGCCGTGCCGCAGTTAATGTGGATCAACACCGCCGACGGCAGGTTAGATTTTTGCAACCAGCACTGGCAAAGCTACACGGGCATGATTCCAGAATTGCCTCTGACAGTGCCTGTGCTGGAATTATTTCATCATGAGGATTTGCCCGCAGTTGTCGCCACCCGCACTCAGGCGATTCAAGCAGGGGAATCCTACGAATTTGAATGTCGGGTACGCAGGTTTGACGGCACCTACCGCTGGCATTTGGCGCGACTTGTCCCCGTCAAAGACAGCCTGGGAAAAGTGCTGCAATGGGTCGGAATCGGCATTGATATTGACGATCGCAAACAAGCCGAAGAAAGCTTAGCAGAAAGCGACCGCCGCTTCCGCTTCCTGGCTGAATCGCTGCCCCACCTGATTTGGAATGTAGACACCGCCGGAAAACTTCGCTTTGCCAATCAAAAATGGTCGGAATATCTGGGAATGTCCTACGAGGAAGCCACTCAAAACAATTGGGAGTCTTTGGTGCCGCCGTCGGATTTGGCAGAAAGTTTGGCCCGCTGGGAAGAATGTCAAATCACCGGAGAAGTTTATCAGGTTGAGTTCCGCCTGCGGCGGGCCTCCGACCAAATGGAACGCTGGCATTTGTCCCGCGCCGTGCCAATTCGCGACGGCCTCGACCAGATTGTCGAGTGGATCGGCACGAATACCGACATTCACGATCGCAAAAAAGCCCAACTCAACGAGCAGTTTCTCTCCGGGCTCGAACTTCGCTTGCGACAGCGCTCCAACGCCGCAGAAATGTTGTGGGAAGCCACGAGCAGTTTGGGAGAATATCTACAGGTCGATCGCTGCCTGTGGCACCAAATCGATCTATCAGCCGGAGTGGCAATTGTCGATCGAGACTGGCACCAACCCGGCCTTGCCAGCGTCGCCGGCACCTATCAACTCTCAGACTTTAAGACGGCAGAAATGAAAGCTCTCTCGATGGCAGGTCAAACACTTGTCATCTCAGATATCGCTAGCGACCAGCATACAGCGTCTTTGGTAGATAACTACGGTGCCCTTAGCATTCGCGCTTTAGTCGATGTTCCCTGCCTTGAGGAGGGGCGCTGGGTGGCTCTTTTGGTGGTGATCTCACAGGCGGTGCGGCACTGGCGGGCCGATGAAGTTTCGCTGGTGCAGGAAATGGTGGCTCGCCTCTGGACGGCGATCGGGCACGCGCGAACCCTGCAGGACTTGCACGAGAGCGAGGATCGGTTCCGCGCCCTAGCTGACAACATCGCTCAGTTGGCTTGGATGACAGATGCCACAGGATGGATTTTCTGGTACAACCAGCGCTGGTTTGAATACACCGGCACCACTCAAGAGCAAATGCAAGGCTGGGGCTGGCAGCAGGTGCACCACCCGGAACACGTCGATCGGGTTGTCGCAAAATTTAGGCGCTGCATTGAAAAAGGCGAACTCTGGGAAGATACTTTCCCGATTCGCGGTAAAGACGGATCTTACCGCTGGTTTCTCTCCCGCGCCGTGCCGCTTCACGACGAGAAAGGCAATTTGCTGCGCTGGTGCGGTACCAACACCGACATTACCGATCGCCTCAATGCAGAAGCGGAACGGGAACGCCTGCTAGCCCTCGAAAAGGCCGCCCGAGAAGAAGCAGAACAGGCTAACCGCGTCAAAGACGAATTTTTGGCTGTTTTGTCCCACGAATTGCGGACTCCCTTAAACCCGATTATGGGCTGGGCAAAGCTGTTGCAATCGAATGTGCTGACACCCCAAAAGCAGCGCTACGCCCTAGAAACGATCGAGCGCAACGCCAAACTACAAACTCAGCTAATCGAAGATTTGCTCGACGTGTCGCGGATTCTGCAAGGCAAAGTCAGTTTGAATATTGTACCTGTGGATTTAGCTGAGGCGATCGACAGCGCTATGGAAACTGTACGTTTGTCGGCCCAAGTCAAATCGATTCAAATCAACGCTCAATTTGCACCGAATGTCGGCAGGGTTTTGGGTGATGGGGGCAGGCTTCAGCAGGTTGTGTGGAATTTGCTCTCAAATGCTGTCAAGTTCACCCCGGCGGGAGGCAAAATCGACATTGCTCTCGATCGGGTTGACACTGACGCTCAAATTAGTGTAACTGATACGGGCAAAGGTATAGAACCTGATTTTCTGCCCTACGTGTTCGACTATTTCCGGCAAGCTGACAGCACGTACACGCGCAAGTTTGGCGGATTGGGTTTAGGATTGGCGATCGTCCGCCATCTCGTCGAGCTCCACGGCGGCACGGTGACATCCGACAGTGCAGGCGAAGGAAAAGGCGCGACTTTTACAGTCAAAATCCCCCTGATGCCCGTGCAACCTCCGACAATTCCTGCTGCAAGTGCGCCACCGGAGAAGTCCTTCAATTTGAGCGGTATCCGGGTGTTAGCGGTGGATGATGATGCTGATGCGCGAGATTTGGTGGTTTTTCTGTTGGAGGATTGTGGCGCAAGCGTGACGGCAGTTTCTAACGCTGCCGATGCCTTGGCTGCTTTAATTGTGTCTGTGCCGGATCTGCTGTTGAGCGATATTGGAATGGCCGACACTGACGGTTATATGTTGCTGCGGCAGGTTCGGGCTCTACCTGCGGAGCAAGGGGGACTTGTGCCGGCGATCGCCCTCACCGCTTATGCTGGAGAAATTGACTACCGGCAAGCGCTGGCTGCAGGTTTCCAGCGGCATCTTTCTAAGCCTTTAGATCCTGACAAGTTGCTGCAGGCGATGTTGGATTTGCTCGATCGTTCTGGTTGATTTTTTCCAGGTCTTTTTGTGTGTAAAAGGTCTTTGTTTAACGAACCGCGAAGACGCAAAGGGCGCGAAGGAAGAAGGGATGAAGAAAGGCAGAAGTTAATCATCTCAAGTCGGGTTCTACCGACGATGATTTTGAGGGTGCGACGGTTGTTCGAGCGCGCATGATCTCAAACAAAAAAACCTCGCAGATGGAGGTTTTTTGATGATTGTTGATTCGAGTCCGACAAGTTATAAGCCTTTCTGTGCTCTCATAGGAGGTACTATCCGGGATAGGGCATAGGCCAAACCGGGCATAGGGCATCGGGCATCGGGCATAGGCCAAACCGGGCATCGGGCATCGGCCCGCGCAGGGCATCGGGCATCGGCCCGCGCAGGGCATCGGGCATCGGGCATTGCAACCAACAAACAACAAATAACCAATAACCAATAACCAATAACAACTGTTAACTGTTAACAGTCAACAGTCAACAGTCAACATCACCAGGAGTGCAACCGGAATTGATATTAAATATCCTATTCCTGCATGATTGTCTGCTGCAAGTCCACGGGAGCATTAACGGTAGTCGGTACGCACGGCTGGATCGCGATCGCCCGTTGTAGTTGTATAGCGGACAGTTTCTTCGCGTTTGCGGGGAATTAAACCGAACAAACCAGTCAAGCCTAGCAAGCCCAACCATCCCCAATCAAAACCGCGATCGGCATCAGCATTGTACACATCGGAGCGAGGAATGGTAGTGGTAGTGGTGGTGCTGTTAGTAGCGGGAGCTGGAGCTGTCTGAGCATCGGTGCTCGGAATAGTAGTAGTTGTGGTGGTTCTGCTGTTAGTACCGGGAGCTGGATCTGTCTGAGCCGAAGCAGGCAGATGAGTTGGCACAATGGCTAAACCAGCAGCTATAATACCTGCACCAATTGCCTTGGATAAATTAGAACGCTTCATAATTCAAATGCTCTCTGCTTAGAAAAATCTTTAACTGTCACCAATATATCGATCGGCTATTGCAGCTACATCCACCTCTAGCAGTAAACATTGCTAAATTCCAGCTATCACTATAGATTTATATCCAATTTTTAGCAGGCACACGAAATTAAACATAGCTCGCGCAGGCACTCCGACACTAGAAATCCCCGGCCTCGCACCTCCCTCGCCGGTTTCGGCACTCCGGGACTTCGGACAACTCAATCATGTGTTGTTGACAAAAAAAGGTACACTCAGATCTTGCACAGACAACAGTTGAAACTCGATCGACGGAGATCAAAACTTTTGGGAATAGAGCTACGCAGCTACGTATTTCTAGACAACTTGCAGCCGCAGCACGCAGCATACATCGGCACAATCGCCGCTGGATTCTTGCCGCTTCCTGGGGATGCGTCGCTGTGGATAGAAATCTCACCCGGTATCGAAATTAACCGAATTACCGATGTCGCCCTCAAATCCGCCTCCGTGCGCCCCGGAGTGCAGATAGTCGAGCGCTTGTACGGCCTGCTGGAAGTACACTCTGGCCAGCAGGGAGAAACGCGGGCCGCAGGGAAAGCAATTCTAGAATTCATCGGAGTCCGCAGAGAAGAATCTATTAAACCGCGAGTAATTTCTAGCCAAATTATTCGCAACATTGACGCGCACCAAACACAATTAATCAACCGCACCCGCCGCGGACAGTTGCTGCTGGCGGGACAAACGCTTTATGTCTTAGAAGTAGAACCGGCAGCCTATGCAGCGCTGGCGGCCAATGAAGCAGAAAAAGGCGCATCGATTAATATTTTAGAGGTTCAGGCTGTCGGCAGTTTCGGGCGACTTTACCTCGGTGGCTCAGAACAAGATATTTTAGCAGGTTCCCAGGCAGCAATTGCAGCGGTGGAAAGCATATCTGGTCGGGAAAATCCAGCAATTACCGGTCGCAAGGAATAGCCATTAAAGGAGATGCAATTATGGCAAACCCACAGCATTTAGCGCTCCTGAAAAAAGGTGCAGTTAGTTGGATTGAATGGAGAAATCTCAACCCAAATATAGAACCCGATCTCAGCGAGGCTAACTTCGCCCAAGCCAATCTCAGAGGCGCGCAACTCGGGCGGTCAAACCTTTTTAAAATAGATTTATTTAATGCTAAATTAATTGCCGCAAACTTTGCCGAATCTAACCTCAGTTTAGCAAATCTTGCGGGATCGCAACTGCTCGAAACTAATTTGATTAAAGCCAATTTAACTGGAGCAAATCTCCGAAATGCTGACTTCATGGGAGCCGATTTGAGCGGTGCCAATCTCATTGGGGCGGATCTCAGCGCTGCTAATCTCCAACAAACTGATTTGGGAGATGCGAATTTAATCGGTGCGGTGATGTTTCGAGTTAATGCGATCGGCGCAAACCTCAATAATGCTAATCTCAGTCAAGCTAATCTCAATCAAGCCGAATTGATTGAAGCACATTTTTACGCAGCTAATTTATCTAAAGCTAACCTCGGGGAAGCTCACTTTACTGCAGCTTATTTTTTTAGGGCAAATCTCAGTTTTGCTTTGTTGAGCGGTGCCGATTTGCGGTGGGCTAACCTCGCCAAAGCTGATTTGAGGGGAGCGAATTTGACCGGGGCCAATCTCAGAGGGGCGAACTTGGCGGGAGCTAATCTGGACAAAGCTCATTTGAATGGAACAATTATGCCTGATGGCAGTATTGTTTCAACATAGGTTCGCAGCGAGGACTCTTCGTCCTGACTGCGAACCAATGGTCTCACCAGCAATTAATTTCCTCGAACCGGCGATACTTGATAAAGTCCTCTAACGGGGCCTGGGGCTGTCTGTGAATCTTGCTGCTGCTCTCTCGGTAAAAATTGGTCTTGGAGTCCGGCGGGAGTGGCGAAACATCCGCTCGGTTGAGGTGCTAGCTGGCAAGCGGGAGGCAGCGCCATGACTGAGGAATCGAAGGGATTGACGGCATCCGGGACGCGCAAAATCGGATCGCTGGAAACTTGCCGCTGCATTACTCGTCGGTAAAGGCCGCTGATGCGGCTGGCATCGCGCTCGATTTCTTTTTCGGGAAAGGCAACTACGCCGCTGGGGGCACCGATGCCTAAATAGTCGCCCATGTAGCCTTGCAAGCTGACGTTGTGGTAAAAGTCTCCTGAAGCTTCAAAGAATTGTCGGTTGAAGTCGTCGCTAATCGGGTGAAATCGAGCTGGTTCTGCTTGAGCTGCTTTGACGGATGCGAGGGCGGCAGAGGCGACAGCGAGAATTAACGCGCGGCTAAGGGTTTTTAACTTTTGACTCATATATTTCTTCGGCTTTTAGATTAATTACGGTTCCAATATAAACTGATTATCGGCGGATTATTTGTGTTTGTTACACGGTGTAAGTTATGAATGCTGCTGATTTAAAGGTGCTGCGCGATCGACTTTTGGATTTGTTGTGCGAGTTTGCGTACCGCGAAGGGGATTTTGTGTTGTCTTCGGGGCAGCAAAGTTCTTATTATATCAACTGCAAACCGGTGACGCTGCACGCTGAAGGTGCTTTGGCTACGGGGCGCTTACTCCTCTCCATGCTGCCGACTCAGGTGCAGGCTGTGGGCGGTTTGACCTTGGGTGCTGACCCGATTGTCACTGCGGTAAGTGTGGTTTCGGCTCTGGAAGGTCGATCGATTCCGGCGCTAATTGTCCGCAAGGAGACGAAGGGACACGGGACAATGGCCTATATTGAGGGGCCGCTGTTGCCCGCTGGGACTAATGTGGCGGTGTTGGAGGATGTGGTGACGACGGGCAAGTCGGCGATGCAGGCGGTGGAACGGTTGCGGGGTGCGGGTTATAAAGTCGATCGCGTATTGTCGCTGATCGATCGAGAGCAAGGTGGAGCTCAATTATATCGCGAGCAGGGATTGGATTTTCAGGCCGTTTTTACGATCGCGGATCTTAAGGAATGGATTAGTAGCAAGAAATAATACCAATTTCATAAAGTAGCGCTAGATATTACCCCCCCAACCCCCCCCGCGAGTTCGGGGGGGCTAAGACTTCTGCCTGGTAACGAATATCCAGAGGATCTGGA
>NZ_JADEWT010000166.1 GCF_015207505.1 Tychonema sp. LEGE 06208
CCCCAACCCTCCCCGCGAGTTCGGGGAGGGAGTAAGAAATTCACAAATGATGCGAGGATTGCTATATGTGCAGCAACGGCCACAACGCGATCGGACATTTTCGAGTACCCAAATAATTGCTATTAAGCTGTCGCGCAAATAAACATTGCATATTTAGGGCGGGCTCGCGTGCCCAGCCCACTCATTGTTTTATTGTTTTTTGACATACAGTTTAAATCCCTCAACAGCTTATTACCTCTTCCTCAAGCCGAACTGCCTCCTGCTATACATCGGCTGGGAGACGGCAGTCTGTGGGATGCAGATCGCTATTGATTTCAAGTAGAGCGGGGAGTCGATCGCCCGATCGGGAGCTGCATCTTAAAAATTGTGCCTTGCCCTAACTCAGAATCGACCTCAATTTTACCCCCATGAGTCTCTTCGACAATCTGGCGGGCGATCGCCAATCCTAACCCAGTACCTCTTCCTACCGCCTTCGTTGTGAACAAATAATCAAAAATCCGCTGTTTGACTTCTGCCGTCATTCCCGCACCGTTATCGGCAATTGTAATTTTGATGTGGCGATCGTCCAACATACTGGTACTAACCGCGATTTTGTTGGGATTTGCTTCGATTTCCGCAAAACTGCGTCCTTGATTTGACTCTTCTAGGGCATCGATCGCATTTGCCAGCAAATTCATAAAAACTTGGTTTAGTTGACCGGGAAAGCATTCGATTTTTAGTAGATTTTCGTAATCTGTAACAACTTCGATCGCCGGACGGTGTTCGTTAGCTTTCAGCCGATGTTTCAATATTAAAATGGTGCTCTCAATACCTTCATGGATATTAAAGGGAACTTTGTAGTCTTTATCGGCTCTGGAGAAGGTGCGGAGGCTGGTGCTGATGTCGCGAATGCGATCGCATCCCACTTTCATCGACGACAGCATCTTGGGCAAATCTTCTAAAGCATACTCTAAATCAATCTTATCAGCATCTTGTTCGATTTGGATGCCCGGATCTGGCAGTTTTTCTTGATATAATTTCAAGTGGTTGATTACATCTTTGATTGTAGTCGTTGCTTCATTAATATTGCCGCTGATAAAGCCGACAGGATTGTTGATTTCGTGGGCGACTCCGGCGACGAGATTGCCCAATGCGGACATTTTTTCACTTTGCACTACCTGTAACTGTGCTTGCTGCAAGTCAACGAGCGATCGTTCTAATTCTTGGGCGTAAGCCTGAGATTGTTGGTACAAGCGGGCATTTTCGAGTGAAATCGCCGCTTGGGCGCACAACAGTTGGATAACTTGAGTGCGATCCTCAGTAAATGCCGCAATTGTCAAGTTATTTTCTAAATACAGCAACCCAATTAACTTACCCTGATGTAAAATCGGCGCACACAGCACGCTTTTGGGCTTTTTGTCCATCAAATACGGGTCTGCCATAAAATCGTTTCGTGCTGCTGCATTATCCAAAACCACAGTTTTTAAAGTGTGCTTGACATAGTTGACCACAGCAGCAGGAACCGCCTCCTTAAATGACAGCGGAACAGATATTGATACCGCATTTTTCTCGGTCTTGGCTACAGTTTCAACCGCGAGATTGCCATCTTTAACCAACAGTAGAACAGCTTTTTTTGCCCCGGCATTTTCTAGGGCCACAGACATCAGTACACCCAGCAATTTTTTTAATTCTATTTCACTCGATAGAGCTTGTGAAGCTTTAAGAATAGCAGCGATATCGAGGGCTTCGGAAATACTGCTACTAGATTGAGATGTTTGGAAAGTTTGATGTAAAATTGAAGATCTTTCAATTGTTTGAAAGCAAATTTCGCTGAAAACCGAACCGTTTTGTTGGGCCTGCAATATGGGAGCCAGAAGTTTGGAATACCGCTTTTCTAAATCATCAATTTTGGCTTTTGCACCCCAACGAGCGTAACAGTAGTAGGCTTCTTGCATATAGGAAATCGCCACTTTTTCTTTGCCCCAATCGAGGTAAAATTTAGCGGCGAGTTCGTTGGCTACAGCTTCTTCTTGGATATATTCGTTGGCTTTGGCTCCAGAAATAGCCTGGTCGTACAACTCGATCGCTTCGGCTTTTTGTCCTAATAGCCGACATTTTTCCGCTGACACCAAATCAAACTTATGTTGATAATTCATAGGAGCATGGTGGGCCCAGAGCTCTAACTGCGTTTGGTTTTGTTCTACCCGCTTTAATGCTTCTGCTGTCTCATCTGACTGTTGACTCAACAATGCTATAGCAATCAGAGAATCATAGAGATAAAATGCAGCTTCACCGACGGTTCCCGCAACAGCCATTAAATAGCGTCTGGCAAAGAGTGCATGGTTGTTAGCTTGCTCAACTTCCCCAAACAAAAAGCAAAGAGTTAGCTTATACAAATAGAAGTGATACAACCCAAACAGATCGTTGCCAGACAGCAGCAGGGGCAGAAACTCCGTCTCTTGGAGGGCTTTCCCAGACAACATGGTGGGGTGTTCTGTAAAATCCAGCAAATTTAAAATAGATTGCCAACATATCCGGCAGTAATTGGCTGTGATCGATTGGTTCAATTGCACTAACTGATTGCAGTAGTTGCGACTATCCTGCTCTAAGGTAGCAAGGGGCTGACCGCACCAAAAAGAATTGTGACAAAAAACGTTAGCATTATGTCCGACAAACTCCAAGTTTCCGACTTCTAAGGCAGTTTTGTAACCATCGCTCAAGAGTGGTAAGCTATCTTTGATATGATATTTACGGCTCGCGATCGACATTCCTAGCACCAAGGACACTTCAGGTTTAGTAGCTTTAGCATCCAGTTTTGAGACTACCTGGAGTGCTAACTCACCAAACTGTGTTGCTGTATTTACATCTTGCAACAGATTACACAAAATGATGCCGTAGCAAGCATAGCTAAGACCTGAAACAGGTGTGTTTCCGTACCGGAGGGATAGTTTGACTGACAGCGAAATCACTAAGGGAAATAAGGGAGATCCGCAGGCATAAGTTACTGACATGATGCTGCTGGCAATCTGGATAATTGCGAGCTTCTTCGCATCTTTCATCACAGGTAGGTTGAGAAAATCTTCAATTTTTCGGTCTCCAACCAGTTCCCCAATTTCTTGGATTTCTTGTTGAATATCTGTCGGGGCGGGTATTTCTGGAAAAGTTACGCCAAGCTGTTGCAGAACCTGTTGGGCGATCGCAAGGGCTTCGCTAAATTTAACCTGGGAGATATTAGATTGAATTTGAATTCGGTAAACATTGATTTTTTCTAGTAAGGATCGTGCCTGTTGGGTGACAATATCGATGAACTGTTCCATTTCTTCAAACTCACCGCACAGAGCAGCCACTTCCGCTGCTAATTCATGCAGCGCAAGGGTAATTTCATACTGATTTTGCCAAGCATTTTCTGTCAATATTGATAATCCCGCTGCGGCATATTCGCGAGCCGCTTGATAGGCGGTGGCTGCTCTGGCTTTGCGACAGGCAGTAAGATTTAGCTGTGCTAATTCATCTCGTTCTGTTTGTTGGGAAATCAGAGATATTCCGTAGTTTAATTGATTGACGAGTTCAAAAATGTATTCTTCTCTAGATTCAGGGGAAATTTGTTTCAGCAGCAGTTGTCCGATTTGGTAGTGGGTAATCTGTTTTTGGTCTTCAGGAATCAGAGAATAGGCCGCTTGTTGGACGCGATCGTGTAAAAATTTGTAATTCAGTGTTTGATATTGCGCGGTTGGCTCTAAATCACTTTCTCCCAAATAGAATTTGTAAATTTCACTTTGGGGCAAAATTAGTCCTTCTTGCAATGCTTTCCACAGTGTAGCTGCCGCTTCTACTTCGGTTTTTTCAGAAACAATCGCCAAGGTGCTTAAATCAAACTGATTCCCCACACAAGCCGCCAACTTCAAAATATCCTGAGTCGCCGACGGCAACTTTTGCAACTGCAGCGCCATAAACTCCACCACATCCTCCGTCAATGCCGCTTCCCGAACCCGAACAATATCGCACTGCCAGTGTCCGGATTTCCAGTTAAACTCAATCAACTCATCCTGATGCAATGCTTTGAGAAACTGCGTCGCAAAAAATGGATTTCCCTGGGTTTTTTGTGCCACTAAATCAGTCAACGGTACTGCCAAATTTGGAGCGCAATTGAGCGTATCAGCTACTAAATAATTTAGACTTTCTGAACTCAAGGGTTGCAGAGTAATAGTATTAACAGTTGCCCCGGCTTTGACTGCTGCATCCAGTGTCAGCATCAACGGATGTGCAGGGGAGACTTCATTATCTCGGTAAGCACCAATTACTAATAAATAGCTGGTTTCCGACTCGGACATCAACAGTTGCATTAACTGTAGGGATGCGAAATCTGCCCACTGCAAGTCATCCAAAAACATCACCAGCGGATGCTCTGGTTTTGTGAACACTTGAATAAATTTTTGAAACAATAAATTAAACCGATTCTGTGCTGCAGTTCCTGATAATTCTATTGCCGGTGGTTGCGGCCCAATAATTTTTTGTAGTTCGGGTATTACTTCAATAATGACTTGCCCGTTTTCGCCTATTGCTTGCAGTATTTTAGCTTGCCATTTTTCTAAATTATAGTCACTTTCGCTGAGCAATTGTCCCATTAACTCTCGAAAGGCTTGCACAAAAGCTGAGAAGGGAATATTGCGGTTGAATTGGTCGAATTTGCCTTTGATGAAATAGCCGCGCTGCCGCACAATTGGTTTGTGAATTTCATTGACAATTGCAGTTTTCCCAATCCCAGAAAAACCAGCTACTAACATCATTTCTACTCCCCTATATCCCTCCTCGGTAAGGGGGGATGAAAGGGGGGTGGCAACGCGCTCAAAGGCCGATAGCAGAGTTTCTACTTCGGTTTCGCGACCGTAGAGTTTTTCTGGTATGCTAAACCGATCGCACGCATCTCTCTGGGCTAGTTGAAAAATGTGTATTATACCGCTTTCTTTTAATTGACGCAAGCAATTTTCTAAATCAAATTTCAGCCCCAAAGCACTCTGATAGCGGTGTTCGGCATTCTTCGCCATCAATTTGCTGACAATGGACGAGAGTACGGGCGGGATTTGCGAGTTGATTTCCTGCAGTGATGGCGGTTGCTTGGCAATATGACAGTGTACCAATTCCATCGCATCCTCGGATTGAAATGGCAATTGTCCCGCCAGCAATTCGTAAAAAGTCACGCCTAAAGAGTAAAAATCTGTGCGGTAGTCAATACCGCGATTCATCCTGCCGGTTTGTTCGGGAGACAAATAGCCGAGGGTGCCTTCGATTTGGTTAAAATTCTGTAGGGTTTGAGTTTCTCTTGGCAGCAAAGATGCGATGCTAAAATCAATCAGTTTGATTTGTTTTGTTTCGGGGTTAATTAAAATATTGGCGGGTTTAATGTCTTTGTGAATTATTCTGTGGCGGTAGAGTATATCTAATGTACTGCTGATGTCGATCGCCATTTGCAAAAAATCGCTTAAATCCGGTGGAGTTTCCCCTTGTTCCACCCATTGTTTTAGAGAGATTCCCCCGAAGTCTTCCATTACCAGCGCATAGCTGTTTTGGTAGGCTTCCAAGCTGTAGGTTTGGATAATTCCGGGCAAATTGAGATTTTTGGCAATAGTATATTGATTGCGAAATTGTACGATTTCGCTGAAGCTTGGATACTCGCTGTGCAACACTTTGATGGCGACGGGCCGTTTGTCGCACGATCGAACTCCGCGATAAACCAGGGTGCGAGTGCCCGCATAAATGCGATCGAGAATTTGATAACCTGTCAGTGTAAAATCTAGAAGATCCATAGTTTTTGTGAAAATTTACCTTTTTTTTAGGCTATTTCTAGCTTAACAGCAGCAAATAGAGTTGCTACTTCAGTGATTGTTAAGTATAGTTAATATGACAGATATAATTCAATATTTGTGATTGAGATCACATAAATCAAACATTTTTTAAACTACAGAAATTTGATTTTAATTAAAAACTAAATAGCCTCATCCATATTGGAATAGCGAACAATAACGTAACCCAGCCGATGCCGATCGCACTTACGGCTAATTCGCGATCGAGATTGAAAACTTCTGCCAGCAAAGTAGTACCAAAAGCCGGAGGCATTGCCATTTGCAGCACTAGCGAAAGTCCCGGCGCGCCCGCAATGCCAACAAACGTTTAACCCGTGCCAATTACCAAAGGAATCAACAGAATTTTAATCGCCAGACAAGCCAGAACTTGTTTGATATTGTGCCAAAAATTCAACTTGCTCAACTGCATTCCGATCGCCATCAAAGATCAACTAATTACAGCCCAAGCACCTGTTGTTAACAATGCTTTGAGCAGCACGGGCGAACCCACTGATTGTGCGATCGTTTTTTAACATACAATTTAAATACCGCAACAGCTTATGGCGATTGCCTTACAAAAACTAAGTATTAATGCTTATTTTAAGTGTTCAGATAATTTGCGGCACAGGCCTTGACATTGACGGAAGCGCGTGTCAGGATAGCGTTGAGGAATAAGTCAACACGGGTTAAAACTATGGCACGGCAAGCAAAACAATCATCTCAAGTCAAAAGTTCCAGCAGCCAAGCAGCCGACTGTACTCGCACCAAATTTACCCTCTACAATTTTGCCGGAAACGAAAAAGCATTTTATTTAGTCGATCGCACAAATCTAGAAAGAAAGCCCGGTGATATCCCAGAAAAATCCGTCGCCCACAGCATCATCATTATCGATCGCTCCGGCTCAATGTATTATGACTTACAGCCGCTCAAAGAAACCCTAATCAAGCTTTTGACCTTAGACGAATACAACAATTACCAGCTAATAATCAGCTTAATTTCCTATGCTGACAATGGGGATGTAATTTGTCACTTCCAGCGAATTCCGATTCAAGAAGTGATGAAGTTTGACTCTCAATATATCAAAGAAATTCAAAAAATACACACCGCTGGCTGTACCTGCATATCGCAGTCGATGGAGCTCGCTAAATCTCTGGTGAAAGCGGGAGAAGTGACAGCAATTAATTTGCACACAGACGGTTACGCCAATGACCCAAGTGCTAATTCTGAATCTGCAAAATTAGGGGAAATTTGTGAAGAACTCAAAGACATGGATGTGTTTGCAAATACCATATCCTATGCCTCTGCTGACTTCAAACTGCTCTCCAAAATTGCCAACACCTTATCTGGAAATTGCATTCGCGCTGGCGAAGTGAAAACGGTTTATGATGCTCTTTATGACAGCACTAAACTGTTAGGGGGTTCCGTTGCGCCACCGCTGGAAGAACCGTTAATTAAGGAATACGATTATCAAGTTTTTGTTTCTAAAAGCGGCAAAAAAATCAGCGGTTCGTCGAGTACGCTGAAAATTTGCGGGCTGAAAGCAGACGATATGGGAATGTTTTACAAATATCAAAAAGTCGCCAAAGAAGAGTATGACAAAGTAGATGTTCCCGCTGCTCAAACTGATGATTCGGTGTTTGCTTTTGCGAAAGCTAACCTCGCTGACGGTAATTTAAATACGGCGAAGTACGCGCTGGCGAGCACCTTCGACGCTACTTTGACGGAAAAACACGCGAAAGCTTTGACAAACGCCCAAATAGCGGAGTTTACAGAAGATTTGGAACAGGCTGTTTTTGCGCCTGATGTGTTGCAAAATCATGAAATTGGCGATCGGGTAAAAGTCAGCGACAAAATTTCCCTGCTGGAGTTAGTCAAGATATTAGAGGAAAACAGCAACAGCATCATCATCAACTTAAAACACTTGCAAGAAAACTATCAGCGCAAAGGTTTAAAGCGAGTTGAAGGAAAGCGTGACGAAAACGGTAACATTGTCAAGCCTTCGCTGAAAACTGAATTCTTAGATGGTGGCGAATACGTGCGGATGGGTTCATTTGCGATCAATCAAAATACAGCTACCATCAATATGCTGATTACCCGAAAAGTTAAGCTGGTAAAAGTTGAGGATGAAACTTTAATCGCAGAAGTGGCAGGAATTCTAGTTACAGACCTCAATACTTTCAACAATTATACCATTGTCAGCGACGGCGAAGTTAATATCAAGTCGCTGCGAACCAAAATCAGCAGCAAACCAGTGTTTGACTTGCTCAACAAATGCGGTGTACTGGAAAAAGACGGCTCACCTGTGGCAGAATTTGACTTCCATGCAGAGTATGATATTAAATTAGCAAGTTTGCCGCTAGTGCCTTTTGACGGACGTTACAGCAGCCTGGACGGAGTGTTTGAGGAACTCGCAAATATTAAAATTATCTCCAGCATTCTCTCGGCTCATTTGAAGGAAGAATCCGAGGCTTATACGGCGGAACAATTGGAAGAATTGAAACAGCATTATCTGTCTAAAAGCCTTTACATCAACTTTCCGACGACTACGGAATATACGGAATTGAAAAGTGCGATCGCCAACGGTGAAGTAGATTCGCGAGTCAGCTACAAAATCGACATCGGCAGCAAAAACATCCTCAACTTCGGCAAATTCCACTCAGCCAACAAATTTCTCGATCGCCTTTACGAAGTTTACCACAAAAACACGGGCGAAAAGCTAGCAAAACCGACATTTGACATCACCTTAGACGAGCCTGTCGTCTTCGCCCACAAAACGCTGTCATCCCGCACCAAAATCACCAAAGTTGACGACTTGATGAAACTGATTTTCGATGAGTTTCTGGGGTTGGAGGATAACGGAATTGTTAGCGCTACTTTAGCTAAAGTGGGTGCAGATAGTTTGCTGCGCCTTTTGCAAGCGAAATGGCAGGGAGAAGATGTCAAGCGAAACGAGTTTATAGCGGCTTTAACCCGTGCGAACGAGCAACTAGAAGCTTATGCCGAAAAAGTGTACAGGGAAAAAGTTTCACCGCTGGTTTTCTATATCGGTTCTACCGGACTTATCCCGGATGAAATGGAGGCAAAAGCGGCGAATGCTGAGGAAATTAATTCTAAATACGGCAACTTGCAATTTTCTAAAGATGAGCAAGAGGGGATGTTTTTTGAAGTGAGCGACTGCATTATTAGCGTGTATGCTAAAAATGAGTATTTCACGGTAGGGAAGTAGGAATTAGGGTGGGCATTATTTGCCCACCTTGGTTAAATATAGCTGATTGAAATAAACCGCAAAGGCGCAGGGGTGGCGACTAGGAAATAGGTAGATGGGACAAGTGTTAGGTTGCCAAGACGAAAGGAGCGATCGCAAATCTTCTATGATGGGAGTAGAACAAGAGTTTGAGTGTGTGCAATTGCTTAGCTTTTAGCTTTATGCCAAGTCATCACTAGATACTTAAGATCGTGTTCAATCTCATCACCAGTAGATAAAAACTCGTGTTTATTATAGAAAGCAACCGCTATTTTATTCTCCTCATAGACTGGTAACTCAATTGGAGATTTGCAGTTTTGTTTAACCTGCTTCATCAATTTAGTTCCGCAGCCTTTGCGTTTATAATCTTTCAAAATATATAAAAGATTTAATATTGTCTTATCCTTATACTCACGAGCCAAGGCAAATCCAATTACTACATCACCATCCACTATAACCCATGCTTTAATAGACCATTTTCCATATTTATCTTCACCTTGGCCATTCAATAAATTCTTTTCGACAGCATCTAGTTCTTTCTGTAAAGCATCATCAGGCACCAAGCCTAGTAATTTTTCTTCTGTTTTAAATATGTCTAAAACTTGATTAAGATGAGATTTATTATACTTTCTGATTTGTCCAACCATAGTTGATTTGTTCCCAAAATACAGTGAGCGCAATAAATGCCTAATGTTTTAGCGATTTCTGGCCTGATTAGGGCATCTTGAGGAGATCGTGTTGAACTCGCAATCTCTCTAGCAGCTTCTCGCAGCCGCTCCACATCGCGCATCGGCGGTATACCAAAGAGCCGCTTGTACTCTCGGTTGAAGTGCGAGGAATCGTCATAGCCGACACGGTAAGCAGCACTGGTAGCGTCAAGGTTTTGCCCCAGCATCAGACGGCGAGCTTCCTGAAGCCGCAGTTGCTTCTGGAACTGCAAGGGACTCATGGCAGTGACAGACTTGAAGTGATGGTGGAAGCTGGAGACACTCATTCCAAGCTCTCGTGCGATGTTTTCAATGCGAAGTGGCTGATTAAAGTCTTTACGAAGGCGATCGACTGCTCTAGCAATTTGGTGAGTGCAGCCACCCAAAACTGCAATATGACATAGCCGACGTCCTTGCTCTCCTGACGGTGTTACGCTGCACAACCCTAGACAAACAGGGCATACGCGATAGCAATACTTTCGCTATTGATAGCTAAAGCAAAGGAGCCGTCCCTCAAAGCTCGGATCATAATGTTCCGAGCGCCGCCC
>NZ_JADEWT010000167.1 GCF_015207505.1 Tychonema sp. LEGE 06208
AGGGACACGGCACTGCCGTCTCCTCTATATTATTCCGGCGCAGCCAGAATTGATATTAGTTGTTAGTTGTTAGTTGTTAGTTGTCAACAGTTAACAATGCCCAATGCCCCATTCCCAATTCCCCATTCCCCATCATTATGAAAAGTGTATCCCGAATTTTCCTGAGCCTGATTTTCAGTTTAGTGTTGGCTTTTGGATGGGTGCTGCTGAGTGCTACTCCTGCATTGGCGCTGCCGAAACTTAATATTAATTACACAAATATTGATTTGTCCGATCGCGATTTTTCCAATTCTGACTTAGCGGGCGGAACATTCGTCGCTTCTGAAATGCGGAGAACCAACTTTCAAGGCGCTGATTTAAGCAATGCGATTTTGACTAAAGGAGTTTTGCTAAATGCCAACTTGTCAGGCGCTAATCTATCGGGTTCTTTAGCAGATAGAGTTACATTTGACGGCGCTAATTTGACTAATGTTAATTTCACCGAAGCAATTATGACACGAACTCGGTTTTTTGATGCTGCAATTTCCGGCGCTGATTTTACTGACGCGATTATCGATGCTTATCAAGTGAATGTCCTCTGCGAAACTGCAGATGGTGTGAATCCTGTGACGGGAGTTTCTACGCGAGAAAGTTTGGGATGTCCGTAGAAAGTTACGATTGCAGTAATTATGCGTTGGGGCGAGAAACTGGGTTTCTACGAGTTTTTTGGTTGAGTGACGCAAAATCTACAAAGAAACCCGGTTTCTGAATACCTCGTCGGGGCTAACTGTTGCTTCTATCGATTGCTACAAATGCCTGTATTCGCAGCAGTAACTACCAAATCTGAATTCAACAGCAAATCTAAATCAGTGTCGGGATTAACAGCATACAAATCCACTTTATCTTTACCCAAAAATACCCCGACTAAAGTCCCGATTCCTGCACCGCCTAACACCTCTTCAGTTGCGATCGCCCGATCGCCCGTAACTCCCGCAATCGCCGCCGCCGCTGCTGCACCCAACGCCGTATTCTTAATCAAATTTCCCACATTCACGCCCTTAGTCACAGTTTCTTTGCGAGTAATCACTTGCGAAGTAGCATTCAAAGGTACTCTGCTACCGTTGATGATACTTAATTCTTGGGCCACAAACTGAACGCCTGCAGTAGTCGATCGCAATTCGCCACTAATTTTAGACCCTTCGGGTATCAAAACTTTGCCATTATTCCCCGCGATATCCGAAGCCACAGTCAGCGTAATCGGAGACTTGTCATTGGGGCCTAGCAAAATCTTGCCTTTGGGATACTCGATGGGAATAGTCACCCCGCTAGGAATTTTCACAGCAACACTCTGGCCAATATCAGCCTTAGCAATGTAAGGAGAATTAATTGCTCTTGCTTGATTGGTACTGACTAACGCTTGATAGATAAAAGCAGCTACTTCAGCCCGCGTCGCTGACTGGTTTGGTTTGAGAGATTTAGGATTGGGATAGCTGACAACCAATTCTTTTTCAGTCGCAGCAGCAACACTTTTGACAGCATAACTTTGGATCTGATCCGCATCATTGTAGTAGCTGAGAACATCTTGAAAATTGCAGGTAGGCTCATAGCCAAGTCCGTTATTTAAAGCGACTACAACTTGCACGCGAGGAATTTGCTGCATTGGCCTGAAAACATTACCGGGATAGCCAGACATCCATCCCATTTCGTATGCTTCGGCGATCGCCCCCTTGGCCCAAAAATTCGACGGAACATCGGTAAAACCTACAGCAGCGCGGGTTTTTGCCTTGTTGACAGAACGAATCATTGCCGCAAATTCAGCCCGCGTTACGGGTGCATCCGGGCGGAAAGTGCGATCGGGAAAACCTTTTATAATGCCCCTTTCTGACAAATCTTGGATAAAGTCTTTTGCCCAATAGTTATTACTAACATCCGAAAAAGCTGTCTGAGCAAAAGCAGGCGCGGGTGCTAGCAGTGGCGCTGCAGTTCCAGCAACGGTTCCCAAGGTTAATAAAACAGATGTGCCGAATTTAATGCGGTGAAATACAGACATTTTTGATTCTCCAATTTACACAAGTTTTTTATTAAGGATAAGTAAGCTTATTTTAGGCTGATTGATTCTCGCCTAACTTACTCTTTTCCTCGGCTATGTAATCATTATGGAATGCTTTTATTTGTGGTGAGGGGAAGATAGGGTCTTTTAAAATAAATATTTTGAGACCGATGTGTAGATTTAAAAATGCTTAAACTCCTTAAAAGCCTTATGTTCCCTATCTCCCTTATCTACCTTAAACTTATAACGGTTATTTGACCGGATCTGATATGAGTTGAAGGAAAGGCAGATTAGTCTGAGAAACAGCCAGTGGCAAGAAACCGGGTTTTTCAGGCATCTACTTCGTTGCAGCCAGCAGTTAGCCAAAAATCCCGGTTTCTGGATTAGCAGTGCGTCCTAGACTAGACTAATGACTGCTGACTAATGACCGATCGCCAGTAGCGGTTCCCAACTTGTCACATCTTCAAATAAATATTGATAGCCCGCTGCGTTGGGATGGATACCGTCTGCCGTCAGACAAGAACGCCACCAAATATTACCGCGATCGATCCATTTATCAAAAATATCTAAATAGGGAATTCCCCGCAACTGACAAGCTAATTTCGTTGCTTCTTTATAGCGATACTGGTCTGCATGATTGTAGTACAAACAATCTTGAAAAGGCATTTTGCTTTCATCCACCGGCACCATCCCCACAAAAATCACCGGACAAAGTTGTTGGGATAGGTTTAATAAATTATCCAAAACAGTTTTAAAATGTTCAAAATCGGTATAACTGCGCCCGGTAGGCGACTGCACTCTCGCCGTATCGTTTAAACCGACGGAAAGAATAATCGCATCGGGGACGCGGTTTCTGAGCTCGCCTCGGTGGCGAAACTCGTTTTCGAGGCGCTGGGCGACTTGATAGGTGCGATCGCCCCGAACCCCCAAATTGTATAAAACGTGTCCTGCACTGTCCGGTAACATCCACTGGCGCCGCAATCTTTCTACCCAACCACCGCCTACGCCGTCGCCAAAACCATAGATTAAACTGTCGCCGAAAGCAACCAATTTGAGGGGACGAGAATTTACCCGATGCAAGTGACCAAAGGAATAGCCTGTTGCTGCCTGCATAAGCGATACTCAGTTAGTAATTTATGAATCTTGACATACTAGACTAGAATGTAACATTAGATAAACTAGGTAATTTCGATGATTAAGCGTCCAACCTTCGATTCAACTCAGTTAACCCGTCGGGCAGAAGAGTTGATCGGTGCTGCATCCAACCGCTATCGGATTACGGTGCAGGTGGCGAACCGCGCCAAACGCCGCCGCTATGAAGATTTTGACAATGACGACACTCAAATGATGAAACCTGTAATGCGGGCGATATTTGAGATGTCGGATGAAATGACTCAGCCGGAAATTATCGGAGATATCTAGACTTGGCAAGTTTTGAGTTTTGAGTGGTGAATATCCAGCAATTTTTGTTCGCTCAAAACTCAAAACTTTCTCAAACTAGATTGGCCCGCTAGGGTAAAAAATCCGTTTATTTTCGGTACGCAAGGGTTCGAGAAATATATACACAAGCGAGGGGGACGATCGCACTCCTAAGAAACTATTTTTCTCAAATCGGGATTCTCCCAACGGGGTTGATTTTCGGAAATCATAAAATTAGAAACTAGGAGATATGTTGGCAGGTAAGTTGAGGAAAATATTCTATTTTTAAAATTGTCAAAACCGTGAAGAAGAAATTAAAGCTGGGCTTGAGTTTTCTGTTTGTTACTTTGATTGTGGCGATTTTCACGCTTTTGAGTTGGGTATTGGAATCGGGCGAACTGAGTATGTCTGCTTTGGAACCTATGCTGCGGCGGAGTTCTGAGTCTGCGCCGGCGGTGCGGGTTGCTCAACAATCGGGGCCGCTGCAGGTGAGGGCGCAAGATGCGTGGAAGTTTGTGTATGAAAAATTGCCGGATTTGCCGATCGAGAATAACTACATTTCTCAGGAAACTGGAAAAGTAGATCCAAACAATACTTTAGTCGGCCGCTTGATTCGATATCACGTCTTTGTTAAAGGAAGACCGCCGAATTACCGCTTAGATTGGAAGTTGAGTTTAGCTGACTATCTGGGGGCGACTCCCGATTATTTGGTGGAAGACGTGTATCCGGGAAAGGATGTTTTGCGAAAAAATCCGATGGAAGGCGATCGCGCTGCTATTCAAAGTTTAAATCGAACTCAGCGGGATGCTTTGGTTCAAGCTTTGGTTGATGTTTTTACGCAGAGTTCAGGATCGCGGACACCGGCGGCGCGCGAAACACCACAAGGGCGATCGACTTCGCCGGAAATCACGCAGCCGCAGCCGGGAGATGCGAAATTGCTTACACCTTAGTATTTTATTGCCGATCGAATCTAGCTTAAACATCGCCTTTATTTCTTAGTCCGCGCACCATCCGGACTTTGTTTGACTCTTGAGCGGTTTCAACCGCCGAACAATGTCTAAAATCCAAAATCTAAAATCCTTCAATGGTGGAACGTGTAATCAAGACTGGTGTTGGCTGGCGTTTGGGATGGAACCCCGAAGCGCAGGAGTTTCAGGGTTTGGTGGCTGGGGAGGGTTGGGCGATCGAACTCACGGAGGCTGAGTTAAACGATTTTTGCCGATTATTGGGACAGTTAGCCGACACCATGAGTCAAATGGCCTCTGAGTTAATGGATGAGGAAAAAATAGCCATTGAAGCCGAAACAGATTTGTTGTGGCTGGAGGTAGAAGGCTATCCCGAGGCTTACAGCGTGCAGTTGATTTTGAATGCTGGCCGCAGGTGCGAGGGTTTTTGGCCGGCGGCTGCGGTGCCGGGTTTGGTGCAGGCTGCAAAAGTTTTAAAAGTTTTTTGACTTTTTCTGAGATTTCGTGCTATGCTGTTAAAGTTGTCGGGGCGTAGCGCAGCTTGGTAGCGCACTACTTTGGGGTAGTAGGGGTCGTGGGTTCAAATCCCGCCGCTCCGATTGTAATGAAACCTTCTCTTTGAGGAGGTTTTGTTGTTTTTAGCTAAACAGAGGGAATCCCACGCGCGATACCTCTATTCGGGTTGGTGTGGCGATCGATCCGGCGGGTCATTCGATTTTAGATTTTAGATTTGAGATTTTGGATTGATTCCACGGATCGATCGCGTGGCGGGTACCACATGCAGAAATTCTTTGTTACCCGGATTTGGTATTAGATAAAGCGGCGTTGCTCAATCAGGGTATGAAAAAATAAGTTTAACATCCAGAAACTGTGTCGAAAATGGTTTCTATGATATCAATTCCGGCTGCACCGGAATGATAAGCGAGGACACGGCACTGCCGTATCCTCCGTTTCTTTATATCATTCCGATGCTAACGGAATTGATATGACTTGCATATTTTGCCTTGCATACCGTAAATCAGCAACGCCGATACAGCATATTCCATGTAGATGTAGAGAGCCAGAAACCGGGTTTCACAGAACAGAATCAGTAATGATGCGAGAACTGTAAAGAAACCCGGTTAGGAGTGTGTACTTCATAAACCAGGAATACGCTGTATATTTGATGATTCTGTATGCTGATGCGGTTGAAGAAAATTAGAGAATTAATTACTGAGAATTATTAAATTTTAGAGCTAAAAATCCCCAATCTAAAATCTAAAATCGCAAATAAAATGACGCCTGCTAAAGTTTCCTAACAGTACAAAAGCACTTTATAGGAAACCCGCGGGCGTCAAATTTAAGCAACCGTGAATCTTAGAACAAACCCAAGGTGAAAGATTGGTCGATCGGGAAAATAGCACCAATACCCAACCACAGAGTTACCGCAGTTCCAAACAGGAAGACTGCAGTAGCCACAGGGCGGCGGAACGGATTTTGGAATTTGTTAACGCTTTCGATGAACGGAATCAAAATCAAGCCGAGGGGAACAGCGGCCATGCAAGCAATACCCAACAATTTGTTAGGCAAAACGCGCAAAAGTTGGAACACCGGCCACAAATACCATTCCGGTAGAATTTCTAGCGGAGTCGCAAAAGGATTGGCCGGTTCGCCAATCATAGCCGGGTCTAGTACGGCCAAACCTACGCATAGGGAAATTGTTCCCATGATGACTATAGGGAAAACGTAGAGCAAGTCATTGGGCCAAGCTGGTTCGCCGTAATAGTTGTGACCCATGCCCTTAGCGAGCTTAGCGCGTAGCGCCGGATCGCTCAAATCTGGTTTTTTGAGAATAGACATAGTAAGAGTGTTCTCCTTTTATTTTTACCCGGGCTTGGCATCTTGCTGTATTCGTTAGTCTGAATCAGCGGCGCGATCGGGCTGTCAATAAATATCATGAGTGATGAATTCTGAATTTTCAACCCAAAATTCCGCAGGGGGCAAAAAAATATCGCCCCTACAACTCAAAACTTACAACGGGCCCGAAATGCCTTGCTTGCGAATCATCAAGAAGTGAGCCAGCATGAAGACTACAATCAGCCAAGGCAGCACGAAAGTGTGCAAGCTGTAGTAGCGAGTCAAAGTGCCTTGACCGACGCTGACACCGCCGCGTAGAAGTTCTACCAGTAAAGAACCGACAACCGGGATGGCTTCGGGGACACCGGAAACGATTTTAACGGCCCAGTAACCGACTTGATCCCAAGGCAGCGAGTAGCCTGTCACGCCGAAAGAAACGGTGAGGACTGCTAAGATTACTCCTGTCACCCAGGTTAATTCGCGGGGCTTTTTGAAGCCGCCGGTCAGGTAAACCCGGAAAGTGTGCAGAATCATCATCAGTACCATCATGCTGGCAGACCAGCGGTGGATGGAGCGGATCAGCCAGCCGAAGTTGACCTCATTCATCAGGTATTGCACTGAAGAAAAAGCTTCTGCTACCGTTGGACGGTAATAGAAAGTCATGGCGAAGCCGGTGGCAAATTGGATCAAAAAGCAAACTAAGGTAATTCCGCCCAAGCAGTAGAAGATATTGACGTGGGGGGGTACGTACTTAGTGGTGATGTCGTCGGCGAGCGCCTGAATTTCCAGGCGTTCCTCAAACCACTGGTAGGTTTTTGAGTCGGTGATTTGTTTAGAAAACATGGAGCCAGAATTCCTAAAAGAATATTGCTGTGGTTGAGGTAAGCGGGCAGCAGCCACAATGTTTTTTGTCGCCCCGCCCCGAGCAGCTTGCTTTTATTAGCAAATGGCTGAGGCTATTTTAAAATTTGGAGCTTGCGAAAGGAACTCTGCATTGTGCGATCGCCCGCGAGCGCTGGGAAATTCAGCGGTCGCTTGTTCCTGCTCGCTGGCGTTGCCCGATCGAATTCCAGACTATGATAAAAAATGTAACATAATTGCTGTGCAGAATTCACGGAGCGATCGCTTTTTTCTTCGCCTCAAATAGCATTTTCTGCAAGCTCAACATCCGCCCCTACTAGGCAGATAGCCAATAACAGGGCCCAAGACCGCAGTCCGGGTCGGTCAGCGACTCTCTGGCTCGTGAGTTTTAATTTTCCTGATAAAACTTCACTAATTTTTACAATTAAATGTTAAATTTAAATACTTTTTTGTTCGCAGCGTACATTTGACGCGGATTTGACGAGTCCTGAATGTCTGGGGGAGAGTTGACCGCGCAAAAGCTTAAAAGCCTACAAATTAAAAATGCAGGAGATGCCATACTTGCCTATCTTTTACACAAAAATCATGCACAGACGAGTTTTTCAGACTGCAATTTTACTATTCCTCCAAGTCGCCCTGGTTCTGGGCGCGTGGACACAGCCTGCGGCGGCCCTAACTTCAGAACAGCAGCTTTTGAGCGAAGCTTGGCGAATTGTCAACCGCTCTTACGTGGACGACAGCTTTAACTCTAAAAACTGGTGGTCGATCCGCCAACAAGCTGTCAAGCAGCCGCTCAACGACAGAGAGCAGACTTACACGGCGATTCAAGGGATGCTGGCCAATCTCGACGATCCTTTTACTCGACTGCTGAAACCAGAACAGTACCGCAGTTTGCAGGTCAACACTTCGGGAGAATTGACTGGTGTGGGGCTGCAAATTGCGATCGACTCCCAGACAAATACCCTGACAGTGGTGGCTCCTTTGGCCGGTTCGCCGGCGGATCGAGCCGGCATTCAACCGCTCGATCGCATTCTGAAAATTGATGGCACTGCCACGTCAGAATTGAGCCTAGACGAGGCAGCAACTCGAATGCGCGGCCGCGCCGGTACTGCTGTCACTTTGACCGTAGGGCGCGAAGGAAGAGACGTTCCTGAAGATATTGAGTTGGTGCGCGATCGGATTGAACTCCACCCGGTTTACGCCGAATTGCAGTCTGGCCCAGACAATTTACCGCTGGGCTACATTCGCTTGAGTCAATTCAGCGCTAATGCTACTGAGGAAGTCGCCGGCGCGATCGACAGTTTGGAAAAACAAGGAGCCGCCGCCTACATTCTCGATTTGCGTAACAATCCGGGCGGATTGTTGCAAGCAGGAATTGAAATTGCGCGTCTGTGGCTCGATTCCGGGACGATCGTCTACACCGTAAACAGACAAGGCATTCTCGGCAGTTTTGAAGCCTATGGAGGGGCTTTGACGGCAGATCCGCTAATTGTTTTGGTCAACAAAGGAACGGCCAGCGCTAGCGAAATTTTGGCTGGTGCGCTGCAAGATAACGGCAGAGCTCAATTGGTCGGAGAAAAGACTTTTGGCAAAGGGCTGATTCAGTCTTTGTTTGATTTGTCTGATGGTTCCGGGTTGGCGGTGACTGTCGCTAGGTACGAGACGCCGAACCACACGGATATTAACAAATTGGGGATTTCGCCCGATCGCGTAGTGCCGCTACAGCCGATTGCGCGCGATCGAATCGGCACCGAAGCAGACTTGCAATATCAAGCTGCACTGGAACTATTGAAGGCAAAAACCGTGATTGCCAAGTCAGCAGTAAGTAGTCAGTAGTCAGTAGTCAGTAGTCATTAGTCCGCAGTCATTAGTCATCAGTCATTAGTCATTAGCTATGACTTCTCACTTGTGGGTTACTAGAAGCAAAATTACAGATTGAGCGATCGATACACTTCGTATCGAAATTAACCAGACTGTCACTAAAAAGTGCTGGGAGACAAACAACTAATGACAAACAACTAATGACAAACAACTAATGACTGATGACTAATGACTAATGACTAATGACTGATGACTAATGACTAATGACTAATGACTAATGACTGATGACTAATGACTAATGACTAATGACTAATGACTAATGACTAATGACTGATGACTAATGACTAATGACTAATGACTACTGACTACTGACTCCCTTAAGGTTAAGGTTGCGGGGTGGAGTCTTCGACTTCTGGTGTCGGGGACTCTTGCAAAATCACCTGACGCTGCTGGGGATCCATTCGATTGCTTTGCTCTTGCATCACAGTTTTAGCAAGACTAGGGTCAAAAGAGCGGTTAAAGTCCGATCGCGACTTATCTACTCGCCCTTGGGTAAGATTGACTTCAGCTTGAATTTCGTGCAACTTTTCTTGCACTGCCCGGAAGTGAGGCAAAAGCTGAATCACAGCAGAAGTCGCACAGACTGAAAGTACAATGTTGACTGCTAACTTAACTCCAGTTTCGGCGGCGAGCGTTTGATGAGGGTAGGAACGCTGGCGCTTGCTGTTGCGACGAGGAGTAACCCGAGGGGGAGTTTTTACAGGACGCAGTGGGGTAACGGTGGGTTGAATTGCTTGCATAATTTTTTTTCAAATACCTGAGACTGAAGTTTTAGAGCACAAACCGTGCAAATTCCGAGCTTAACGCACACCCGCCCCTGTTCGTGACGGTGCCGGCAGCCAAAATTTTTGAGACTGGGTAACGCTTGAGGACGGAATTGCACAATAAAAATGCCTGCCCTTGCAGTTTCCTCTTGCTGACCACAAACAATCTACTCCACGGTGGCAGCAATTGTCTGTAATTTGAAGATTTAACTACTCGGACAGGCATTTTGCGATTCGCGACTGGTGTCTAGAAACTACTTGTACAGTTCAGTTGACAGCCGGAAAGCCAAGATTCCAGGAATCAAAGCAATTACGAGCGCTACGTAGACTTGGGTATCTGTTAAAGACATATTCGGAAAACTCCTTTTCGCGGGCACGAGCTTTCACCAATTTGAGACAAATTGGCACTTTTGGGAATCGTTTGTTACAACTTGAAATATATTTGGTGCGTTTGGGGATGAGTGTCCGAGTGTCCGAGTGTCCGAGATGGGGAGATGGGGAGATGGGGAGATGG
>NZ_JADEWT010000168.1 GCF_015207505.1 Tychonema sp. LEGE 06208
CCCCCTCTCTCCCCCATTCTCCCTCTCCCCTCTGTGCAATTCCACCATTGCCCAAACGGGGGTATTGCGAGTCAAATCGAGGTTGTCTCCCGGCTCGGAGCGAGTCACGCCTAGAGCAGTATCAGTTTTGAGTACAGATGCTTGTTCGATCGGAATTTCTGCAGTTACTTGCGGTTCCAGTAAATCTACTGATACAGTATCTACATACTGAATACCTCCACGCAAGCACCGCAAAGCTGCAAGTGCTGCTGCACAGGCAAATACTGGCAGTGTATACCCGGATAAAGGTTGAGTTTGTGTCACGATGGAGTGCATAGATCCGTAAATTTGCCGGCGATCGACATCACCTACTAGCAGCGATCGCCCTCAAACATTTAAGCTTATTTTTAGAGTTTACTACGAGATGCAGTTCAGGTAATTTTTGTCAAGTAATAATTGTGTCCTACCAGTTGCCTTGAAGCGAGCAACACTTTTTGAGAAGAACGGGCGATCGTTCGATCGCCCGTTCCCGTTCTCCGCAGGGGTTCGGTGAAGAGTAGGATAACTATCCCCCTTCCAGAATCGCCCACCACCGACTCCGAAGCCTTACTGGCCCGCAGATGTTCACAAAACACCCGCAGGCGCGGCGAAGCTATCCCTCGCGGGCCAAATCGCCAGCGCGTCCAAGAGTAACAAACAAATTCCAGGAATTAAGTACAAATACTGTAAACAAATTTTTAAAACCAGATGGTTATAGCTATCTTCCACACACCTTGCATCCTTTTTCCCCCCATTTACCCCGTATTGAGTAGAGTTATGGTTGCGGTCTCGCAGGGGGAAGAAATATGAAGACCGCTACTAACCTCACGCCTCCATTTGTTTCGGATTCAACTTCTCAACTAGCTCACCGAACCACCCCATGCAACACCATTATTTTGCAACTCAAGGGCTGTCTCGGCGGCATCTCTGTCCTAGATTTCCAAATTAATTTGGAGCAAGCTTTGGAAACGGCCACCCTGAGAGTTGTCGTGGATCTGCAGCAAGTGGATGCTGTCGCGCCAGAGGGAATTGCCGCCCTCGCCCGAGGATTGGAGTTAGCCGCTATACTCGGCAAGTCGATCGTCTTTCATGCTATGGATTTAGCTAGCTCTAGAGATTTGAGAGCCGAGTGGATGAGTTCGCGCGAAATTTGTTTTGGCCCTTGGGGCGATTTATTCGATCGGGAATTCGAGCAATTTTTGGCGGGCTAAATGCTGCAATCGCTGCCTTGTTAAGCCCTAAAACCTAGGTTTTTAAATCGGCAAATTAATATTTTTGCTCTTTACCAGGCTCTGCCTGGTAATGCAGATCCGGAGGCTCTGCATCTCTTGAGCCGGGGACTTTGGGAGAAAAGACTGGCATTGCACAAGTCACGGAATCGATACATAAACCGCAGATAAAAAGCAGATGCAACACGGTTCGACGCAGATAATTTCAGATAATTTGTAATTTTTGCAAGAGGTATATAGCAGTTCTCATAAAGATGAGGTATAGCCTTTCTGTGCTCTCATATGAGGTACTATCCGGCATAGGCCAAACCGGCCAAACCGGCCAAACCGGGCTATCCTCACTTTTTTGAGAACCGCTATATTGATCGATATATCCCTGAATCCCTCAATTCCCCAGTCTAAAACTTGTACGCTCGCGAAGCCGAAGAATCTCAAATCTCAAATCTCAACCTGTACCTCACCTTTTTGAGAAATGGTATAGAGACGAGTGTGGCAGATGTTTAAATTATTAAATTTTCCTTCATTACAAGCTAAAGCCCGAACATCGAACAATCGGGATATAATTTAACGGCCAACAATTAAGTGTTAATAGTTAACAGTTAATTGTTGACCGTCAAAAAGCTTTTTTCAGCCTTCAGCATAGCTGTGTCTAAAAAATCAGTCTTCAGTCCTGAGCCCTAGTTATTCAGTAGCAATTAACTAATCACAGAGTGCGTACCCAATTTTTAATTCTTTGCTAGCAACTAACTGATGACTAATAAGGTTTGCGAGCGAGGACGCTCGCACTAATGACTAATAAATTAAGCTTGACGCGAGTAGTATTCAACCACTAGCAGTTCATTAATCTGAAGAGCAATCCACTCGCGTTCGACAACGCCGTTGACTTTGCCGACCAGTTTTTGCTTATCAAATTCCAAGTGACTGGGCAAGTGAGCCAAGCCTGGATCTTTGAGATTGGTTTCCACCATCGTGCGCGATCGCTCTCTATTTTTCACTGCAATCACTTCACCAGGCTTGCACTGATAGCTGGCGATATTGACTTCACGATCGTTAACAGTGATGTGACCGTGATTTACCAATTGTCTAGCGGACGGAATGGTTGGAGCCATTCCCATCCGAAACACAGTATTGTCCAAGCGCATTTCCAAAAATTGCAGTAACACTTGACCTGTGGAGCCCGTGGCACGGCGGGCTTTGCGGACGTAACGGAGCAATTGGCGTTCCGTCACACCGTAATTGAAACGGAGTTTTTGCTTTTCTTGCAAACGAACCGCATACTCAGAGAGCTTTTTGCGGTTTTGACCGTGCTGCCCTGGCGGATAATCGCGTCTGGGCGTTTTGCGGGTTAAACCGGGCAACTCTTTCAGGCGACGAACGATTCTTAATCGGGGGCCTCGATATCGAGACATTTATTTTCCTCTCTAATCTCTGTATGCAATTTTATGCAGACTCTATATTATATGTTTATAACGCTCAAAATTCTCACAAATATCAATAAAAAAATCGATCGACCGCAGCGAACCGTAATGTGCGGTAAATTCTGAAGGAAAAGCCGATCGCTCGATCGCCCCAATCAGCCCAAAAACTCACAACTCGATCAGCCATGCAAAAGCGCAATTTTTCCCTAACTTCTGCCCCAAAGCCAGCACCGCGCTGGATGTTAGCACTCGGCACTCCCCTAGTCGCCCTGAGTTTGTTGGCAGTAGCACTGCCAATCTCCCCAGCATCAGCCATCACTCTGAGATTTCCCCGAACTCAAAATTCCTATCGCGTCTGCGCTAAAGAATTAATCGAAGCCGGAGTAGGGGCCGAGGCAGCTGCTGCAGCTTGTGCCGACGCGCTCCACCCCCGCGACATATCTAGATGCGCCCTCCAAATCAACCGCAAAACAAATATTTCTGGTGTCGAAGCCCTCTCTACCTGTCGGCAGGTGAGGCGGCCAGACGAATTGACTACTTGCGTAGTGAATATTCACACCAAAACAAAAACTCAACCTGCAGCTCCCCTGTTAGTGCTTGAAGGGTGCCGCCGCAGTTTATTACCAGAACAGTTTGCTGAATGCGTCGTCGGGTTGAGCGGCAGGCTCGACTTTCCCACTGACAGGTTGCTGGCAACTTGTCTCGATCCGAGGGAAAAAGTGAGCCAGTTGGACGGGCGTCCTGCACCTACTCCTCCCGTCGAGCTAATGCCACCGCCTTCGCGGCTCAATTAATTATTTCTTGGGAAATGGTAATTGGTAATTGCTAATTGTAGTGAGTGCGAGGGAGCATCTCAGTTTTGATTTTGATCGTGCGAGCGTCCCGGCTCACGATCTATTCAACACTCGCGAGGGGGGACGCTCGCACTGTAAAGAAATTGCTTTTTCGCAAAAGTGAGATGCTCCCGAGTGCGATCGTCCTCATCACAATCTGCAAGCGCACTTACAACCTCAGAAACCCCGTTTATTCCTATATTTGCCGCTCCCAATCGCAAAAATAGTAGAAACCTGGTTTCTAGCTTTTGTATGTAAGCCATGAAACTGTCCGAAGAGTTAACTGTTAACTGTTAACTGTTAGCTGTTAACTGTTGGCTGTTAGCTGTTAGCTGTTAGCTGTTAGTTGTTGGCTGTTGGCTGTTGGCTGTTGGCTGTTAGTTGTTGGCTGTTGGCTGTTGGCTGTTAGTTGTTGGCTGTTGGCTGTTGGCTGTTAGTTGTTAGTTGTTAGCTGTTAGTTGTTATTGGAAATTGAGAATTGGGCGGAGCGAAGCGGAGGGATTGGGAATTCGTAGCAAGTAACCAATAACTAATAACCAATCACCAATCACCAATCACCAATAACCAATCACCAATCACCAATCACCAATCACCAATAACCAATAACCAATAACCAATAACCAATAACCAATAACTAATAACCAATAACCAATAACTAATGACTACTGACTTTTTTGATAATCAAATGTCACAAAATTTTGCTCAAATTACCGTCGAAGAATTAGGTTGCTACTTAGCAGAAAAAACGACCGACGCTGAGAAATTGCAGCTTGTGGACGTTCGGGAACCTCACGAAATTGAACTCGCGGCCCTGCCGGGATTTGTAGTTTTTCCGCTGAGCGAGTTTGCCGAATGGTCTAGTGAAATTGACACTAGACTCGATCGCGACACAGAAACCCTCGTGCTGTGTCACCACGGAGTGCGATCGGCTCAAATGTGCCAGTGGTTGACCGATCGAGGATTTACCAACGTTAAAAATATCCTTGGCGGCATCGATGCTTACTCAATGGTAGTCGATCGCACCGTGCCGCGTTATTAATCTGATGCCCGCTCCAACTACGAACCTATTGTATGATTGCGTTGGGGCGGACACAATCTGGGCGTTGGCGTTGCTGAAGTTGAGTATGAATTAACATTTTTCACGCTCGCTCCAAAGACAGACTATAAAGCATTTTTGAGTCTTGACGCATAACTTGATTCATGGAGTCAATCAGCAACGCCACCAGTTAAATTGGTTGAGGATTGCTATATTGCTAAAACATTAAAAAGTAAACTACTTTAAAAAAGATGATTTCCCTCAAGCTTTTTGGGATTTTTGTGGATTTAATTTGATTGCTGCGTGGCGAGAAACCGGGTTTCTCTGAAGATTTAGGTTGAGTGCGAAATATCGGGAAAGAAACCAGGTTTCTGGGATTTTTGCGGATTTAATTTGATTGCTGCGTGGCGAGAAACCGGGTTTCTCTGAAGATTTAGGTTGAGTGCGAAATATCGGGAAAGAAACCAGGTTTCTGGGATTTTTGCGGATTTAATTTGATTGCTGCGTGGCGAGAAACCGGGTTTCTCTGAAGATTTAGGTTGAGTGCGAAATATCGGGAAAGAAACCAGGTTTCTGGGATTTTTGTGGATTTAATTTGATTGCTGCGTGTCTGGTAACGAGTAATTTAATTAATGTCTCAGCAACCGCAAACCACTCAATGTTACCAAAACTGTAGACCCTTCATGACCGATAACGCCGATCGGCATTGTGATATTTCCTAAAAAATTAGCAGCCAACAATAGTATAATGCAGCTTAGCGCAAAAACAATGTTTTGTTTGACTACATTTTGAGCGCGGCGGCCCAAACTAATTGCTTTACCTAGTTGTTCTAATTTATCTGCCATTAATACGATATCAGCAGTTTCTAAAGCGACATCGCTACCGGAAATTCCCATTGCAATTCCCACGGAAGCTTGGGCTAGGGCTGGTGCGTCGTTGATGCCGTCTCCTACCATTGCGACGGTTTGATACTGGGTTTGCAGCTTTTTAATTAGGTGCACTTTGTCTTCAGGCAAAAGTTCGGCGTACACTTCGTTAATGCCTAGTTGTTGGGCGATGTATTGAGCGGTTTGTTCGTTGTCGCCTGTCAGCATTATGATATGTTCTACACCTAAATTTTGCAAGCGTTTTACTGTGGCTGCTGCTTCCGGGCGGACTGTATCTGCGACTGCAATGATGCCCAAAAGTTCATCGCCCTTTGCTACCCAAACAACTGTTTTTCCCTCTGCTTGCAATTGTTGGCTGATGTGAGTCAACTCCGAAGTTGCTTGCACAAAATCGGCTTTACCAATGGTAATTGTTTGATTGTTAACTTTGCCGACTATTCCGCGACCGATTTTTGCTTGTACGTCGATCGCACTTGACAACGATAACTGTTGCTGCTGGGCGGCTTGGACAATTGCTTGGGCGATCGCGTGTTCGGAATGAGTTTCGAGGGCTGCAGCCAATTGCAGAACTTCTGTTTCAGTATATCCGGCTGCTGGTACAATTTTGACAACTTCAGGTTTTCCCGTGGTGAGAGTTCCGGTTTTGTCAAAGGCGATCGCCCGGACTTTACCAATTATCTCCAATTGCGCGCCGCTTTTAAACAAAATTCCCTGTTTTGCACCGTTAGCCATACCCGAAAGCAGCGCCGGCATAATCGAAGCCATCAGCGCGCAGGGGGATGCGACTACTAGGAAAATCAGCGCCCGATAGATAGTATCTTCCCAATTCCAGTTTAAAACAAAAGGCGGCAAAATTGCCAACAACAAGCCTAAACCGACAATTAATTTAGCATAACCGCGCTCGAACTTTTCCACAAATTGCTGAGAAGGAGGCGCTTCTGTTTGTGCTTGTTGTACCAGCCGAATCACTCGCTGAATCAAACTGCTTTCGGGAGTTTTGTGAACTTTCAATTGTAGCGCGCCGGCACCGTTAATCGTGCCTGCAAAGACTTCATCGCCAGCAACTTTTTCTACGGGCATCGATTCGCCGGTAATTGAGGCTTGATTGAGGGTGGTGTAGCCTTCAATAATTATCGCATCTGTGGGAATAATTTCTCCGGGCTTGACTAAAAGCCGATCGCCAATTGCCAATTTGTCGATCGCCACCAACCGTTCCCCATCGTACATTATCACCCTAGCAGTATCCGCCGTCAAACTCATCAAACTGCGAATACTGCGTTCAGTCCGCTGCATAGCATAACCTTCCAGCGCGCCGCTAATTGCAAAGATTAAAATTAGCACCGCACCGTCAACAATTAAATGATATTCTTGCCGCCACAGCCCCAAACCAGCCGCACCCAAAGCAGCAACAATCATCAACAAATCTACATCTAATTCATGTTCTTGAAAAAGCGTAGTCAAGCCTTCGCGGGTGCTGGAATAGCCGCCGATTACGTAAGCAGCGGGCAAAATTAACACCGCTAAGCCCAGCCAACCGACTTGTAGGGCGATCGAACCCAAAATTACCAGAATTCCGCACAGGGCGGCAGTCACAGCATCTGGGTGCTCTGCGGCGAGGCGCGACAGGCGCGAGGTGGGGAGGGAATTGGGAGTCATGGGAAAATTTGACTTGGTAGAATGACTCCTGCATCGTAAACCTTGACATTAATGTCAATGTCAAGCTTTTTGTTTAAATTCCCTGCTGCTAGGGAAACGACACTGCCGTTTCCTGTATTTCGGGCGATCGCAAACCGCGATAAACTGTCGGTAAATCTGGTAAGAAAACAGCATTGCCATGTCCTGGACAAACAAACATAGTCCTGGACACATCAAGCCAAAGAAACCCGGTTTTTTACCGAATCTGTCGGCTACAATCAAGTATTTTCCTAAAAACCCGGTTTCTGACCACCCGTGCGTCCAAGACTATATCTATCCCAATCGGGAAATCAATTCATCAGCCGATAACTGAGGCAATTGTTCCAACAACAATGTCAACTCTGCGACAGGTAAAGCCAACAAATTAGCAACCAGTGTAGGTAAACTATCGCCAAATTCATTTAACCGCAGTGCCAAGACATTTTCTGCTAACAATCTCACCGCTTCTTGCCTGCCTGCTGCATCCACCGCGAGCATAGATATCGCCAGTAAAATCACCGTAAACTCGGCAGCAGGTATCCTGGACACGGGAGAGAGAAACGCTATCATCAACGAGTCTAGTTCTCCAAATCTCACTCGCAGAAAGTTCTCTAAAATTAAGCGCTGTTGTTCTTGTCTTCCTTGTTCTAATCCTTGTTCTAATCCTTGTTCTAATCCTTGTTCCTGTGCTGCTTGTAACTGTTCTTGAAAGAGAGGTGCGATAGTCATAATTAACTCCCGGTCTTCTGTTTCTATGGGCTGTTCTAAATTTGCTACTAAGTTTGATTGCAGTCGATACAGCAATTCTAACGCATTAGTTCGCAGGGGGTTGTCTGTAGCCAAGGCGATCAACTCGGCCACTGCTTTTTCCTGCACCTTTCCTCTGCCCAAAATCCTCAGCCACAAGGTTTCGGGAGTTTTTGGCAACTGATGGATTACCACAATTGCCGATCGCAAATATTCCCCCAAAAAATAGATACCGGGCATCCAATTGGGTTCGTCTGGTTGTGCGCGAAACCCGTTTAACAGCGATTCTGACGCTGTGGGAGTGAGAATCCACAATTTCGGAAAATCATTTTCGTTAAGTCGAATATTGTCTCTTCTGGCTTCTCGCTCTAATTCGCTCTGAATATCAAACAATTTGCTGATGCAACCGACAACTTCCCTGATAGTTGCCGGGTTGCGGAACGGTTCAAAAATTGCCGTTGCAGTTGCTAGTTGCCCCAACAATCCTAAGTTTTCGATATGTTCTGGGACTGTGGCTTCATGAGTAAAGTAAACATCGATTTCTTGCACTTCGGAAGTGACATCGCGACCGATATTGACTGTTCCTAATGGAGACAGCATTTCTTCTAGGTATTCTTTGGCAAAGCGATCGTGAATTAATCGAGTCATTCGATTTTAGATTTTAGATTTTGGATTCACTGCATCAGTTAATTTTATCATGTTTTAAAGCGATATTTTAAATGTTAAATTAGGGCAAAATAGAAAGATATCACAAAATATAAATTACTTTTTTATCGCAATAACACTTCTAGAAATTGAGTATTTTAAAGATTAAACGCTATTCAATAAGAACATTAATTCTAAAAATTGCATAGTCCCGCGCCGGACACAGCAATGCCGTTTACCTACAGATATCGGATATAATTTAGAAGATTTAGTCCTAGTTTGCAGAATTGGTGTTGTGCAACAAGAATACCTGACAATCAAACAACTTACTGAAGCGGTAAAAGGCACAATTACGCCTCGGATGGTGCGGCATTATCACGCTTTGGGGCTGCTATCTCCTGCCGTGCGATCGACCTCTAACTACAGACTTTACACCCGCAGCGACGTGCAAAGACTTCAAAGAATAGTCGCACTCAAGCAACAAGGCTTTCAACTGTCTCACATCCGCAAATTGCTAGAAACTGATGCGGATGCTTCTCCTGACGCGCTGGTGGCGGCTTTGCAACAGCAATATCTGTCGGTAATTCAGCAGATTGTTCGCCTCCGAGAAACGGCTTGTGCACTGGAAGGATTGCTGGGGCGGGATCTTTCGTGTCAAGCGGTGCAAGCGGGCGCACTGGCGCAATTGAGGCTGTTGCAGGCGCAAACTGACGGGGAGTTGGGACAGTTGGAACAACTTTGGGAGGGTTGGGATGCGGGGGCGCACACTCACCCGGAGGCGTTTGGGGAGTCGTTGCAGCATTTGTTGCCGGATTTGAGCGATCGCTCGGAAATTGAGGTAGACTTGCTTTCTAAACTGGTGTTAGCTTGCGGTGATTGTTCGCTGCTGCCGTTTGTGAAGTTGAGCTCCACGGCGATTAAATCGGCGCGGGAAGCTTTGAAAAATCAATGTCAAATTGTGGCTGATGTGCCGCCTGTGTTTGCGGCTTTGGATAACACAAGATTGGCGCATTTGGGAATAAGTATTGCAACTTTAATTGACGATCCGCACATCAATGCTGCGGCGGAAGCTGAACAGGAATTTTGGGCTGAGCGTGAGTGGTTTGAAAAGTTGTTGAAATTGGAAAAAAAATGTATATTGGTGATAGGATATGCGCCGTCTGTGCTGATGGCGGTGTGTGAGGCGATCGAAAACGGGCAACTGCAACCGGCTTTGGTGATTGGAATGCCGATCGGGTTTAGTCATTCTCCGGTGGCGAAACGGCGGTTAGTGCGATCGGGCGTGCCTTATATTACGACGGTGGGAACTTTTGGCGGTGGCTTATTGGCGGCGGTGGCTTTAAATGCTTTGGTTGAGTCTTTGATTGAAAAGCCGAATTGCCACTGTCATCTGAAGTGAAGATGGGATTTAGATTAGACATTCCCGGACGCATTTATGCCAAAAAAACCGGGTTTTTACCTAATCTGCGGGGGTGCGATCGATTCCTGCAATTATCTGCGTTTATCGGCCTGAAATCTGCGGTTTTTGTATCTATCCCGTGACTTATAGAAGAGGTCAATATACTCGTGATGGGCCATACAAACACCATTAAATCAAATCACCACTTCCCCAACGCCCCCCAAACAGCACCCGAAACCACAC
>NZ_JADEWT010000169.1 GCF_015207505.1 Tychonema sp. LEGE 06208
GCCAATCATTCCCATCACAGCCCCCGCCGCCGTCACTGTCACCGCAGTTACACCAGCCCTAGCAATCAACTTTTGTACCCGCAGGCGGCTTTGTCCGGTTCTGACACCCTGAAAATTTGCCCCCCTCAAAATCGCTCCGGTGAAATTGCAGCCTCGAATGTCGCTACCGCTGAAGTTCGCCCCAGACAAGTCAAGCCCTTTAAATGAACGGTTGCGTAAGTTTTGGTTGGCAAAATTGAGATTTTCAGTCATAAGTGAAGAGGGAAGAAGGAAGAAGTCATTAGTCATTAGTCATTAGTCATTAGTCCAACGTCATGTTTTGCTGTCCTCGCCCATCGAACGTCCAACGTCATCAGGAAGAAGGAAGAAGGAAGAAGGAAGAGGGAAGAAGTCATTAGTCATTAGTCATTAGTCCAACGTCATGTTTTGCTGTCCTCGCCCATCGAACGTCCAACGTCATCAGGAAGAGGGAAGAGGGAAGAAGGAAGAGGGAAGAGGGAAGAAGGAAGAAGTCATTAGTCATTAGTCATTAGTCCAACGTCATGTTTTGCTGTCCTCGCCCATCGAACGTCCAACGTCATCAGGAAGAGGGAAGAGGGAATCTTCGACTAGGGTTTGAGGAATTAAGAACATCTTAACCGTTGGGTGCGGTTGTAATAGCAGAAAACAAGATATATGTCAATCATTATCGGATATTTGGTAAATTTTCAATTTTCCTGTATAATCGATCGCGTCCGTTGCGAGCTAATCGGAGTCACAAGCAACTGGTAGGATCTTTGAGATTAAGTTGACAAAAATGCAGCCTCCTCAATCTATGCTAAAACTTAAAATCTGAATGCTTTTATCAACAAAAAACTCCCCCTCCTAAAAATAAGCATTAGCAGTCTTGGACTCACGGGCGATCGTAAACCGGGTTTTTTACCGAAAAAATGCCTTCCCACCTGCTGATTAAATCAAAAAACCGGTTTTTTCGATCTTGATGCCTAAGTTCTGATTTAAAGAATCCCTAATTGGGATGTAAAATCTACAAAACCATCGCAATTATTATGCCAAACCTCCCATTTTCTCCCGAACAAATTGCCGCCGAAAGACTCAAACCCGAAGAATACGAAGAAATCGTTCAGCGCCTCGGCCGCCATCCCAACAAAGCTGAATTGGGAATGTTCGGCGTGATGTGGAGCGAACACTGCTGTTACAAAAATTCGCGACCGCTATTAAAACAGTTTCCCACAGAGGGCGATCGCATTCTGGTCGGGCCTGGAGAAAATGCCGGTGTCGTAGACTTGGGAGACGGTTTGCAACTTGCCTTCAAAATAGAATCTCACAACCACCCGTCTGCAGTCGAACCATTCCAAGGCGCAGCAACAGGAGTAGGTGGCATTCTTCGCGATATCTTCACAATGGGTGCTCGCCCGATCGCACTTTTAAACTCCCTACGTTTCGGCAACTTAGATGATAGCAAAACTCAGAGATTATTCAAAGGCGTAGTATCGGGAATCAGTCATTACGGAAACTGCATCGGCGTACCCACAGTTGGCGGAGAAGTTTACTTCGATGAAGCCTATTCTGGCAACCCCTTAGTTAACGTCATGGCCTTGGGTTTAATGGAAACTCAAGAAATAGTTAAATCCGGCGCATCGGGAATCGGAAATCCCGTGCTTTACGTCGGTTCCACTACGGGCAGAGATGGCATGGGAGGAGCGAGTTTTGCCAGTGCAGAATTGACCGACAAATCAATGGACGATCGCCCCGCCGTCCAAGTAGGAGATCCGTTTTTAGAGAAATCCTTAATTGAAGCTTGTTTAGAAGCATTCAAAACCGGTGCAGTCGTCGCCGCCCAAGATATGGGCGCGGCCGGAATTACTTGCTCGACATCAGAAATGGCAGCCAAAGGTGGCGTTGGAATTGAATTTGATTTAGACAAAGTTCCGGTGCGAGAAAGCGGCATGGTTCCCTACGAATACCTGCTTTCGGAATCGCAAGAACGGATGTTGTTTGTGGCTCAAAAAGGACGGGAACAGGAATTAATCGATATTTTTCACCGCTGGGGATTACACGCCGTAGTCGCGGGGACAGTGCTCGAAGAGCCGATCGTCCGAATCCTGTTTAAAGGCGAAATCGCGGCCGAAATTACCGCGACTGCTTTGGCAGACAACACGCCAATTTATCACCGCGAACTGTTGACAGAAGCGCCAGAATATGCTAAAAAAGCCTGGGAATGGACGGCGGATTTGTTGCCGGAATGCACCGCTCTTGGGATTGAAGTTAAGGGTGAGTTCCAAACTTGGAATCAGATTTTACTGACGCTGTTAGATACTCCCACTATCGCTTCTAAACGCTGGGTTTATCGCCAATACGACCATCAAGTTCAAAATAATACTGTACTGTTACCCGGAGGCGCTGATGCTGCGGTTGTCAGGTTGCGTCCTCTAGAAACTTCCCAATCTTCCCTGGGTAAAGGGTTAGAAGAACCCCCCCAACCCCCCCTTGCTAAGGGGGGGCTACAGAGCTTAGAAGAACCCGCAGCTAAGGGGGGGCTACAGAGAGAAGATGGTGTTTCTCAAGGTTTTACAAGCAAAGAGGAAGAAGAGGTAATTCCTCTATTTAAAAAGGGACAAGGTAGGGAAAATTCAGAAATTTCTCCCCCCCTTAGCAAGGGGGGGCCGGGGGGGGTTATTCCTGGAGTTGCTGCAACGGTTGACTGTAATTCTCGCTATGTTTATCTTGACCCCTACGAAGGTGCAAAAGCGGTAGTTGCGGAAGCGGCGAGAAATTTGAGTTGTGTTGGTGCTGAACCTTTGGCTGTTACGGATAATCTCAATTTTGGCAGTCCTGAAAAGCCTGTCGGATATTGGCAGTTAGCGTCTGCTTGTCGGGGAATTGCTGATGCTTGTCGCGAGTTGGGAACTCCTGTTACTGGCGGTAATGTTTCTCTTTACAATGAAACGGTTGATGCAGGGGGGAATCCTGTACCAATTTATCCGACTCCGGTCATCGGAATGGTGGGGTTGATTGCAGATTTGACGAAGATTTGCGGCCAAGCTTGGCAAAAAGAGGGAGATTTCATTTATCTGCTGGGAATTGGGGATGTATCGGAAAATGCTCAGGTGCAAACTTCGCCGACTTTGGGCGGTTCGGAATATTTGGCTGCTGTTCACGGTACGATCGCGGGTAAGCCACCAGTTATAGATTTTGATTTGGAAAGACGAGTGCAAAAAGCTTGTCGGGATGGCATCCGCAGCGGTTGGGTACGCTCTGCTCACGATTGTGCTGAGGGAGGAATCGCGATCGCCCTGGCTGAATGCTGCATTTCTGGTAAACTTGGTGCCAAAATCCACCTTTCCCCAAATTCGTCGCAGTCTCAGCGTTGGGATGAATTGCTGTTTGGCGAAATGGGAAATTGTATTTTAGTGTCGGTAAGTCCTGAAAATGAGGCTGCTTGGACATCCTACTTGCAGGAGAATTTGGCCGGTAAGTGGCAGAAAATCGGCTTGGTTCGTAGTACCGAATCGTCTTTGCGGGTTTTTACTACCGACAAGGAGCCGTTAATTGAGGTTACGATCGCAGAACTGGGCGATCGATACTACAATGCCATTGAACGCCGCATAGCTTCTGCCTGAAAGGTTGCACAAGCTCGAACGGATATTAGCCGCCTAACTTAATTAGTGAAGAGAGCAAAATTTTAGACTCTAGTCGGGCTCCGGTGATTCCTCTGTTGGGGAATAAACCTAAAACCTAAAATCTAAAATCTCAAGTGGAGAGAGTAAAATTTTAGACTCTAATCGGGCTCAGCTAATTCCTCTGTTGGGGAGTAAACCTAAAATCTAAAATCTAAAATCTAAAATCGAATGACAGATCCGTGGCAACATTAAGGGAGTGTTAAGTTATACGGCATCTTCCCCAACAAAACGCACCGGTGAAATTGCCCCGCTCACGTACCGTCCCCATTACATACAAGCCAACCCAATCTATGATTCCCAACCATTCCTTCGAGGCTGACGAGCATTCTAGCAAACCCGACAAGCCAGAGGAAGCTTGCGGCGTTTTCGGTATCTACGCACCGGGTGAAGATGTAGCCAAGTTGACCTACTTCGGTTTGTATGCTTTGCAGCACCGGGGTCAGGAATCTGCAGGAATTGCCACCTTTGAGGGTGAAACAGTCCATCTGCACAAGGATATGGGACTGGTTTCCCAAGTCTTCAACGAATCGAATTTAGGTCACTTGCCGGGTAACTTAGCCGTTGGACACACTCGCTACTCTACTACAGGTTCGTCGCGAGCGATCAACGCTCAACCTGTGGTAGTCGAAACCCGTTTGGGAAGTCTGGCTCTAGCACATAACGGGAATCTTGTCAATACTAAAGAATTGCGCGAAGAATTGCTGTCTCGCAACTGCGAGTTTGTCAGCTCGACGGATTCAGAGGCGATCGCAGTGGCGATCGGTTCGGAGGTAGACAAGGGTAAAGACTGGCTCGAAGCAGCGATCAGTGCCTTTGGTATGTGCCAAGGAGCCTTTAGTTTGACGATCGCCACCCCGATCGGCGTGATGGGAGTCCGCGACCCCCACGGCGTTCGCCCGCTGGTAATTGGCACTCTCCCCACAACTCCGGTACGGTACGTTTTAGCGTCGGAAACTTGCGGCTTAGATATTATTGGTGCTGAATTTTTGCGGGATGTAGAACCGGGGGAATTAGTTTGGATTACAGAAGAAGGTATGGCTTCCTTCCACTGGAGCAAGCAGCAGAAGCGCAAACTTTGCATCTTTGAAATGATCTATTTTGCTCGACCTGACAGCATTATGGAAGGTGAAAATTTGTACAGCTACCGACTGCGGATCGGACGTATGTTGGCAGCAGAATCTCCCGCTGATGCTGATATAGTTATCGGCGTTCCCGATTCTGGAATCCCGGCGGCGATCGGCTTTTCTCAAGCTTCCGGCATTCCTTACGCCGAAGGATTAATTAAAAATCGCTACGTCGGGCGCACTTTTATTCAACCGACTCAGGCCATGCGGGAGTCAGGAATCCGCATGAAACTCAACCCTCTCAGAGATGTGTTGGACGGAAAGCGAGTAATCATTATCGACGATTCGATCGTGCGCGGCACTACCAGTCGCAAAATCGTCAAAGCCTTGCGGGATGCGGGCGCGATCGCAGTACACATGAGAGTTTCCTCGCCGCCGGTGACTCATCCTTGTTTCTACGGAATAGACACCGACAATCAAGATCAGTTGATTGCTGCTACCAAGTCAGTCGCAGAAATCGCCACTCTAATGGAGGTGGATTCCTTGGCTTTCTTGAGTAGAGAGGGAATGCTGAAGGCGACTAACGAAGATACGAAAAGTTTCTGTTCGGCCTGTTTCACCGGCGATTATCCGATCGACATTCCAGAAGTGGTAAAACGGTCTAAGCTGATCTTAGAAAAGGCTGCAACCTAGAAAAACCAAACGCTAGAAAGCGATCGCGCATCAGTCGATTTGAGATTGACTTGTTCGCGCGTGCGGAATGCGAGTCCGCACGCGCGATCCAATCTGATCGAGTGTCAATCGACCGGATATGATATGACTTGCACCACAGTCAATCTAGGAGTTTGAACGAAAATCTAAAATGCTTGAATTCTCGACAATTTTTGGGGGATTTCATCCATTTTTGAGTGGTCACTTTCAACAATTTATGAATTTTAAAAATTTTCTGAAAAGTCTTGCCAAGTGTGTGTAGAAATGTTAAATTAACTTAGCTATTGCAACTCTTGCAGAATTAGTGAATTGTAGCGAATTGCCAGTTGGGTAGAACTTGCGGGAAACCCAAGACTCGGATTTGAGGTTTGAGATTCAATAAAAAATCTAAAATCTAAAATCTAAAATCGCTCGGCCTTCCCTACACTATCGTTAACAATTCCTGCCGGAAGCGCTATAGGCCACCTGCGGACTGGAGGTACTGCCTCCAGAAGTGCGATATCAGATTAAAATCGCATTTCGTACTAACAACGAACACAGGAATTTTTTTTAGATAACAGGGTCGATCGCACTAAATTTTCCCACACAAGTATTTGACAAGCCAACTTGCTTGAGAATCACGGGAAGGCTATTCATGCGAACTAAAGAACTTTAGAAACCCTTGCAGAGTAAAAAATATGGCTCCTTCCGAGCCCACAGTGAAAGTTAAAAGGCGAAATGCGGTTTCTCAAGTCAGCTTAAATCGGAAACTTCGTGCAATCAAATACTCTTCTCAATCCGCCGAGCGATAAAAGCTCATCCTCCCGTACAAAAGAGTTACCTTTTACTCTTCAAGATGTTAAAGCAGCCATTCCAGCCCATTGTTTTGAACCCTCGACAGGGAAATCTCTAGCTTATTTCTTTTTAGATATTGGCATTATCGCAGGTTTATACGCGATCGCCTACAGCCTCGATTCATGGTGGTTTTATCCAATCTTTTGGTTGATGCAGGGAACCATGTTTTGGGCGTTGTTTGTAGTAGGCCACGACTGCGGGCACGGTTCATTTTCTAAGAAAAAATGGCTGAACAACCTGATCGGACACCTCTCCCACGCTCCAATTCTCGTACCCTTCCACGGTTGGCGGATCAGCCACAGAACCCACCACGCAAATACAGGCAGCTTGGATAACGATGAAAGCTGGTATCCAGTGTCGGAAAGCAAATACAATCAAATGCCCTGGTATGAGAAGCTGGGACGCTTTTATTTGATGTTATTTGCCTATCCAATTTATCTGTTTCGCCGATCGCCCGATCGGGTAGGTTCTCACTTCATGCCTGGTAGCCCGATTTTCCGTCCTTCCGAAAAATGGGATGTGTTGACGAGTTCCGCATCCTTAGTATTGATGGTAGGCTTTTTAGGCGCATTAACCTACCAATTTGGTTGGTTGTTTTTACTCAAGTTCTACCTGGTTCCCTACGTAATCTTTGTAATGTGGCTGGATTTGGTAACATTCCTGCACCACACAGAAGCCGATATTCCTTGGTATCGCGGAGATGACTGGTATTTCTTGAAAGGTGCGCTATCAACGATCGATCGCGATTACGGATTCATCAACTCCATCCATCACGACATCGGCACCCACGTCGCCCACCACATTTTCTCGACAATGCCGCACTATCACTTGAAGGAAGCAACCGAAGCAATTAAACCATTGTTGGGCGATTATTACCGCAAATCAACCGATCCAATTTGGAAGAGTTTTATTCGCTCTTACTGGGATTGTCACTTTGTCTCCGATACAGGTTCTGGGGTTTACTACGAATCGCCTAACACTCGGCCATCGTCCGAAGTTAAGTAGCTTCAACTAGACAATAAAATACCCCAAGGACTCACTCTGGGGCGATCGGAAACCGGGTTTTTTTGACAATAATTCTTCGCACTAACCTGTAGATTAACTGAAAAACCCGGTTTCTGGGCCCTCGCGTGGGTCAGCCCAGACGCAAAAACCAGACTTCTTAAAAGAAACCTGGTTTTTTCATTTTTTGTGCTCGTTATATCAAGTTTGATCGATTACCATAACAAACACGGCACGCGCGATCCAATTTATTGCTATCAATCGATCGGACACGATATTAAATTATACGAAGAAGCGACACGCCCTACAAACTGCCGTCTTCCTATCTATCGAATATTTAGCCAATAAGCCTATTCTGCAAAAAACGATCGAACGTTGCGCGATCGGGCATAGCAGCTTGAGCGCCCGCTTTCGTTGCACACAGAGCGCCCGCTGCTGCGCCCCACACCACTGCTTCACGGAGCGATCGACCGCCATCTAAAGCACAGGCCAATCCGCCGTTAAAAGCATCGCCAGCGGCCACAGTGTCGATCGCCTCCACAGCAAAAGCCGGCACAAAAAAGCTCTCATCTGCAGTCACAGCCACCACCCCGCGATCGCCCAATTTGACAATAACATTTTCGACACCGCGTTCCTGCAACTGTTTAGCCGCTGCCATCGCCGTTTCCGTGTCATTCACCGCAAAACCGACTAACTGGCCAGCTTCCACTTCATTCGGCGTGATAATGTCAATTAGCGGATAAAGTTCGATCGGCAAATCCCCCACAGCCGGTGCAGGATCGAGAATCACTCGCACCCCCGCTTCACGGCCAACTCTAGCAGCTTTTCGGACAACTTCCAGGGGAATTTCTAACTGTAATAGCAGCGATGTAGATTGCGGCAACAGTTTTTTCAGACATTCTATATCTGCTGCACCAACATTGTTATTCGCCCCCGGAATCACAATAATATTATTTTGACCGCTATCATCTACCGCGATAATTGCCACACCCGAATGAGTGGTTTTATCTATCAATACATTCTCTGTATTTACACCATAAGATTGTAAATTTGTCAATAATTCTTCAGCAAATTTATCATTGCCGACGCGGCCGACGATGTGGGTAAAAGTTCCAAGACGCGCGGCGGCGACAGCTTGATTTGCTCCTTTGCCGCCGCCAGCCGTCAAAAAATTGCTACCGATAATAGTTTCCCCGGGCTGCGGTAAACGGGGAGTTTTTGCTGCTAGGTCAATATTGATACTGCCGAATATGATGATGGTCATTAGTTATTAGTTATTAGTTATTAGTTATTGGTTATTGGTTATTGGTTATTGGTTATTGGTTATTGGTTATTGGTGATTGGTGATTGGTGATTGGTTATTGGTGATTGGTGATTGGTGATTGGTGATTGGTTATTAGTTATTGGTGATTGGTTATTAGTTATTGGTGATTGGTGATTGGTGATTGGTGATTGGTGATTGGTGATTGGTTATTGGTTATTGGTGATTGGTGATTGGTGATTGGTGATTGGTGATTGGTTATTGGTTATTGGTGATTGGTTATTGGTTATTGTTAGCTGTTGACTGTTAACGGTTAACTAATAATTACTGCCAACTGCCAACTGCCAACTGCCAACTGCCAACTGCCAACTGCCAACAACCAACAGCCAACAACCAACAGCCCTCAAACGTGCTACAACAGTTATGGTCTTCACCGGTCAATTCAATGGCTGCAATTACTTTCGATCGCAATCCCCGTGTCCTGCTAGTAGAAACAGACGAAGTTCTCGCCGGACACTTGAGTCTCGACTTAAAATCTTCAGGCTACGAACCGGTAATAGCTTCAAATACCGCCGCCGGCCAACATTTAGCCCGTGAATTGCAGCCAGCTTTGATTGTAATCGATCGCATACTCGGCCCTGAGTCGGGACTGTCACTGTGTTCTCACCTCCGAAGCAGCGGCAATCGGGTACCGGTGTTATTATTGATCGGTCGTGATACAGTTGACGATCGCGTGGCTTGTCTGGAAGCTGGGGCGGACGATTATTTTCTCAAACCTTACCGCACTGACGAGTTTTTGCACTTGGTACGCTTGTATTTGCAGCCGGAACGCCCCAGTAGCGAACAGTTGAGGTTTGGCGATTTAGTTTTGGATTTGGCTTCTAGGCGTGCCCTCCGCAACGGACGGACGATCGACCTGACGATGAAAGAATTTGAGCTGCTAAAGTATTTGATGGAACATCCCCGCGAGGTTTTGACTCGGGAACAAATTCTAGAGAATGTTTGGGGTTACGACTTTCTAGGCGAGTCGAATGTGATAGAAGTTTACATCCGCTATCTGCGGCTCAAGATTGAAGATGAAGGCGAAAAACGCTTGATTCAGACGGTGCGGGGTGTTGGCTACGTGATGCGTGATGCGTGAAGCTTGAAGAAGTCATTAGTCATTAGTCATTAGTCATTAGTCATTAGTCATTAGTTATTGGTTATTGGTTATTGGTTATTGGTTATTGGTTATTGGTTATTTGTTATTCCTAATGCCCAATTCCCAATGACCTGCGCGGGCCAATTCCCAATCCCTCCGCTTCGCTCCGCCCAATTCCCAATTCCCAGTTCCCCATTCCCCATTC
>NZ_JADEWT010000016.1 GCF_015207505.1 Tychonema sp. LEGE 06208
CTATGAAAGAGGGTCTAAATCCTGTTAATAATGCTGCAAGATATCCATCTAAATCAGCAATTTTTATGCTATGAAAACCATCCATTTTATCGACCTATTCTCAGGAATAGGCGGCATGAGATTAGGTTTCGAGTCAGCCGCTGATTCCTTGAATCAAAAAACAGAATGCCTCTTAAGCAGCGAAATTAATCCCGAAGCTCAATTCGTTTACCGCAAAAACTTTGCCGACACACCTTTAGGCGATATCCGACTAATTGACCAACTACCAAAACACGATATTTTATTAGCAGGATTCCCCTGTCAGTCTTTCTCCGCTGCTGGCAAAAAAGCAGGTTTTGGCGATACCAGAGGAACCTTATTTTTTGAAATAATGAGGCTGATTGATACCGCTAAACCTCAAGCATTTATTTTCGAGAACGTGCGAGGACTTGTCAGCCACGACGGCGGCAGAACCCTCGAAACAATTAAACAGGAAATTACCAGTAGAGGTTACAGCTTCGATTGCTTTTTGCTCAACAGTTCTAACTTTAGCTTACCTCAGAACCGCGTCCGAGTTTACCTAGTCGGAATTTTAAATGCTTCGCCCCAATTTGACTTAGTTTCCGACTTAGGGCCAAAAGATTCCCATTCCTGTAACCACCAACAGCTATCGTTATTTTCCCCCTTAAGTAAACCTGTCACAGTGGCAGATATTTTGGAAGACAATCCAGACCCAAAATATGATTGTTCGCCCGATTTTGTCAAGGCATTAAAACAAATTGTTAACAATGATTTAAGTCGCTTGCACGGAATGCGGTTAATTGACTATCGCGGCGGCAATTCGATTCATTCTTGGGAACTTGGTTTGCGAGGAAAATGCAGTTTAGATGAAATTGAGTTGATGAATCTTTTTATATTAAAAAGGCGAAATAAAAAATTTGGCTGTCACCAAGATGGTAAGCTTTTAAGTAAAGAGCAAATCGCTACTTTTTTTGCTCGTCCCAATCTTGATGAAATTCTGGATTTGCTGGTTGCTAAAAAGTACCTACAGCGGAAAAATGATTTGTACAAGCCTGTGTCGGGTAATTTTTCTTTTGAAGTGTATAAATTTCTCGATCCGCAGAAGATTTCTGTAACGCTTGTTGCTAGCGATGCTAATAAATTAGGTGTTTATCACAACCACAGAGTCCGCCGAATTACTCCCCGCGAGGCGGCGCGTTTACAAGGTTTTTCTGATGGTTTTGTGCTGCATCCCAAGGATGATAAGGCTTACTATCAATTAGGTAATAGTGTGAGTATTAATGTGGTCAAGGCTGTGGCGAAAGAGGTTATGCAGAATGTTTTGTCTTCTATTAAATACAAAGTTAGGGTTTTTTGAATTGTCAAGGGTGGGCAAATTATATTGAGTGGGCACTACGATTTTTTTGGGGAAAGCATATGCAAGTCCGCACTACGAACCTTTTTTGTTATGCCGATCGCACGCACATGATTTGATATAAATTCCGGTTGCACTCCTCATGATGTTAAGTGTTAACAGTCAACAGTCAACAGTCAACAGTCAACAGTCAACAGTGAATTTACTATGCCGATCGCACATGATTTGATATTGTTTCCGATATTATTCACACTCCTCTCTCCCGAAGCCCAGGGGTAAAGAGAGGTTCTTCCTGGTAACGAGAAAAATCTCAAATCTCAAATCGACTGGCGCGATCGACAATTCGTCATCGCCCAGCCAAACTTGCTACCACCGCCACTAATTCCGCAGGATCGAGAGGCTTGGACAGGTGAAGTTGAAAACCCTGCCGCAGCGCCCGCACCCGTTCCTCTACCCTACCTGTCGCCGTCAGCGCCACCGCTGGAATTTCCTTGTTCCCCGATCGCGATCGCACTTGCTGCAGCAGAGCCTCTCCATCTTCCCCCGGAATCCCCAGTTCGATCGCCAAAACATCTGGATTCAGGCAGAAAATCACCTCTAAGGCTTCCATGACCGAGGTCGCGGTCTCCACCAAGGCTCCGCAATCTTCGAGCACTGTACGGGCAAAATCCAGGGAATCCCGGTCGCGATCGATCGCCAAAACTCGCACTCCCGAAAGGTTGCTGCTCACAAAAGACTCCATCGGGTGCGATCGCGCCGGGGTTTCTCGAACCGCCAACTCCCCAAGCGCTACCACAGAAACTCCGCCGTCGCTATGAGACTGTTTAATTGGCAATCTCACCAAAAACTTCGCTCCTTGTCCCGCACCGGCCGATTCGGCTTGCACTGTTCCCCCGTGCATTTCGACAAAATGGCGCACCAGAGCCAAACCCAAACCCAATCCGTTGTAAGGTCGCGCTGTAGAGCTGTCAGCTTGGCTAAAGCGATCGAAAACATAGGGCAAAAACTCCCTCGCAATCCCTTCTCCCGTGTCGCTGACCTCAATTTCGACGCTAGGATGCGACACATTTTTACTCGCAGTTAATTGCGCTTGTCCATCAGTGCTCTCCACTTTGTGCAGCGCCACCGTTACCTGTCCGCCGTCAGGAGTAAACTTAATCGCATTTGACAGCAAATTCCACGCCACCTGCTGCAAGCGGCCGGAATCGCCAAAAATCCGCCCCGCTGTTTCGTCGAAATCCGTTACGAATTGAATATTTTTTGCCCTCCAAGCGGGGGCGAGAGCTTCGATCGCAGCCTCAACAGTCGAAATCAAATCCATCCACCGCAAATTCAAGAACAGTTTGCCGGTAATAATCTCCGACACGTCCAACAAATCCTCGATCAGAGTTGAGAGCGATCGCGTATTGCGGTCGATCGTTGAGAGAGCTCTAACCGTCGTTTTTTCGTCAAACTTGCGGTTTTGCAACAGTTGCGTCCATCCCAGCATCGCATTCAGCGGTGTCCGCAATTCGTGGGACAAAGTTCCCAGAAACTCGTCTTTCATCCGGTTGGCTCGCGCCAATTCCTCGGCTCGATCGTGCAGTGCTTTTTCTAACTCCTTGCGATCCGTCAAATCGAGAACAAAAGCCACAAATTGTTGTCGCTTTTCCCCCAACAAAATATATCCCAAAAACACAGAAATCCTGCTACCATCGGGCCGAATGTATTCCTTTTCGTAGGGAGTGCAAACGCCATTTGTTTTTGCCTCTGCAATGCTGCGATCGTCCAGCGGTAGGTGTTCCGGCGGTGTAAGGTCTTTACAGCGGAGTTCCCCGCGCTCCAACTGTTCCCGCCGGTAGCCCACTATCCGCAAAAATTCGTCGTTAGCGTCGCTGATGCCATCGTCAAGATCGCCGAAGACAATTCCTATCAAGTTAGATTCTGCCAACATTTTCAGCTTTTCTTCGCTAGCTTTGAGTGCAGATTCTGCTTGCTTGCGATCGCTCACGTCTTCGATGTAAGCCGACAAACCAGAACAGGCAGGATAAAAACGCACCTTCAACCACTTATTCAATAAAGGCACGAATTCTTCATACTCTACTGTTACCCGATCTGCTAATGCTTTGGCTGCCATTTTGTAAAATGATAATTCCACAGCATTGGGAAATAAATCCAGAAGATTTTTACCGAGGAGTTCGGCTTGTGATTTGCCTAAAAGTTCGAGAGCTTTGTGGTTGAGATAAGTGTAGTTCCAATTTAAATCGAAGGCGACAAAAGCATCGGTAATGCTTTCGAGAATGTTAGTAATTCGAGCGTTGGCCGATAGCAGGACATGAGCTGTTTCTTCTGCTTCTTTGCGAGCTGCTTGTTCGTTTTTCAAAGCGGCAGTGCGTTCTTGTTCTGCTAATTTGCGATCGCTAATATCGATGCAAGAACCGATGTAACCTGCAAAAGTGCGATCGAGTCTGTACCGGGGTACGCCCGTACCCAAAACCCAGCGGTATTCCCCGTCATAGCGCCTCATGCGACATTCGAGCCGGTACTCGCGGCGGGCCTCGAAGGCTCTGTTGCAAAGATCCCGACATTTTGGCAAGTCATCGGGGTGCAAGCTTTCCATCCAACCGCTGCCCATTTCTTCCGCCAAAGTTTTACCGGTAAAATCCAACCAAACTTTGTTAAAATAATCGCCAAGGTTGTCAGAGTCCAACATCCAAATCATCACCGGCGCAGTATCTGCCATCATCCGAAATCTCGCTTCGCTCTCGATCCGCTGCGCTTGAGCTGCTTTGCGATCGAGCCGCTCTTTCACTTCTCGCATCGCGCGATCGATCGACGGCACCAAGCGCGTCAAACTGCGTTTAAGAACGTAATCTGTAGCGCCGCTTTTCAAAGTTTCGATCGCCACTTCCTCGCCCAAGGTAGCCGACACAAAAATAAACGGCACTTCGGGACAAGTAGCGTTCGCCATGGAGAGCGCCCCTAATCCGTTAAAACCAGGCAGCATATAATCTGCCAAAATAATATCAAAACATTGTTTGTCTAGTGCCGCAGCAAAGTCTTCCCGAGTGTCTACGCACCGCAGAGAAAACTTGAGACCGCCTTCAACTAGATAAGCCTCAATCAGTTCGGCATCTAGGGCACTGTCTTCTATTAAGAGGATATTTAGCGTTTTCACAACAATTCCTTAATATCTTTTACTTAAAGTTTTAATCAAAATTCTTTGAATACTTCCATTATTCACTCAATTTCGATGGTCGCTCTAAAAAAAAAATAAAAAATTGCTCCGCTTTCTAGTTGAACCTCTGCCCCTGTTGGTTAGTTGATCCCGATTTCTCATATATAGTCCTGGACGCACTCTTTTTTGCTCGTTACCAGGAAGAGCCTGGTAATGCAGGTGCGGAGCCTCTGCCTCCTTTGTCTGGTAATGCAGGTGCGGAGGAAGAGCCTCCTTTTACCTTGGCACTTATCAAAAAATTGGATTGAAAACCCCGTCCTTTTAGGACGGCTTTAAGTTAAGATGTAGATGGTCACTGACCCGCCCGGATTTGAGATACTCCAAAATAAACAGCAAGGTTGAGAGTCCTGCCAGAGTTGCGATCAGAAATAGGGGAAGCAAGAGGGCAACGGCAAAGTCCGACCTTTGAGGCAACTACAAGTTTTTGGGCTTGTGCGAGCAAAACGAAAAGTCGCCTAGCGGGCATTGGGAGACTCTAAACGGACGTGGAGCAAAGGTCAAACTACTTCGGTAGCGCATTGCAGTGAAGCGTCAAGGAATCCTCGCTCATTTAGGACGAGGAGGTATGTCAAAGGATAGGACTGCAGGAGATGTTTAATACCATTTTTCTAAAGATGTGCTACGGATGAAGTCTTAGCCCCCCCTTAATAAGGGGGGGTTGGGGGGTAATATCTAGCGCTACTTTATGAAATTGGTATAAGTTATTAAATTTTCCTTCCCAAAAATATAGTCCGGGGACGCACTATTTGCCCAGAAACCGAGTTTTATCGACGAAAATACTGCATCTATAGCCTTTCTGTGCTCTGGTATGAGATACTATCCGGCATAGGGCTCCGTGGGCATAGGGCATAGGGCTTAGGGCATACCTCACTTTTTGAGAACCGCTATAGACCTTGAATCGCCATAAAAACCCGATTTCTGTGGTCTTAATGCGATCGCGAACTCCTACAGATCTATGGCACAAATCATATCATGGGCGATCGCTCTTAGAAACCGCTCCTTCAAGGCTCATTCAACCCTGATAGGAAAGCGACTTTTACAGGTTAGGCGATCGACACAATACTAGCTCGATCGTAAGGCAATCGGTTAGTCGGCAAAACCTCCAGATTAATTTCCACTGAATTCAAAGCCGGATTTTCTGCCAGCACTTTTTGCGTCAAATTCTTATTCACAATTTCCCAGAAATCCGTTTCGTTTGGATAAGCACTCAAGAAATTGTCAATAGCTTTGTAAATCGGCACAAAATCAGGATATTCACCCTGGGTAATTCCTGGTTTATACTGATACTTGACATCAATATTTAGATTATTCAAACCCTGATGTTCGATCGCATAATCAAGAATCTGGAAATCCCACCTTTCTCCTAATTTGCCATCGGCTGTCCGAGTCACAGTGCTGCTGCGCTCCTAAGGCAATTTTTCCGTCGGTAAAACATCCAAATCAACCGTCACAGACGCAATTGTCTGATTTTCTGCCAGCACTTTTTCCGTCAGGTTTTTGTTCATTATTTCCCAAAAATCTGTTTCGTTTGGGTAATTAACTAAAAAATTGTCAATGCTCTTGTAAATCGGCAAAAAATCAGGATATTTAGAGTTTTGAATCCCATCTTTGTACTTGTAATTTACATCAATATTCAGGTTGTTTAACCCTTGATGTTCGATTGGGTAATTTGCCAGTGAAAAATTCCACTTTTGACCTAATTGAGCATCCGATGGAAAGAAAGCAATTCCCACTGGACGCTCTAACTTGCTGTCGGGAGGAACAAAAATAGAATTGTTACTCAACAAAGTATTGCTCGATATTGGCAGCGGTTCGTCAGTCTTGCCACTGTAGCGCAAAACAGCACCCGCACCGTTAGCGCTGGCGCGGTTGTCAAAGCCCACAACGAACAAATTGCCGATCGGCGAAAATGCCAAACCACCTACATAATTGCTACTGGGCGAAGTATCAGTATAATTCGTAGGTAACGCAGCACCTGACTGGGTAAATTTGCGCTAAAATCGGCTTCACCTTACGAGCAACACTCCCCTGCGTTGTCACGTACAAATAGCCGTCAGGAGCAAACAGTAAACCGTTCGGCCCGTTCAATCCTCCTGCTTGCTGGTTTCCCGCAGCAAATACATCAATGAACTGTCCAGTTTTGCCGTTATATCGGAGAATTTGGTCAGTCAAAAAACTACTGACATAAAAATTTCCGTCAGGGCCAAAAGCTAAACCTTAAGGGCGAGACAGGCCGCCAGTTTCATCAGTTGCTGTATTCGGATTTTCAGCGACAAACCTGTCAATATATTCGCCAGTAACTCCGTTATACCGCAATACGGCAGATGCTGTCGGTTCTCCCGAATTCCCTGGTTTGTCACCGCTAGAAATGTAAATGTCCGCCAAATAAGTCGGGTATTTTGGTTGAAACACCCGCAATATTTCCTTGAATAGGGTTTTATTCCAACAGTTCTGTTGTCTGCCACATAAGCTATTTATTTTTGAGCTGATTTTCGCGATCGGATATGAATTTGACTATACCAGTCTTGGACGCATCACAATCAGATTTTAGATTTAGGGATTTAGGGATTTAGGGATTTAGGGATTGAGGGATCTATCGATATTCCGTAACAATTTAACGGACTCGCATTCCACACTACGAATCTCTTTTATTATGGTAATTCAATAGTCAAATGGTTTAATAAGTATCTAGAATTTTAGAAATAATTTGACGTAATATCTGCTACATTGGTCGATCGCACTTCTGTCAATTTCTCAAAAAAATGATTGTGCGATGGGAGGGAGCGCGATCGCAGTACAATTACCAACTGTCTTGGTTTAGCCAGCCCCATCCTCAAAATTCAACTGTTCTCCCAGCAGCCCAACAGCCTTCTAGGGGAAACGTCCCGATGGGATCGGCCTCAACTCTAAGAGCTAATTTGTTAAGTCCTAGCTAAATTGTCTTAAAATATACAAAGGAGTAAAGTGTTTCCCAAGTCACGTAGTATATTAAAGACAGGCAGTAATTTGCAAGAATTCTTGACAATATAAGTACAGCACAACCGCAGTTACCACCTCCTAACTCTTTCCATATCCAAGGGCGCGGCAAGGTGGGATAGAAGACAATAAAAATGCCGACTTTCACTAAAGCCCGTGCAGTTGCTTTACTCTCAGGTTTGTTCACGTTATTTGCAGCCAGTTACGAGGAGAGTTGACCACCAGTGCTCCAACGCATCAAACAAGACTTAAAAAACGACCTGATCGCAGGTCTGCTGGTAGTGATACCCTTAGCTACCACCATCTGGCTGACAATTACCGTCGCCAGTTGGGTCATCAATTTTCTTACCAAAATTCCCAAGCAGATCAACCCTTTTGACGGACTCAACCCGATTTGGGTCAATCTGCTGAATTTTTTAGTAGGGCTGGCTGTACCCCTGCTGAGCATTTTACTCATCGGTTTAATGGCCCGCAACATCTTCGGGAAGTGGCTGCTAGACTTTGGCGAACGCCTGTTGCAGGCAATTCCCCTAGCGGGTTCGGTTTACAAAACCCTCAAACAACTGCTGGGAACTATTCTTAACTCAAATGACAAATTTCGCCGGGTGGTGTTGATAGAGTATCCCCGGCGGGGAATCTGGACTTTGGCGTTTGTGACGGGTACGATCGACAGTAACGATATTAAGTCTCATTTGTCCGGCGAAACTCCGATCGGCATTTTCATCCCCACCACGCCAAACCCCACCACCGGATGGTACGCTATAGTCCCGGAAACCGATCTAGTGAATTTGTCAATGTCGATCGAAGATGCCTTTAAACTGATCATCTCCGGCGGCATCGTCAACCCCAGCAACTCGCTTACCGTCAGCCCCGACAACCCCCCCGGAAAAACACTCGAACCGTTAATATCCGAATCAAGATACCAGCCTGTACCAGTCGAAGAAGATTGAAACCAGGTTCAGAAAAACGTAATTTCAATCGCCCTTGTCTTCAACCCCCACAGCAGGTAGGTGCAAGTTTGACTTTCTGGCGGTTGAAACCGTCCAGTATTTTTAATAACAGATTCTATATTGTCCAAAACCAGCCCAACAACAATCATGACCGAGGGCGGGTTTTTTGCGGGTTTTTCTGCTAAAGTCCAAGGCTAGGGTCTCAACCAACACCTAGCAATCTCAACAATTCTTAAATTCCTATCCCAATTTCTATCTAAAAAATATGAAAAAATCCCGCGAAACAGCACGCGAACTCGCACTCCTCGGCATCAGCCAACTACCGTCAAATCCAGAACTCTTAGAAGCGAAGAAACTGGAAGATGTTGTCCTCGCCGCCATCCGCACCCTGACAGCAGAAGTTCAAGAATCCTTAGAAGCAGCAGCCTCGGAAGTGCAGCGGAGTAGTGACAAACTGCTTGCTAGCGAAATCCGCGCCGGCGATATACAAAGTGCTAGAGTAATGGTGCGCGAAGCTGTGGAACTTACGCAAACCGCCATCAACCGTCTCGGTTCCGCAATGGAGTTTCCAGAAATGCTCCAGCTTGCTAACCAGCAAGATGTCCGCACCTATGCTTTGCAAATCCTGACGAAAGTTAGCGCCAACCGCTCTCAAATTGACGAATTGCTCTCGGAATCCCTCGTGGATTGGCAAATAGATCGGTTGCCCAGGATCGATCGAGATATCATGAGAATTGCGATCGCCGAAATCCTCTATCTCGGCTTAGCCGAACAAGTCGGCGTCAGCGAAGCAGTCCAACTAGCAAAACGTTACAGCGGCGACGAAGGACATCGCTTCATCAACGGAGTCCTCCGCCGAGTAGTCGATAAAATTAACGCAGAAGTTGTCACTCAATAGTCAACAGCCTGCAGTCATTAGTCATCAGTCATTGGTCATTAGTGATTGGCAATCCGCAATCCGCTCTACACTAAGGACTGATGACTAATGGCTAATAACTATATTCCCAATTTCCTATGGTTTTTAATTGGTTTCGTCGCCAGTACAGCGAAAGCGGATCTTCTGAAAAAGAAACTCCCCCCCAGCCAACCCAAGATGAGTCGGCAACTTCGGCACCCGCCGGGTCTCCAACAGATGCAGCAACCGACCAAAGTTCACCCGCGGCAGCCGAAGATTATCTCAATTGGGCGAAAGCTGCTTACAAAAATATTCAAAAACAGCAAAAACCTGAAACAGAAGTAGCCGAGACAGAAGTTGCCGAAGTTGCAGAAGTTGCAGAAGTTGCCGAAGTTGCAGAAGTTGCAGAAGTTGCCGAAGTTGAACCAGCAGAAACTGTTGCAGAAGTTCCAGAAGTTGCACCAGAAGCGATTGTTGAAGCAACCGATGCAGCACAAAATGCAGGATTTGCCGACACAGATCCACAAATCGCTGGGGCGATCGACCTTGCACCCGTTGCTCCACAATTAGAAGTTACAGCAGAAAATATAGAAATTGCCCAACCTGCAACTGCAACCTCAGTTGTAGAAGAAACCGAGTCGATCGCATCTGAGGCGCAAGCCGACGAATCTCTGCCGTTTTGGGCCAGAGCTCAAGCCGAGCGCATGGATCGCATCGAACGCCTCAAAGAAACCGCCATTGAAGAACCAGAAGTAATTGCAGCCTCCGCCGAAAGAGCCGCAATTATCGAAGAAATTCCCGGTTTCGACTTTGACGAAGGCTTTTTATGGTCATCAGAAATCCTCGCCAGTCAGGGCCGCCGGCCAGATCAAGTATCCGTCGAAGAAATCAGTTGGCTGCAAAAACTGCGGAAAGGCTTAGAAAGAACCCGCCGCAGCTTAATTAATCGACTAAAGGCGATCGTCGGTCAAGGCCCGCTCAACCAAGACGCAGTAGCCGAAATTGAGACTTTGCTCCTACAAGCCGATGTCGGAGTCGCAGCCACCGACATCATTATCAGCCGTCTGCAAGAAAGACTCAAACAAGAAGCTTTACCGCCAGAACAAGCTCTAGCCTTCCTCAAAACCATCCTGCGCGACATTCTAGACGCTCCGACAGCCGAAACCGCCGCCGGCAATCCCGCCTACAGCCTGACTTTTGCCCCAGAAAAAGACACCTTTAACATCTGGTTAATTGTCGGAGTCAACGGTGCGGGTAAAACTACAACGATCGGCAAACTCGCCCACATCGCCCAAAAATCCGGCTACAACACCCTAATAGCCGCCGCCGACACCTTCCGCGCCGCCGCCGTAGAACAAGTCAAAGTTTGGGGAGCCCGCAGCGGTGTCGAAATTATTGCCAACCCAGGCAAAAATACCGATCCCGCAGCAGTCGTGTTTGATGCGATCGCCGCCGCCAACGCCAGAAACACAGAACTGCTGATCGTAGACACCGCAGGCCGCCTGCAAAACAAAAAAAATCTCATGGACGAACTCAGTAAAATCCGTCGCATAGTAGATAAAAAAGCCCCCGGCGCTACCGTAGAATCTCTACTGGTCTTGGATGCCACATTAGGTCAAAATGGTTTGCGACAGGCAGAAGTATTCGCAGAATCTGCAAAATTAAGCGGAGTAGTATTGACAAAACTCGACGGTTCTGCTAAAGGTGGTGTTGCCCTAGCAGTAGTGCAGCAGCTCGGTCTGCCCATCCGCTTTATTGGAGTCGGGGAAAGCATCGAAGATTTGCGGCCGTTTTCTAGTTACGAATTTGTCGAAGCCCTACTGGATTTTAGATTTTAGATTTTAGATTGATGAGGTATCTGCCGCGGGCCCGATTTTTGGAGGCCCGGACAGAACTTCAAAGTCTCAAATTCTTAAGCTCAAACTAGCATCCCACCAAACTACTAAAGAAAAAAAACCGGGTTTCTGCTCGCTGGCGTGCAATATCGTTTCCAGTTGTATCGGTATTGTTCCAAAACTCAACACTCAACAATCACGCTTCGGTGCAACTGGACTCTTCTCTCAGTCCTCAATCAATCAAGTTCCTTTTAAGATCGAAAATCACAAATTTAAAATGACTGCTGTGCCTTTGCCTCGTCCCTCACCTCAACCTGCTGACCGCCCGACGGGTCGCAATTCCACCGACGCGACGCCAGTATTTGCCCTCAAAGAACTGGTGGGCCGCTTGCACCGATACCAGCACAACGTTCAAGATATGTTGGGCTCCCTGGGATTTGCCCTCCGCAGTTTTAACAATCTCAATCAATTTTTGGAGTTAGTACCTTTGGTGGCGACTCGCGTTACCGATGCCGACGGGGGAGCTTTAGTGCTGTTCAAACCCAACGGTCAAGTCAGGTTTCAGCAGTTGCACTGTCAGGAAGGACGGCAGTGCCAAGATTTGCAAAAAGCGCTGGAAATGGCCACCAGACAAGCTACAGCAGTTGCTGCCCCGGCTGGTGAATCTGCTTCCTCAATCTCAGGGCAAACTTCTAGTCTAGACCTGCAAGTAAGTCGTTATTTGGGCCCGGATGTTCAATTGTTTGGAACGCCAATTTTAGTCAAAAATTTAGAACGCGGACGGCTTTATGTTTTTAGCAGTGACCCTCAATATTTGTGGACTTCCAGCAGACAGAAATTAGTTCGGTTGGTGGCGGATCAAACCGCAGTGGCAGTCTACAAAGATGAACTTACTGTTAAGTTAGCTGAAAAAGAACGCTTAGATAGAGAGTTAGAAATCGGGGCGGAAATTCAATTGCGGCTGCAACCCCGCAGTTGTCCGAAAATTCCCGGTCTTGAGGTGGCCGCCCGCTGCCAAACCGCTAGCAGAGTCGGTGGAGATTATTATGATTTTATTCCCGCTGACTATGACCCGATCGGCAAGGAAAATGAGGGGGAACCCCCCCCATCCCTGATTCAAAATCTTAAGTCCAAAATCGACAAGGGCCGCTGGAGCATCGTCATCGGCGACGTGATGGGCAAGGGAGTGCCGGCGGGACTCTTGATGACGATGACTCGGGGTATGCTGCGGGCCGAGGTTTTGAACCGCCACTCGCCTGCGAGAATTTTGCAACATTTAAACCGGGTAATGCACGCGGATTTGGAAAATTCCCACCGTTTTGTTACTCTGTTTTATTCGGAGTATGACCCGAAAACTCGCGTTTTGTCTTACAGCAATGCTGCTCACCACCCACCTTTGCTGTGGCAAGCTGCAACTAATACGATTCTGGGACTCGATACTTTGGAGGGTATGTTAATTGGTCTCGATCCAGATTCGCACTACCAAGAAGCTCAGGTGCAATTGCAGCCGGGAGATACTATTATTTATTACACTGACGGTTTTACCGATGCTGCTAATCAAAGAGGCGATCGGTTTGATGAGGATAATTTGACTGCGGCTTTTCAGTGGGCTTGTCAAAATTATCAGCAGTCTGAGGAAATTTTGGATTATTTGTTCGATCGAGTTCAGCAGTTTATCGGTATTGGCAATCGCAACGAAGATGACATGACACTGGTTGTACTTAGAGTAACACCTTTAACAGGAGAAAATCAACATGATAGTTAATTTAATGCCGGAAATTATTGCTGGATTGACCGGCTCGATTCATTGGCATGATGCGGTTGATTTGTTAGTTGTAAAATCTCATTTGAATACGGTGATTTTGGGCCAAAGCTACGAGATTTTTACTAATTTCCAGAAAGCTTGGAATCATTTTGTTTCGACTGGTCAAATAGGAGCTTTTTTTATAGGTATATTTGTTGGCTGGTTCGTTAAGGGCATTTTTCCTTAGAGCTTTTGTGGGACTTGGGGCATTAGGAAAAGATTTGATATCAATTCCGGTTGTACTGTCATGTGATTGTTGACTGTTGACTGTTGACTGTTAAGAGGGCGGGCCCGCACCATCCACCGCCCCTACGGACTGTTGACTCGATTTTATTATTCCGATGCAACCGGAAAAGATTTGAAAAGTTAGCAGGCAGGATTTCATTTTTTTGTGATGCAGTATAATTTTAATAATTTTGTAGTCAGGAATTCAGTTTTTTAGTGTCAATACAGGTATAAAAAGTTTGCAGTCGGGATTAAAGTCTTTTTTTGCCGAATTAGGGAAGCAGGATTTTAGTTTGATGCTGCAAATCGGCAGACTTGCATTTCGATGCCCAGAACCGGTTTTTTAAAGACTTCTGCAACAGACATATAATCTAGTTTTACCTTCAGTAATGACAGCACAACAAAAAACTTGGAGTCAAAGATTTGAATCAGCGCTGCACCCAGCGATCGCCCGATTCAATGCTAGTATTGGCTTCGACATTGAACTGATTGAGTACGATTTGACTGGTTCTGTCGCTCATGCTAAAATGCTCGCCAAAACGGGGATTATTTCTGCAGCAGAAGGCGAACAGTTAGTCAATGGTTTGGAGCAAATTCGCCGCGAATACCGCGAAGGTCTTTTTGTTCCGGGAGTTGATGCAGAAGACGTTCACTTTGCGGTAGAAAAGCGACTGACGGATATTGTGGGGGATGCGGGCAAAAAGCTGCACACAGCTCGATCGCGCAACGACCAAGCAGGTACTGATACTCGTTTGTATTTGCGCGATCGCATCGCCGAAATTCGCCAGCAATTGCGGGAATTTCAAGGGGTTTTACTCGATATTGCCGAGCTTAACGTCGAAACTTTAATCCCCGGTTACACGCACTTGCAGCGCGCTCAGCCAATCAGTTTGGCTCATTACTTGTTAGCTTATTTTGAAATGTCCGATCGCGATTGGGAACGTCTCGGCGATGTCTCCAAGCGGGTGAATGTTTCGCCTTTGGGTTGCGGTGCGCTGGCGGGGACGACTTTCCCAATCGACCGAGATTATACGGCAGAACTCTTGCATTTTGACAAGGTTTATGCTAACAGCTTAGATGGAGTGAGCGATCGAGATTTTGCGATCGAATTTCTCGCAGCCTGCAGCTTGATTTTGGTACACTTGAGCCGCCTGTCAGAAGAAATGATTTTGTGGTCTTCTCACGAATTTGGATTTATTACGCTCAAAGATAGCTGCGCTACGGGTTCTAGCATCATGCCCCAGAAAAAAAATCCCGACGTGCCAGAGTTGGTGCGGGGCAAAGCGGGACGGGTGTTTGGTAACTTGCAAGCCTTGTTGGTAGTAGTGAAGGGACTTCCTTTGGCCTACAACAAAGATTTGCAAGAAGATAAAGAAGCTTTGTTTGATACCGTGAAAACGGTACAGGCTTGCTTGGAAGCAATGACGATTTTGCTCAGGGAAGGAATCGCGTTTAACAAATCGCGCCTCGCCGCGGCTGTTACCGAAGACTTTTCTAACGCTACAGACGTCGCAGACTACTTGGCCGCTAAAGGCGTTCCCTTCCGGGAAGCTTACAACCTCGTCGGGAAAGTCGTCAAAACTTGCCTTTCGGGGGGCAAACTCCTCAAAGATTTGACACTTGAGGAGTGGAAAGACTTGCACCCAGCTTTTGATACAGACATTTACAGCGCGATCGCGCCTCAGCAAGTGGTGGCGGCTCGCAATAGTTATGGAGGTACCGGGTTTGAACAAGTGAGAAAATCACTTATCGCTGCGCGCGATCGGCTCGCCTAAACATCGTTAAATTCTCGGACAAATTCCGGCTGGCTATCTCTCCGAAAGAACGATCGTGTTTTCCACTCTGGTTCTAAATTGGGCAGATAGCCTGACTCTATTACTCTTCAGCAGCAGCCATATCCTTGTCCCGTCCGCCGCCGCTCATGGCGCCCATCCCGCCGCCGTTGCCGCCGTCAAATCGCCTTCTCTTGTTGGAGAACATATCTTGATTTCTCCGCTTGCGAAATTTGCGAGCGTATGCTTGATTTCGTTGTGCCTTCTCTTTCTTGAGATTGCGGCGCTTAGCCATTATGACCTCACTAATAAACATTGACACTCCCCGCGCCCGAAAGCCCGGGAATTCTTAAGATTGATACTCTGTGCACTCAGGCGTGACTGAGATTCTTGCTTGGGCGAAGTCACTTGCTTCTGACAGGATTTCTCCCGCTAAAGCAGACGTGTCTTCTCCCGAAGCGTAAATTCCGGTATACTATACCGTACTCGATCGGTTCTGTTTCTGTAGCTAGGTTTTCTTCAAATTTAGCTTTCGTGACGCTGCCACAACAATCGCAAGCGATATGGTTTAGGCTTCTGAGTCCTGTTAAGGATATCGAGAACTTCCTTCAAGGTACTCCAATCGTTTCCCTCTACGGCATTTTAAAGTGAGGAACACGTCGGGCCCCACTGATATTTTAAAAAGGAATTGGTTCGTCTCGTTGTCCACCCCTCCACGGCTCAAAGCTATGCTTATGAGATTGTGAACGGGTGGAATCAGGAGTCTCACGCGCCTTTTATCCCACACTAACCTTCGATCGGTATACTGTGGGGATTCCTGTCTGCCTAGCTAAACCGCAACACCGTTAGGTGTGACTACGCACTCAACTAATCCAGTTAAGTTTTTACGTTGTCTAGTTATACTCAATTTTAGACCGATGACGATCATAGCACACCCGGTACAAGACCCAGAAAAAAGAACACCGGGATTCAAGTCGCTGGGAATCTGGGTGCGATCGGACGCAATGTTTTTAGTCTCCCAGAGTATTTATCTCAACAATTGACAAATATGACAAATGACACTTAATCCCGGTGACGCGGGATCCTGTCTTCAGCCTGCCCGACGCTGCCGGCAATTTGGTGAGCCTCGCAGATTTGCGAGGGCGGCGAGCTGTACTCTATTTTTACCATCGGGACAATACCTCCGGCTGTACTAAAGAAGCTTGCGGCTTTCGCGACATTTACTCTGAATACCGGGCGCGCAATATTGCAGTGCTAGGTATCAGCACCGACGGGGCCGCGTCTCACGCCAAGTTTGCAGCTAAATATCAACTGCCTTTTCCGTTGCTGTGCGACTCAAAGGCGGAAGTCGCTACCGCCTACGGCTGTTACGGACTGAAAAAGTTTATGGGCAAAGAATTTATGGGAATTATTCGATCGACCTTCGCGATCGACCCAGATGGTAGGATTGAAAAGGTTTATTGCAAAATCAAACCAGAATCTCACGCAGCGGAAATTTTAGCAGACTTGCTAGAAATCTCGCCTGAATGACAAATGCAAAATTAAGACTCCAGAGCTGCGAGCTAGGAGGCCTCGAATTACTTTCTCCTAAACAAGCTTTTGAGTTTATGCGTCGATTGTGGCAAATTGGACAAACTGTGCTGGGGCTGATTTTTCGCCATCCCGTCACTGGTACTGCGGTGATTCCCATATTACCTGACGGGCGAATTGTGTTAATTCGCCGCCGCGACAACGGTCGCTGGGGACTGCCGGGAGGTATGGTTGACTGGGGAGAGGATGTTCCGACAACAGTGCGGCGGGAATTGGCGGAGGAAACAGGACTCGATTTAGTCAAAATCCTGCGCTTGGTGGGCGTTTATTCGGCTGCCGATAGAGACCCGCGCCTGCACTCAATTTGTATCGTGGTAGCTGCTGAAGTGGAAGGAAAGATGCAAATTCAGGATACGCTGGAAATCAGCGAGGTTGAGGCTTTTTCGCCGGGATCGCTGCCGGAAAACCTGCTGAGCCACGATAACGACAAGCACTTGCAGGACTATTTTCAAGGTCTGACAACTTTGGCTTAAACCGGCGGGGCATCCAAATTTAAGCACAGTCAGAAATTATCTCGCCGTCAAAAGTTGTCTGCGATCGGTGGAATTAATTTTTAATTTTTCCCTACCTTAATTTACAGGTTCTGAACATTAAATTAATCATCTTTTTATTGCTAAATATTTAACCGGATGTACTCACAGCTACGCAATTCTCGGGTCAAACTTTCTTTAGGGCAAATCTTCTGGCACGAAGTCGGTCAAGGCTCTAATTTAGTATTTTTACACGGTTCTTGGCAGGACAGCAGTCAGTGGCTGGGGACGATCGAACATTTGAGCCCCTACTACCAATGTTTCGCGCCGGATTTGCTGGGGTTTGGCGATTCCGAACGGCCGAACGTTCATTATTCGATCGACCTAGAAGTAGAATGTCTCGCGCAATACCTCGACACTTTGAACCTGCAACAGGTTTATTTGGTCGGTCATTCTTTGGGCGGCTGGGTGGCGGCCAGCTACGCGATCAAATATCCCGATCGAGTTCAGGGTTTAGTGTTGTTGGCCCCTGAAGGGGTAAAGGTTGGCCACCGGCGGGCGCGGTGGCAGAATGCTCGCTGGCTGATCGGTAAACCTCCCTTAGCTTACTGGTTGTTGCGATCGATCTATCCCATTGCTAAGTTGTTGGGCCGCAAAAAAAAGATTGACAGATTGCTAAACTTCAGACAGCAATTGGTGCAGTCCCCAGTTGCAGTGCAGTTGCTGTTGGGGCGTCGGCGGGCTGAAACTACAGCGGAGTTAGTTGATGATAATTTACCATTTTTGAAAGTGCCTGTTTTGTTGTTGCACGGTTCTGAAGATAGCGTCACAGCTTTATCTCTGTGTCAATGTTATGCCGCTCTAGTTCCTAATGCCGAACTGCAATCTGTCAGCGGGGGAGAAAGCAATTTACCGCAGGAAGCCCCGGATATTGTTGCTAAGTATATTCGCGAATTTGCTAAGTGAATTAGTCAGTAGTCAGTAGTTAGTAGTTAGTAGTTAGTGGTCAGTAGTCAGTAGTCAGTAGTCAGTAGTTAGTAGTTAGTGGTCAGTAGTTAGTGGTCAGTAGTCAGTAGTCAGTAGTCAGTGGGAATTGTGGGCTGTTGACCAATAACCAATAACCAATAACCAATAACCAATAACCAATAACCAATAACCAATAACCAATAACCAATAACCAATAACCAATAACCAATAACCAATAACCAATAACCAATAACCAATAACTACTAACTAAGGACTAATTCCCCAAAAAATGGCTTCTGGTGCGTCAATTATGCAGGAAGCTGTATCGGGAAAGGCTGCGGTGAGGTATTGCAATAACAAAGTTCGATCGCCCCCGGTGAGTGCAATTTTGCTATTGGGAAACAACCTCTGCCAATCTTCAATAAAATCCCTAACTCCTGCCAGAGTGGCATACACCACTCCGCTGTGAATTGCCCCAGCAGTATTTTTTGCCCAGCGGTGTGGCAGATTTTCTGGTAAACTAACTGAGGGCAATGCAGCGGTTTGTTTCCCTAGCGACGACAATTGCAAACCCAAACCGGGCAAGATAGCGCCCCCAACTAAATACCTATTGACATCTGCCCCAGTAAATGTTAGAGCTGTACCAGCATCTATAACTAAAACTGGCCAACCCAATTGGTTGCCAGCACCCAGTAAAGCCAAAGCTCTGTCAATTCCTAGAGTAGGATACAGTCCCCCGATCGGCAACTGGTCTAAAGTAATAATTCGGACATTAGGATAACTCTGCCAGATTGCTGTTTGCTGGGGAACTACTGATGCCAAAACCAGAGGTGGCGCGATGAAAGAAACTGCGTCAGAATTAGAAACGGCGGGAGTATCATGAAGAAAAGGGAGATTTAGATCTGATATTTGGCCGATGGAACTCATGACTGTTTTTACCAAATATTCGGCTTTTTCTGTCTCACAGAGCGTGGAAACAGCATCAGCTTTCAGATGCTCTGTATTCCATGTTTTTTCTATGGTTTTCCCAGCAAATAATCCCCAGTGGAGTCGCGAATTGCCGATCGCCAAAGCTATTTTAACCTCGTCTTTACCTGTGAATTGAGGTGTCAGGTTGCTTGTAGCAACTAGCGGGCGAAAATTATCGACAATTGAGTTTTTCATGTTTATCGAGCGCGATCGTCAACATTGAACTAAAGATAGATTTTAGATTAATTTGATTCGCTTAACCTAGCAAGTAAGTCTAATTTACCTGCAAAAAAACAGGTTGCGCGCCCCCGACAATTGTTGTGGATGCTTCCAAAGTTTTAGAATTTTGTTCCTGCTAACCGATCTGTGAAGTAAATCTCAAAGCGAAAAATGGAAAATCTCAAATCGACCGATAGCTAAGGAATTTCAATGGCGCGCGCTTAATTTGTATTTTCGGCTACATAACCCACATTCTGCACCCTCAACTGTCACAGAGTACAATTACTCAGAGCAATCGATTTTTAAAGTGATAAATTATGCCTCTCAAAAAACTTTTTTCCGTCTATAGCGGTTTTCAAGAAAGTGAGGTATACCCTAAGCCCACAGAGGTTTATGCCCTATCCTAGATAGTAGCTTTTATGAGAGATTGAAAGGCTATATATACGATAATAAAGTATAATCTAGAGCTTAATTGTTCAATAAAAGTAAGTAAAAACCGATTGTGACAGTTGAGGGTGCGGAATGTGGACAGAACGCTTAATTTATATTTATAAATATTTGTAAAGCAAATAATTGCAAGGGTCGGGGTGCATCCTTTATAATGTTTTAATATCTTCCAACATTCCTAGTAGTGGCGATCGCGCTGTTGGCAGGGTAAGCAAATCTGTAAAGAACCAGGATCTATCGAAATACAGTACAACGGCAGAGTAAATATGTCTCTAAAAATACAACAACAAGAAAACCATTGCACGATCTTCACTTCGCAATTGCCGGAAGCTGAAAATTGGAGGCAGGAAGAAGGTCTTTTGCAGCCGCAAATAGACGAACAAAAAGCCCTAATTGTGCAGATGCAGCAGCAAGTTCAGCTATCAAACCTGCTCAACCAAATTAATAACGAAATTCGCAGCACACTTGACATAGAAGAAATTTTGACATCTGCCTGCCGATTGCTGGGGCAAGTGCTGCAGTCCAGCCGCGCGAGTATTTTAGTCAAAGAATCAAGTACAGGAAATATTTTAGTCACGCGGGGAGAGTACAACGCGGGGGATTATCCGATCCAACTGGGCATGAAAGTACCGCTTGCTGACAACCCGCACTTGGAAAAAGTTATGTCTCAGCAGGAGTCGCTAGCAGTGACGAAGTTTCTCGATTTTCCGGGGTTGAACCCACAAACCAGGACAATTGCGGAAGCTTTGGAGATTAAGTCAATGCTGTCAGTAGCTACTCGCTATCAAGGTGAAGTCAATGGCATAATTGGCTTGCATCAGTGCGATCGCGAACGGGAATGGACAGATTGGGAAAGGCAACTTGTAGAAGGGGTAGCTTCTCAATTGGCGATCGCGATCAATCAAGCCAAACTCTACAGGAAAACCCGCCGCCAAGCTGAACGAGAATCGCTGCTGCGACTGATCGGCAACCAAATTCGCAGTACGCTGGATCTGGGAACTATCCTGGAAACAGCGGTGAGAGAAGTCCGCCAAATGTTGCAGTGCGATCGAGTAATTATCTACCAGTTTGAAGATAACTGGCAGGGAAAAGTTGTCGTTGAAGATATGACGGTTCCTTGGCCTTCAATTTTAGGAGATATGGGGGCAGATAAGTGTTTCAGAGGAGATTACGCCGATCTTTACCAGCAAGGGCGAGTCAAAGCAATTAATGATATTTTTAATTCCGGTTTAGAGCCTTGTCACGTTGATTTTTTAGACAGTTTGCAGGTAAAAGCTAATCTGATCGTACCGATTATTACATCCAGAAATGAAGAAAATTCGCTGTCTGCCGACGGAAGTTGTAATTTCAAATTTCCCGGTAGACTTTGGGGTTTGCTGATTGCTCACGAGTGCCGGGATACTCGCAACTGGCAGCGACAAGAAATGGAGTTGCTGTCGCAGCTAGCCGACCAAATGGCGATCGCGATTCAGCAAGCAGAACTTTACAGCCAAGTCCGAGAAGCTGCGGTCAAATCTCAAGCTCAAACCCAGCAACTGCAAGCAGCGCTGCAAGAATTGCGATCGGCACAGCAGCAATTAATTCAAACCGAAAAAATGTCTGGTTTGGGGCAAATGGTGGCCGGTATTGCTCACGAAATCAACAACGCCAACAATTTTATTCACGCCAATTTGTTTCACGCTAAAGAATATTTTAAAGTCTTAAACGAAGCTCTTGAATTCTGCGGAACAGCCTGCCCGGAAGCCGCGGAAGCACTTGTCAAAATCAATGAAGAACTAGAACTAGATTATGTTCGAGAAGACTTTGGCAAACTGCTCAATTCCATGCGAGAAGGCAGCGGTAGGATTCGCTCAATCGTGACGACGCTGCGAAGTTTTTCTCGATTAGACGAGGCGGAATTTAAAGCGGTGGATTTGCATGAAGGTTTGGACAGCAGTTTATTGATGCTGCAAAATAAGCTAAAAACCAAGATTAAAATCGAGAAAGAATACGGAAGTTTGCCGCTAGTTAACTGTCATGCAGGCCAAATCAACCAAGTATTTTATAATTTGATTGACAATGCTTTAGATGCGATCGACTCTGCAGACAAACCGGGGGAATTAACAATCCGCAGTTGGCAAAGCGAGCCGGACTGGGTAGCAATTTCTGTCCGCGATACCGGAAATGGCATTCCTGCGGAAATTCAGGATAAGATTTTTGACCCATTTTTTACTACTAAACCTGTCGGGAAAGGTACTGGTTTGGGACTTTCTGTGTGCTATCAGGTAGTTGTGCAAGCCCACGGCGGCCGGATTCGGTGCGTCAGTGAGGTTGGCGGAGGAACTGAGTTGATTGTTGAATTGCCGTTGACCAATCAGATGGGTTGAGATGGGTTAATGATTAGTGGTTGTAAGTTGTTTTGGCATTTGAATTGCATATTTTTGGCTAGCAACTAGACTAACACCCCACTGATGGTTTAATTATTTTTTGAGGTGCAATTTAAATGCTGGGCGAGCTTATTATTGTAAGCCACCGGGTTTCTGTTTCCAACAATGCTTAAATGACGATCGCCCCAGCGCCATTTAATCACAGTATTTGGGCGATCGCACTTATTGTCGATCGCACTTATTGTCGATCGACCTTTTATTGAATTCCAGATTTTTTATAATATAGGGTATTAGCATATTTCGTGGCAAAAAGCAACGATCTAGATCATGAGTCTTTGATGAGCGCGATCGCGCTCCTGTCCAGCTCACCATCATATAATCGCGAGGATCCCTTGACTGCCATCTACCGCCAGATAGACCTTGCAAAAAACCGACGGTAATGCCGTAAAGTTATGCAACATCCAGCCTGAAGCAGATACTGTCTCAGATGCTAGATGTACAGTCTTGTCTCCAGACATTATTTAAGTCTCTAACAGGTGTCGCAGTCAGAGCAAGTGTCTACCACCAAGCGTCAGCCTTCTTCTTGACCGGGGTAAACTACTTGAAAACCTGAAACATCTTCCAACTCGATGCCCCAGAAAATCCATTTTATTTCAGGATTGCCGCGCGCGATCCGGTTCCACCTTAATCGCTGCCATCCTGCGGCGAAACCTCCGGTTTCACGCAGCCATGACTAGCCCTGTGGGTGGTTAAATTCGATCGAATGTTGGAAGCCATGAACGAAGATAACGAGTTTTCTGTCTTCATTTCCGATGAACAAAAACGGGCGCTCATTCTGAGCATCTTTTCAGCCTACTATCACCCGGAAGCTGATAAAAAAGAAGTGATTTTCGATACCAATCGCCTATGGTGTAGCAAATTACCTTTAATTGGGAACTATTTCCCCAAGCGACAGTCATCTACCCTATCAGGAACATCGCCTGGATAATGGATAGCATTGAGTTACGGATTCGGCGTAATGCCTTTGACCCACCTTTTGTACTTCAAAATGTAATATGTAATTATTACATTAACTTAGTAATTGAGCCAACCTTAAAATTGAAAAAACTAAGTATTTGTACGTAAATCAAACGTCAAATAACTCAGAATTTTCGTATTACTTGGCATACTACAAATAGACGTGCGGAATGTGGGTTTGATGTTTCCTAGTTATTTAAGAATCCAGCGGAACGAGCGACAGTTGGTAGTCGTACCGAAGCATTAAGCCAAGGTAATCGTTTAGTAGGATTTGCCTACAACTCCCTGAAAGAAGTATTCTATAGCGAACAAAGTGCATCTCTACTATTAGTTGATTACAATTTATTGACAAAAGTACCAGAGAAAACTATATCGCTAATTTATCAGTTTTTAGGAGAAGAAAAATTCATTCGTGATTTCGATAATGTCCAGTAGGGCGAGCCATTATTTGACAATGAACTGAAAGCCCAAGGGTTACATCAGGTGCGTTCTCAAGTCTAGTTTCAAGGAGAGAAAAGCAATCTTATTACTAGACTTTATTGAGCGATTAGATAGATTATTTTTGTTGGAATAAGACCACAAATAGCCGCGCTAGTGCCATTGTCGAAAAAGCTAAATAAATCGTAAAACCTTGACATCTGTTCCCCGGAGATATCCCTAAACCTTTTTTTCAAGGGAAGTAGGGATTGACTTTAAGAACTATCTTGTCCCTTTTTTAAATGGGTTAGGAAGGGGGTATAGGGCGAGAGGATATCCAGCTTAACTCAAGTGTATTCAAAACCAATCAATCATTAACCGGAAACTAAGCATGACTAAGCAAATCATTTTCGTTGACTCCTCTGTACAAGATTATCAAAGCCTTGTTCAAAGTGCCGAGGGCGGTAAAGTTGTCATTTTAGATGACAAATCCAGCAAAATCGCGCAAATCACTCAATCCTTAGCCGGAGAAAGTGATATTGAAGCATTGCACATCATTTCTCACGGGAATGAAGGGAGTATCACACTCGGTACTGAGGTACTTGATGAAAGTGCGATCGAAACTTTCCGCGATCGGCTAAAACAGTGGGGAAAAGCCTTAACTAAAACAGGCGACATCCTATTATATGGATGTAATGTTGCTGCCGGAGAAGTTGGTAAGAAATTTGTCAAAAAATTAAGTGAAATCACGGGTGCGGCTGTAGCGGCTTCTAATAACTTAACCGGTGCGGCGGCATTAGGTGGAGACTGGAGCTTAGAAGTGAGATTTGGGGAAATTGAAACCCAACCCCTGAATTTTGCCAACTATGGTTATACTTTGCCAGCTACCATCACCAATGTCACTTCAACTGCACCGAATGGTAATTATGTGGCAGGTCAAACTATTCCGATTACCGTTACCTTTAGCGAACCCGTCAACGTCTCCTTCGCCCCGGGCTTTCCAGGATTCAATCTTAACTCAGGAGGAGTAGCAATTTATGCTAGTGGTGCAGGGACAAATACCCTCCTCTTTAACTACACCATAACTGGGGGTCAAGTCGCTGCAAACCTTGATTATAGCTCGACTTCTCTCAACGGTACGATAACTACAGCCTCCGATAATAGTCCTGCTACTTTAACGCTTCCCGTTACAGGTGGGGCTCTTGACTCCCTGGGTGACAATAAAGCCTTTGTCATCGCAGATGCAGTACCACCCACCATCACCAGTGTAACTGCCCCCGCCGCCGCCACTTACAAACTTGGAGATACACTCGACTTTGTGGCAACGTTCAGCGAACCTGTCACTGTCACAGCCGGTGCAACCTTACCCATTACTTTAGATAGTGGTGGGGTAACTGCTGTCTTAGTGGGTTCAGGAGCATTGTCTGCCACCCAAACCTTCCGTTATACTGTTGTAGCTCCCAACCTAGATACCGCTGGCGGCATCGCAGTGGGGACAGCCTTAACTGGAACTATTACAGATGGTGCCGCTAATGCTGTTGCTAACCCTACCTTCACTGCACCCGTCACTCCAACGGTAAATGTGGATGGAGTAGTACCCACCATCACCAGTGTAACCGGACCGATTACACCTGGTACCGGCACACCCACCACCACCTACTTAGCTGGAAATGTCCTCGACTTCACGGCGACTTTTCTCGAACCAGTCACCATCATAGGCGGTGCAAACTTACCCATCACTTTAGATACTGGGGGTACAGTCAATGCTACCTTAACGAGTGGAGGAGCATCATCTGCCACCCATACTTTCGGTTATACTGTTGTAGCTGGCAACGCAGATACCAATGGCATTGGAGTAGGGACAGCCTTAACATTACCTACCGGTGCGACTGTTAAAGATGCCGCAGGGAATGATGCAACTCTTACCTTCACTCCACCCGCAACTCCAACGATAAACGTGGATGCAGTAGTACCTACAGTCACCAGCATCGTTCGTAAAACTCCTACAACAGAATCAATCCCTGGTACAACCACCGCCGTGACTTACACGGTGACATTTAGCGAACAGGTTAGTGGCCTAGATCCCGCTGATTTTACCGTTACTTCCGTCGGCGGTGTTACTAATACCGGTGTTGTCGTTTCGGCACCAACCGCCAGCAACAGTGTAGATGTTACGGTGAATGGCATTGCAGGTGGTGATGGTACTATCCGCTTAGACCTAGCTGCAGCTCCCACAGCGCTTGTTGATAATGCGGGTAATGCCGTCGCAACACCATTTAACACTGGGGACACCTACACGAGAGATGCAACACCACCAATTCTCCAAAGCGTTACTTCTACCACCGCTACTGGCAGTTACAGCAACCTAGCTGCTGCTCCTGATATCAACGTTACTCTAACCTTCAGCGAACCTGTCACATCAACGAGTGCCATAACTGTCGCCTTAAATAATGGTGGCACTGTCACTATTCCAGCTTTCGCCACCGCCGCTGCATCTGTTAGCGGCACTTATACTCCACCAGACGGAGCCACTCCGGGAGTTGCAGGAGCCGGAGATATTCCCCTTCTTGACCTGTTCGCAACAACTCCCATAAATTTGGTTGGAGGTTTAGCAACCTTAACAGATGCTGCTGGCAATGCTATTACTTCTCTGACTCCTACTACGGTATCTTTAGCAGCTAATAACATAACGGTAGATACTAAGGAGCCAACTCTTACCTTAACAACCGCAGCAGTAGCACCTGTCACCGGCCTGTTTAGCGTCACGGCTACCTTTGATGAGACTGTGGGAACAACTTTTGATGATACTGATGTCACTTTAGGCAATGGTAGTATAAGTAACTTTGTTCCAAGTGCTACTACACCTGGACTCTACACCTTTGATGTCACACCTACAAATGATGGGCCTGTCACCATTGATGTCGCTGCATCTAAAGCGACAGATGCAGCATTAAATCCCAATACAGCAGCGCAACTGCTGGTTAATGCGAACGTTCCACCTAAAGTCACCAGTATTAGCTCAACTTCCCCTGATGGTAGCTATGGGACTGGTAAAGTAATTCCGATTACCGTCACATTTACCGAACCCGTCGTCGTCACTGGTTCACCGACGATCGCGCTCAACTCCGGGGGGACGGCTACCTATCGCACTGTGGGTGGTGGTAGCGGTACGAATACGCTCACCTTTGACTACACCGTAGCAGCAGGTCAAACCATCGCTGACCTGGACTATAGCGCGATCGCTGCCCTTACCCTGAATGGCGGTACGATTAATGACGCAACGGTGACGACTAGCGCAGCGATACTCGATCTCCCTGCTCTGGGTGCTGCTAATTCCTTGGGTGTGAATAAAAACTTAGTCATTGACACCACCCCACCCAACGTTACGATTAACCAAGCTAGTAGCCAAGTCGATCCGACGAGCAATACCCTTATTAACTACACCGTCGTATTTGACCAAGAGGTGACGGGGTTTGATGCTACCGACATCACTTTCACTGGTATCACCGGGGCCGCCGCTACCGTAACAGGAGATGGTACAGGTCAAAATTACAACGTAGCCGTTACAGGTTTGACCCAACCGGGAGCATTGACTGCTACTATTGCCGCCAATGCTGCTAACGATTTAGCCGGAAATGGTAATACAGTCAGTACCAGTACGGATAATTCTGTCACCTTTAATCCGGTTACTCCCTACGTCACCGCCATCAACAAACTCGATCCAGATCCTACTGCTGCTACAACAGTTAATTATCAAGTCACCTTTAATGAATCTGTGACAGGAGTTGATGCTGCGGACTTCACCTTAGTAACGAATGGTGTCACCGGCGCAACTATCGGTGCAATCACGGGTTCAGGCACAACCTATAATGTCCCAGTGAACACAGGGACTTTAGATGGCACGGTACAACTGGATTTAGTCGATAATAACAGCATCCTTAATGCCCTGAATGCTCCTCTAGGTGGAGCGGCCCCGAACGATGGAAACTTTAAGGGACAGGTTTATACTGTTGGTAAAAACAGCGCTCCTGTTGTCGCCGTTGCGATTAACGATCAATCTGCGACGATCGATACGGGGTTTACTTTTACAATACCCACAGGTACGTTTACCGATCCTAACAACGACCCGTTAACTTACACCGCGACATTAGAAGGCGGAACACCGTTACCGACTTGGTTAACCTTTGATGCAGCAACAGGCATTTTTAGTGGCACACCTGCAACAGCAAATATTGGAAACCTGAAAGTTAATGTGGCTGCTTCCGACGGTCAAGCTTTTACGACCAATACTTTCCTGTTAACGGTATCCGATAAACTCAATACTCCTCCTGTTGTCGCCGTTGCGCTCAACGATACGTCAGCGACAATCAATACGGCGTTTAGTTTTACAGTACCAACAACTACGTTTACGGATGCTGAAAATGACCCTTTGACTTACACCGCCACCCTAGAAGACGGAACAGCGTTACCGGGTTGGTTAACCTTTGATGCGACAACAGGCGTTTTTAGTGGCACACCTGCGGCTGCAAATGTCGGGAACTTAAAGGTAAAATTGACTGCGAATGACGGCAAAGCCTCTACGGGCAATACCTTTATCTTAACGGTATCCGATCAACTCAATACTCCTCCTGTTGTTGCCAGTGCAACTATCGATAAGTCAACGACGAGCGGTGCGGTGTTTAGTTTTACAGTACCGGCCGGTACCTTTACGGATGCTGAAAATGACCCGTTGACTTACACTGCGACTCAAGAAAACGGCACGGCGTTACCGACTTGGTTAGCATTTGACGCGGCGACTCAGACTTTTAGTGGCACACCTGCGGCTGCAAATGTCGGAAACTTAAAGGTAAAATTGACTGCGAATGACGGGAAAGCCTCAACGAGCGATTTCTTCCAACTTGTCGTGAATGCGGCACCGACACCCCCGCAGACACCCGGACAGGGATCCTCGCCGACACCATTACCGATACCAACACCGGCACCATCGCCGGGGCCATCGCCGACACCAACACCGGCACGCACATTAGTAATTAACACGCCGCCAATCAGTCTCATCGGTCGTGGCGAACCCACCGGTTTCCCACAAAATCAAGTAGTAGATGGTCAATATTTACTCACCGATGGAGATGATACTAGCATTCCATCATCAGCCTTTGGCAAACCAATCTTCGCGTTATCAGGTAATGATAACTTGACGGGAAGTTCTGGTAATGACACGATTTTGGGCAACCAAGGTGCTGATATCATTAATGGTGCTGATGGTAACGATTCCTTATTTGGTGGGAAAGAGTCAGATCAATTATCAGGTGGCAATGGTAATGATTTCTTGAGTGGCAATAATGACAATGACACTCTCACCGGCGGTGCTGGTAATGACCTCTTACGCGGTGGTAAGGAAAATGATGTCTTGCTTGGCGGAGATGGGGATGATGAGTTGTGGGGCGATCGAGGTTTCGATGCTCTCACAGGTGGTGGAGGAAGGGACACCTTTGTATTACAATATACTGACACTAACCCATCTCAAGCTGATGTGATTACTGATTTCAATTCTTCTGAGGATAAAATCAGATTGGTTGGTTTTAGTTTCAGTCAATTAACTTTTGAGTCAGTCAACGTCGTTTTAGATGGGGCGACAGCTTTAGCTTCAACGGCAATCAAGTCTGGTAATGACTACTTAGGAGTGGTTTATAATGTGAACCAATCTGCTCTTAATAGCGGTTCTTTCTTGTAAGATTGCTGGGAAAAAACGCTTAGCAAAAGCATCAAAGGGAGGCGATCGCCTCCCTGGAAGCCGGTAACTCAAAACTCTTTATCGCCTTAGCTTCTATAAATCAAAGCCACGGGCTCAATCAAAACTCGGTACTACCAAATCACCATTCTGCTTAGTCAACTGGTTGTACAACCGTTCTCTATTCGGAAAATTAGCAGCAGGTAGTGTCGGAAAACGGCGATACGACACCGTATCTTCCCCCAAAAAACATAAAGCGAAGTCCCATACATCTTCCGAAACACATCATATCAAATCCTCTCTTCATGGGAATAGTAAATTCACTGTTAACTGTTGACTGTTAACTGTTGACTGTTAACTGTTAACTGTTGACTGTTAACATCATGTATGAGTGCAACCGGAATTGATATCACTAGCACCCAAAACTTAGAAACCGGGTTTCTGAGTTTTGGGTGCTTCCCATTTATTTTAAAATTTGATTGGTAAAATTGTAATTTTGTCAATACCTAATTTGTAGATTTTTTACAAAATTCCCGCGAAACGAAGCTATCCCGCAGGCGATCGCCCCATCCATACATTAATAACTTTCAAGTTACTTAACACCTTCATAAGAAATTTTATGAAGATTTACAAAAGAAACGTGTCAGAATGGAAACAATAAGGTAATGGATAACAGACAAGGAGGCACAGTATGGTAGCCCTGACTGAACGAGTCCAACGCAGATTGACAGTGGAAAAAGTCGAAATTGCCCCTGATACAACGGCAATTCGATGCCTGGACTGGGATAGAGACCGCTTTGACATTGAATTCGGACTCCAAAACGGTACAACTTACAACTCATTCATCATTCGCGGCGAAAAAACCGCCCTCGTCGATACATCCCACGAGAAGTTTCGCCAGCAATATATGGAGACTCTGACGGGGGAAATTGACCCGAAACAAATTGATTATCTAATTATCAGTCACACCGAACCCGACCACAGCGGTTTAGTTAAAGATGTGTTGGCTTTGGCACCCCAAGCAATAGTCGTGGGGGCGAAAGTAGCAATTCAATTTTTAGAAAATCTCGTACACCAGCCTTTTGAGCGGCTTGTAGTCAAAAATGGCGACAAATTAGATTTAGGTAACGGCCACGTTATCGAATTTGTATCTGCGCCGAACCTGCACTGGCCTGATACTATTTTCAGCTACGACAGCAAAACTCAAGTGATCTTCACCTGCGATGCTTTCGGGATGCACTATTGTTCCGACAGTACCTACGATGACGATTTGGCAGCGGTTGAGGAAGATTATCACTTTTATTATGAGTGTTTGATGGCTCCCAATGCTCGATCGGTACTCAGCGCCATGAAGCGGATGGCAGAATTGGGAGAAATCGGTACGGTGGCAACAGGTCACGGGCCACTGCTCAGGTACAATGTAGTTGAACTTACTGGACGTTACAAAAAGTGGAGCCAAGCCCAAGCTAAGGCAGAAACCACGGTAGCGGTATTTTACACTTCTGATTACGGATTTAGCGATCGGCTCAGTCAGGCGATCGCCCACGGAATCACCAAAACCGGTGTCGCCGTAGAAATGATGGACTTGAAAACCGCCGACTTGCAAGAAGTCCGCGAACTTGTCGGTACTGCTGCGGGGATCGTGATTTGTTCGCCGCCTAGTAACGGCGCTGCTGCAGAAAATGCCGAAGCAGCTATCAACACAATTTTAGTCGCAGCTAACAACAAACAATCCTTCGGTTTGTGCGAATCCGGCGGCGGCGATGACGCATCTATTTACCCGCTGCGAAACAAGTTCAAAGAATTGGGTTTGAAAGAAATATTTCCCAACATTTTGATCAAAGAAGCGCCGACGGAAGCAGTTTATCAACTTTGCGACGAAGCCGGCACCGACTTGGGACAGTGGTTGACGCGGGACAAGGCTGTCAAACAGATGAAATCCCTCGATAGCGACTTGGATAAAGCTTTGGGACGGATCAGCGGCGGACTGTACATTATTACCGCTCAAAAAGGCGCGGTTAGCAGTGCGATGTTAGCTTCTTGGGTGACGCAAGCGAGTTTTAAACCGTTGGGTTTAACTATAGCAGTTGCGAAGGATCGGGCGATCGAATCGATGATGCACGCGGGCGATAAATTTGTGCTCAACGTGCTCGAAGAAGGCAACTATCAAACCTTGATGAGGCACTTTTTGAAGCGTTTTGCTCCTGGTGCCGATCGATTTGCCGGAGTTAAAACTCAACCAGCCAGCAACGGTTCTCCAATTTTGACAGATGCTTTGGCTTACATGGAATGCGAAGTAGTCAGCCGGATGGAACTTTCGGATCATCATATCGTATATGCTACGGTCGATAGCGGTCGCGTATCCAACCCCGAGGCGCTGCCGGCAGTTCACCACCGCAAAGTCGGCAATCACTATTAGGAAGTGAGTTAACAGTTGACAGTTGACAGTTGACTGTTAACTGTTGTCAGGAGCAAGAGGGAAATTAAACGATATATCGATCGACAGTCTGAGTCAACACAGGCCAAACTGATTAGTAAGGTGCGTCAGACGATGTTTTATTCGACTTCATCATCGACTATCTACTGACGCACCCTACAATTAAAGTCTAGGAGGCAACTGGCTACGCCAAAACTCTCAACTTTGTGCTTGTGGCGCACCTTACCAGGTTCTAGGTGTTGGGTGCGCCACAAGCAGCAAACCGGGCAAACCGTTGTCATTTAGACTCCATTTTAACTAGGGGAATTGCTAATGCCCGCTAATCTTTTAGAAGACCGAGATTACACAATTATTATTGCCAGAAGCGATGGCAGCCGAGACCCAAAACATCCTTTTTATGAGGAATGGGTAGAAGCACAGGCATCTCTGATCGACTTAGCAAAAAAATGTCAAGAATTTGACAGTGACGGCATAACCGTCTATGAAGCTTCTACTCCTATGTGGAAGTATAAAAATTCTAATGTTGCCCGGTTGGCTGAAATTTTGCAGCGACAAAATACGGAACCTGATTCAGCAAAACCGACTGCAATTAATTTGGCAGAACCTCTAACCACAGCTTTTAGCGATTATTTTCAGCTCAAAACAAAGGCTGCTGGGAAACAAGGAGCAATAATTGTTGTAGTGCTAGATGAAAAACCAGAAAATGGCGCTGCTATCGCCGAAATTCTTGTAAGTGCGGCCAATAAAATAGATAGAGATGAAGAAATTGGTGTGAGCTTTATCCAAATTGGGGACGATTTGAAAACCCAGAAATTTCTAATTGATCTGGATACCAATTTACAGGTTCAAGGTGCCAAATTTGATATTGTAGATACCAAATTTTGGCACGAAATTAAAAGAAGTTCTGTTGTTCAGTTTCTCATAGGTGCAATAAATGACTAACGCTCTAGTTTCCAGAACCGCATCTGATGCCAAACCGCGCGACGTGCAGTTTGTCCAAATTGCTGCAGATACGGTAACAGTACGATCGCGCACTTGGGATAGACTAAAATTTGAAGTAGAATATTCCCTGCAAAAGGGGACGACAGCAAACAGCTATATCATTCAAGCCGACAAAACAGCTTTGTTTGACCCGCCGGGGGAATCTTTCACCCAAAATTATCTGGATTCTTTGCAGCAACGGGTGGACTTGACAAAGCTAGATTATGTGATTTTGGGGCATTTCAACGCTAACAGAGCTGTCACAATTACAGCTTTGTTAGAATTGGCTCCGCAACTAGCTTTTGTTTGTACAAATCCAGCGGCGATTGGTTTGCGAGGCGCTTTTCCCGAACAAGAATTAAACATTATGATTGTGCGGGGAGAAGAAACTCTCGATTTAGGAAAAGGTCACAAATTAAAATTCATCGCGACTCCGACTCCCCGCTGGCCTGACGAACTTTGCACCTACGATCCGCAAACTCGAATTGTGTTCACGGACAAATTTTTTGGTGCTCACGTTTGTGGCGACCAAGTATTCGATGAAGGGTGGAGCGTATATAGCGAAGACCGGCGCTATTATTACGATTCTCTGCACGCATCTCAGGCTAAACAAGTGCTGACGGCAATGGATAAATTAGTCGATTTACCAACAGCATTTTATGCTCCAGGCCACGGCCCAATCGTCCGTTACGGCCTCCACGAACTGAGCAATTTGTATCGGGAATGGAGCCAGCAACAAAATTCAAAAGACTTGACAGTTGCTCTACTTTATGCTTCGGCTTACGGAAATACGGCTACTTTGGCGCAGGCGATCGCCAAAGGCATTACGAAAGCAGGCGTTGCTGTAGAAACGATCAACTGCGAATTTGCCGAACCGGGAGAAATTAAAGAGGCGATCGAGAAATGCGCGGGATTTATCATCGGAACTCCGACGCTAGCAGGACACGCGCCGACGCAAATTCAAACTGCTTTGGGAATTGTGCTCTCAACAGCGGCTAAGAGCAAATTAGCGGGGGTTTTCGGTTCCTTTGGCTGGAGTGGAGAGGCGATCGATTTAGTAGAAAACAAGCTGAAAGATGCTGGCTACCGCATTGGATTTGAGCCGATTAGAGCGAAATTTAAGCCGACGGCGGCGACGATTTACGAGTGCAAAGAGGCGGGAACAGATTTTGCTCAAGCTTTGGTGCGATCGCAAAAATTGCGGGCACCGAAACCGCAGTTGACTGGTGGGAGCGATCGCACGGAACAAGCAGTGGGAAGATTAGTAGGTTCGCTGTGCGTAGTCTCGGCGAAGCGCGGAGATCTTACGAGTGCGATGCTGGCTTCGTGGGTATCGCAAGCCACGTTTAATCCCCCTGGCGTGACGATTTCGGTGGCTAAAGATCGATCGATCGAAGCTTTGATGTACGCCGGAGATAAATTTGTGCTCAACATCTTAGCAGAAGGGCGACAGTTGCGGAAGTATTTCATGAAAAACTTTGCTCCGGGAGAAGACAGATTTGCCGGAGTTGAAACGGTGGAAGCTAGCAACGGCTGTCCGGTTTTGACAGAAGCTTTAGCTTATCTCGAATGCGAAGTAATAAGTCGGATGGAATGCGGCGATCACTGGGTAGTTTATGCAGCGGTTGAAAACGGTCATTTGCTGAAAAATGACGGGGTAACAGCGGTGCACTACCGGAAATCGGGCAGTCATTATTAAGCGGCGATTAGGACACGGCACCGCGCCGTGTCCCTACAAATAGATCGAAGTTTTTACCTGGGTTAATCCGCGTCAATCTGCAGTTACCAAAAACCGATTTAGTTTGTCTCAACCGCCGATTGTGGCCACAGATAAATAGCGCCAGAAATCAAAGTTAAAGCTACAGAAATCCAAAACGCAACTAAGGCCGGAACGTTCCACGCCTCAGATAGAGGAGCGATTAAAAGCGCGATCGCCACAATCTGACTAACCGTCTTCAACTTGCCCCAAATATTAGCTCCAGAAATCGTAGTTTTATTAACACGCCACCCCGCAATTGTCAACTCCCGCCCCAAAATTAAAAACACTGCCCAAGCCGGCACTTTACCCAACTCAATCAACACTAAAAGCGGCGCTAACACTAACAATTTATCCACCAAAGGATCGAGAAACTTTCCCAAATCGGTAATTTGATTCAGCTTCCTAGCCAAATAGCCGTCCAGCCAATCAGTAGCCGCAGCTACCACAAAAATTGCGGTGCAAATCCAGCGACTTTGGGCGCTGGGATCGTACAAACCGTAGAGCAGAAAAGGCACTCCCAGCAAGCGGGAAAAAGTAATCAAATTAGGTAAATTCATCATAGAAGTCGTGGGGAATTGGGACTTGGGAATTGGGAATGGGGAATTGGGAATGGGGAATTGGGAATGGGGAATTGGTCATTGGTCATTGGTCATTGGTCATTGGGAATTGGTCATTGGTCATTGGTCATTGGTCATTGGTCATTGGGAATTGGTCATTGGGAATTGGCCAAACAGGTCATGGGGCATGGGGTATATCGTTGTCAATCGACCAGAAATGATGTCATCAGTCATCAGTCAAGGGAGATGGAGATGAACAAAAATTAAGGGCAATATTTTTACAAAATATTGCCCTTAATTTAACATTTTTTTGTAACATTTTTATTTTTAGCAAAACAGCTTTTAGCTCAATCTTTATCCACAGCTCACGACAAACTAACAACCAAAACAGCAGGTATATTAACACGCAGCTTGTTTATTTAAGACAACCCAAATTGTTTTGCAAATCAGATTGATGTCTTGACAAACCTCTGTCTTTCATGGGAGAGGATTCTTGATTCATATCAAATCCTATCTTCATCGGAATAGTAAATTCACTGTTGACTGTTGATTGTTGACTGTTAACTGTTAACTGTTGACTGTTGACTGTTGACTGTTGACTGTTAACTCGATTTTATTATTCCGATGCAACCGGAAACAATATTACTTGCAAGCAAGCATCTTGACTGGGAATGAAAATTTAATCACTTAAGCGATTTCTCGTTATATCGTTTCCGCTTGCATCGTCAGGTGATTTAACCTTATTAGTACGCAGAGTACACAGAGTCCGAGAATATATATCTGAATCATTCCGATGCTACCGGATTTGATATTACCCATCGCTCGGTGTGTCAACATCCCAAACAATGGTGAGCGGTTCTAAAAATTTTTGCTGGCTGAATCCGGCGAGTTTTCCTAAATATTCGCGCACAAGCCTAGCGTGCTCGATATTCAAGCGATAACCCCGCGAGACATCCTCAAAGAAAAGCGGCTCAGCCAAAATTGCTTGCCAATCAGGATTTTGCCTCGACTCCTGGGCTAGCAACATGAAATCTTGCTCCTCCGGCAAAAGTCCCGCCGGCAATTTTCCAGCCAAAATCTCCAAAATCCGAGGCCTGCAGGTGCGGGTATTCACGCCTTGGCGTTCCAACAACTGCAAAATTTCCTCAAAACTCTGAGTTTGGGCACCCAAAACCTGCATTAATTCCCACAGCAGAAAAAAGTCGCTGTACTGCTGCGGCACATCCAAAATTTGAGGATAAAGAGCCAAACTCGCCAACCCGCAGGCAACTAAACCAATTTTTTCTGAATAGTTTGTGCTTGGCAATACAGAATCAACAGCCGAATTGTGTGACTCAGAAATATTGCGATCGCCCTCAAATTCCCTGTCTAGCCTGTCTTGAACGACGATCGCATTGGGCAGCTTCTGTCGCAACCAACGGGCGATCGCAGGCCAAGCGCCCATACCTCCAGTACAAATCGCGCGATCGATCCCCGCCGGCGACATTCCCGCGCGGCTGAGCAAAGCATTTAATTCGCGGTTCAACTGCTGCACAAAAGGCACTAAAACCAGACTTTCCAAATCTCTGCGCTTCACATCCCAATGCTGCTGGCCAATATTCAAAACAAAACTTTCTTGATGTTGCAAAATAACTTTCAAATGCCTTGCCGCTGCCAACAATTGCAGCCCAAAAGCAGAACCTTGCAACCGCTGCTGCAATTGATAGCGACTAGGCAAATCGGGATGCCCCGGACGCGGCAAATCGACCGACATTCCCCAAGTTTCATTTTTCGCCAACAACTGACAGACAATATCCTGATCGAAAGCATCGCCAGCAACATCAAAACTTTGGCAAGTAAAATCAGCACGAGTTAAACTTTCAAGATTGGAGGGCAAATCAACTAAAGCTAATTCCACCGTTGTCGCCCCCGCATTCAGAATCAAAGTTCCCCCGCTAAAAGCCCCATCATTCACAGTTAGCGGTACAGCTTCTGCGACTTTGCCACTAATAGAATCGAGCGCCAAAGATTGCACTTTTGTGGAATTTTTGATAGGAGTTACAACAGCAATTAAAGTGGCGATCGCATCTGGCACCACAAAAATTTGCGAAGCCGAAGCCACCAAACCTGCGCCCAAAACAGCCTCCCGCAGGTTAAACCGATAAGCATCCGACCAACCCGCCGGAGTCCCCAAAATTACACCCTGCAAGTCTGAGAGTGCCGCATCCAGAGTTTCAGCAGTCAGTCCCGAAGCTTTACAAACTTCCCCCGATCCCCCAACTTTTTGCCCTCGGCGGGGATTCAAAGTAGCCAGCAGCGCCCGTACACCTTGCACCGGTATGGCGACCGACAAAGCCCCGCCATAGCACTGCAACAGCGGTTCGTACATCCCAGCAGCTTCTCGCTGATAAGGAATGGTCACTTTTAAAGGCAATTTAAAATTTTGCAGCAAAAATTCTTCCCCTGGCCAAGCCACCTGCGGGTCTGCATTGCTTGGGACTGTTTCCTCCACCGCCACAACCGAGGGAATCCGAAAGGTAGCCGAGGCTTCCGGGGCCTGCGGTGTTTCCCAGTAAATCGGGTACAACTTGCCGCTGGTGCGATCGAGCAAAGCAGCCGACAGTCCGCCCGATGCCAAATCAATGCCCAAATACCAGCGAGAATTCCGGCGTTTTGGAGATTGAGAGGAGGAAGGGGCGATCTCGCTGGGAACAAAATCTGCTGGCGACTCTTGCTGCTGCGCGCTTTCCCTAGGCTCGGTTTTCGCCTCAACAGCTTTTGTTTTATTCTCTGTGGGAATTAGGTTTTTTTTTTACTTTCTGCTGGAGTCGATCGCAATTCATCAGTTTCTGCAATTTCTCGATCGGTTTGAGTCAAACTAGCCAAAATGTCGTCTAGCGTCAACTTTGACTCATCTTCCTCAACAAACAAATCATCCTCAAGTTCGTCTTCCACAACAAACGGTTCATCTTCAGATGAGAGTTCCAACACATCGGAGAACAAATCCTCCAGCGTGCCGAATTCTTCCTCTAGGGTTTCGGGAAAGGGATTTTCTGCACCGTCGTCGGAGGAATTCGCCAAATTAAAGCTGCTAACCGCACTTGAATTCGATCGCCCTTGGGCCGTATTTTCCAATCCCTCCAGATTGTAGAGGTCTGTCTCCAACAATTCCAGAGTATTGTTATCCAAATTTAGAGCTCGATCGAGGTCATCTTCTAATGCTTCAACCGGCAGCAAATCCTCATCCGGCGAAGCTTGGATGTAGTCATCATCTAATAGCTGCGAAGATGCGTCGGACTCGCCCGTGCGAACATCACGAGCACTGGGGAGGCGCGCGGCACTGGGTTGCTTCGGGCTAGTTTCAGGAGTCGCGCTCAAAGTCGGCGGCTGTGGTAATGTTGCAGTGTCGGAACTATCGCCTAGGTTTTTAGCCGTTGCTCGATTTGGTCGATCGTCCGAATCAAGTTGCGGCGCGATCGAACTTTTGGCTGGCGGTTCTGAAACTTGAGGTACTGTTGCAACTTGCAGTTCAAATAAATCTTCACTATCTAAAGTTAGATCCTCGATCGAATCACCGATTACAAAGTCTGAAGTTTCACCCAAATAATCTTCCAGCGATTCGCCTTCATCCAGCAGATTTACAAACAAATCTTCCGCATCATTCAAGAGTTCGGCAGTTTCCTCGCCTGCTTTTTGAGATATTACCGCTTTATTGGTCGCAGCACTTTCAGTATTTTCTATAGTAAACTCTTCGAGTTCTAATTTTAATTCTGCGACTTCTTTTTCCGCAAACAAACTTGCGTACAAATCTTCAACATCTTCGCCATTTTCTGCTAACATATCTTCCGACTCAGCGCCGGACAACAGAGTTACAGATGCTGATTCTTCTTCTGGTGCAGAACCGAACAAATTATCTTCCCAATCCGAGAGAGAGAGAGGAGTTTCAATAGGATCGCGATCGTGCCTCACCTGTCCGAATTGCTGAGAAATTTCTGTACCGGCGTAGGGAAATCTGTCTTGTTCTGGCAGTTCGCCGCTCAGATTTTCACGGGTGGCAGGGGCATCCGGTTCGATCGCCCGATTTGAGATAGCGGGAGCCGCACCAGAGCTGTCTGTGGCTCTTGGGGCTGCCGTTTCGAGGTTTTCCACAGATATCGGCTGCTGAACGTAGGAAGACGCTTCTCGTCCCAACTGTGTCGCCAAGTGGTTAACAAAAGCCGCGAACATTGCCTCGCTCTGCTGGCTCAAACCGTACATATTTTCGAGTCCTTGTCCCAAGGAAGCTTGATAGCTTTGCAAATTTGTTTCCAAACCCTCGAAGGCCATATTCATCGTCGAATCTAGCCTCATCAGCAGGCTGTCGGCACGAGCTTGGAAATTTTGCATTTGCTCCAACCTCTGACCCGGTGTCAGCAGCGGGAGTTCTTCTGAAGTTTGTGGGTTTAAAGCCGATTGTTCGGATTGTGCTGCACTACTTGGCAAAAACTGATTTTCTAGGGTAGCGAAAATTTGGGACAAATCGCGATCCAAGGTTTCTGTCAAGCGGCTCCTGAGCACCTGCAAGAATTCAGAAATGATTTGCTGTTGGTTAGCTTGTTGCTGAGCTAGGGATTGTTGCTGCTGCCGTTGTGCTTCTAGCTGTTTGATTTCTTGAATTAGAGCTTGCTGCTCTTGTCGCAGAGCTTCTATGTCTTCTTGCAGCGGCCCCGTCAGGCTCGAACGCAGGTTGCTAATTTCTCCGGTGACGGCAAGCATAATTTGCTCTGCTGCTGAGGGAATCGCGGGCGGCATCGGCAATTTTGGCACTGGAACCGGTACCGGGCGGACGTTTGGGGCCGGCGGCCTGTTGGGAATTGCTAGCTTTGAGTCTTGGGAAAACAGGTAAGCGCGAACTCGCTCTAACAGTTGGCGCTGGTGGACAGTATCAAGAGAACCCGTCCAAGGCAAGCGGGGGGCGGGCTTGCTGAGTACCTCGTCAATCTCAGCAATTAGTGCTTGAATTTTGTACTTCTGAGAATTCAAGGGCGGAACCTCTGGGAATGCGGCTTGGCAGAAATTTTGTTGAAAAAAGAGTGAAGTCAGGCGGCAGCTATACCAATAGATAGAATAATCTGAATGCGAGCCTGTAAATAATCGACTAATATTTTATGACAACTTGGAATTAACCTTTTGCTTTTGCCTTCGGATGACTTCTATTACCCATCATAGGTTAGCTGGTACTTCCGCATCAAATGCTGGCTTCTATCAACTGCAAATGTTCTCAAATTCTGTGGCTGCTTTCCGTTTTTGCCGATCGACTGCAGGGACGATCCCGGAAGAGGGATAGCTGGGCTTGATGAAATGCAGGCTGGCACCGGCCCGGGGCTGTGGCGTGCCGCACCGGCTGGCCATTCTATCTCGCTCTTTCACCGAAAGCAGAACAGTTCGCGCGTCGCAGTTCAAAAACCCGGTTTCTCGATCGCCCGTCTCTGGCTCGCGGGCCGCGATCGTCTCAAAAACCGGGTTGAGAAGGCCTTACTCCGACAGAAAAAACCTCAAACAATTGGCGATCGGTAACAGCCCCATTAATTACAAAAAGACTCTTGAAGCTGGTTAGGCCCTGGGGCTATTTGCAAGTGTAATTAATTCTGCCCGCCCTACTTACCGTTTCAAAAAAACAATGCAACTGTATGTCCCTAACCCAAACTCATATCCAGTAACTCATTCCCAATGCTTCAATTCTTTAATCTTCAATCGAAAATTGTAGGATTTAGGTGCCCCAAATTCGGCTTTATCCGGCTACAGTTGATGGTAACAACCTCCGATGATAGCTTTTGATCTGTATTCGTGGTTAGAAAGATTAATGGTATCATTAGACTCCCAGCGGTTGCGGTCGATTTGGTCGCTGTATACCCGGTGTGCCCGCTTGTGGTGTTTCTCCGTGCCGATCGACTGCTGGGCCGGCTGACCACAAATCTCTCAACAGTGTTAAGCTTGTTTTCGTCAAGTGCTGGTCTTCGTTAACTCGATCGGCACAAGCAGCTTGCCACGCTGCTTAAATTTTGTTAATAAAATTTGCTTTGCGGTATATATCTAAAAAATCATGGTATATTCTTTAGTTTCTAGCTCGCCATCAGAACTTGAAGGTATTAATTTCCATATTCGACCGATAGACCGCCTAACTTGAGAGGTAAAATTGCCGATTTGAGATAGTTGTTTCTCAAATTTTGAATTTCCCATCGAATGACTCGGCTGCCAACTATTTCTAACTGCCCAGCGCAGCTCAAGCGCGTAAATTAAAATAATGGCCTCATGGAAGACCGCTTTAACACCCGAGATCCGCAGTCTAATATAAATCAATTGATTGTTTCTACTCCTTTTTTTGTAGGTTTACCCGACCCTGTAATTGAAAGAGCAACTGTCCACATCGTTACCCGGAGTCATCCGTCAAATCAAGTGATTTTGCTGGAAAATGACTGGGGAACATCAGTGTATTTTATATTAGATGGTTGGGTAAAAATTCGCACCTACAACCTAGACGGAAAAGAAGTAACACTGAATATTTTAGGGAAAGGAGAATTGTTTGGAGAAATGGCAGCGATCGAAGAAACACCGCGATCGACAGATGTCATCACCCTAGCCCCGACACTGATCGGGAATATGCCAGCTCAGGATTTTGTGCAACTGATTCATACCGAGCCGCTAGCGGGCATTCGGCTAGCTCAACTGATGGCTCGCCGCCTGCGGCAAGTCAACCGCCGCCTGCGTTTGCGAGAGTCGGACAGTACCTCGCGAGTAGCAGATATTCTGTTATTTTTGGCAGAGGGGCAAGGCAAAAAAATCCTGGAAACAGGAGGCACAGAAATTCCCAACCTCCCACACAGAGAATTGAGCAGCCTCAGCGGGCTGGCTCGGGAAACAGTAACGCGAGTGCTCAGCAAGCTGGAAAAAAAAGGAACAATTCAGCGCGAACGTGACGTTTTGTGCATTCCCGACCTACAGGCCTTGGAGCGTCTGTTAATGTAGAAGTATCAGAGACTGCTAATTAGAATCTAATTAAAAAGCACTCTCTGTTAATTAACTGATATTGATGATTTCCCGCCGGAGGTAAAGCTGTGAGTTTTAAGAAAATTTTCGCCGCCGTTGATGATTCTGAACTGGGCCAGCGCGTCTTCAGTCAAGCTCTAGAATTAGCTGTGGGCGATCGATCTCAGATGATGCTATTTCACTGCGTTACTGTCAACACCCTAGGCGAGGTGGCAGTACCAATTCCAGTAGATTTGGGCATGAATGTCGAGTTAATGGATCGAGCTTATCAAGCTCAACGTTTGCGACAGGAAAGTGAGATCGAAAAGACTTCGGGCTTGCTAAAAAATTACTGCGACGCTGCCACAAAACAAGGATTGCAAGTGGAATTTGACTGCAAAATGGATGGAGATGCAGGGCATTCTGTCTGTGAAGCGGCCGAAAATTGGGGCGCAGATTTAATAGTAGTGGGGAGGCGCGGCCGCACGGGCTTCACAGAAGCTTTCCTCGGCAGTGTCAGCAATTATGTGGTTCACCACGCATCTTGTTCGGTTTTTGTAATTCAGGACGCTCAACCCGAAAAATGATACTGCCCCAAAGTTGGGCGGATAAAATTAATCTAAAATAAGACTGGCGCAGGCATCTAAACCCGGTTTCTCCTAAAATCAAAAATTCCAAATAGAGTTGAATTGCAAAAATCGGAAAATACCCTGAAATTATCTGCTATAGGGTGTGTTCCATCTGCCCGATATCTGCGGTTTCTGGATCGAAGACTTGTGCAACTCAAGTCTAATCAAAAATCAAAAACCAACAACCGGGAATCAAAAACCGGGAATCAGCCAGCGCCAAGTCCCTGAAAATCTAAAATCTAAAATCTAAAATCTAAAATCGGATGAGTGATTTTTTGTCAGCAGATGCCGCGTCTAATTCGAGCAGTTCACCCAGTACCAATAACGATCCCCAAACTGCAGATATTTCAAATTTGGCGGGCGATCGCCCAAATCCAGATACGGGGACGCGCGCTGGCCCGGAAGCGCCTTTGAGGCTCGTAGAAACCGCATTTTTGGCAAGTACGGCTAGCTTGATTTGGCTGGTAAATTATTACTTTCCGCTGGGGCCTTTGCTGCGGGTTTTTTTCCCCCTCCCCATCGCCTTGGTTTACCTGCGCTGGGGCAACCGAGCCGCTTGGATGTCAGCTTTGGTATCGGGTTTGCTGCTTTCGGTACTCATGGGCCCGACGCGAAGCATTTTATACGTGATTCCTTTTGGAATTATGGGAGTGGCGCTGGGAGGACTTTGGAGGCGCAAAGCTAGTTGGTCTTTATCTATTATTGTGGGTGCGCTAATTGGTACTGTCGGCTTCTTTTTTCGGTTTTGGCTGCTGTCAGCTTTGGTGGGCCAAGATCTCTGGGTTTACATCACTGTGCAGGTAACAGAGATGGTGGAATGGGCGTTTGTGAAGCTGGGCTGGCTGATGGTGCCGAGTTTGGACGCAATTGGGGCGATCGCCGCCGGGATGATTTTGGTTAACAATATTGTTTATTTATTTGTCGTACATTTAGTAGCTTTGTTGTTGCTCGATCGTTTGGGAAATCCGATTCCGCGGCCGCCGCGTTGGGTGCAGGTTTTAATTGATTATGAAGAGTAATACGAGGGAAGAAGTCATTAGTCATTAGTCATTAGTCATTAGTCATTAGTTATTAGTTATTGGTTATTGGTTATTGGTTATTGGTTATTGGTTATTGGTTATTGGTTATTGGTTATTGGTTATTGGTTATTGGTTATTGGTTATTGGTTATTGGTTATTGGTTATTAGTCATTAGTTATTAGTCATTAGCCATTAGTGCTGTCGCCTCCGAGCTTTCCGTACAACGTCATCAGGAAGAAGGAAGAATGAAGAAAGATTTTGTAACTGATTTCACGGGTGTTAGGAAGTTGGGCAACGGATTATGTAGCGGATTTAAAGGATGTAACGGATTGATGTTGAGGGAAGAGGGAAGTTCGGCAAACGAACAATGTACGGGATTTAACGGATTTAATGGAGGTATTTTGAGGGAAGAAGTCAGAATTCAAAAGCAAATCAGAACGGAAGAAGAAAGATTAATTCCCGACCACCAATTCCCCATTACCCATTACCTATGACTAATAACTAATAACTAATAACCAGAACCAAGAACCAATAACTAATAAGAATGACCAATAACTAATAACTAATAACTAATAACTCACAACTCACAACTCACAACTCACAACTAACAACTAATAAGAATAACCAATAACCAATAACTAATAACTAATAACTAATAACTAATAACCAACAACTAATAACTAATAACTAATTTATGATTGGTATTTATACAGAAATTGAACAGGGGAAGCGGTGGCTCGATCGCCATCGGGGACAGCAACCGATATTTGCCTGCGTGTTAGGATTCACGGCGACAGGCTTAATTCCGGGGATTTCGGCGGCCGGAGCAACACCGCGCGATCGACAGTTTACTTGTTTGGCGGATGCAGAATTTTTGTATAACGGCCCCCAACCATCGCCCCAATATCCTTTGCCGCCCCTAGAAGCTGGTGCTTCTCCGGTACTGATCTCTCGCGCTGTAGTCGAAGCTTTGGAAATTCCCCTTTACCTGTTTAATGCTGGTTTACCCCTGTCGCCTCCCGTACCTGCAATTGATTTGGGCGGTACTCCAGCAAAATGTCTGATTTCTGGAAATGCTTTAGAACTCGAAACAGTCAAATATTTGCTGGAAGAAGGGTTAATTTGGGGAGCTAAATTAGCCGCCCAAACTAATGGCAGTTATTTAATTTTAGGGGAGTGCGTAGTTGGGGGAACTACTACTGCTTTGGCCGTGTTAATGGGTTTGGAAATTGCGGCGGCGGGAAAAGTGAACAGTTCTCACCCTCGCTGCAATCACGCTCAAAAATTGGCTGCGGTGACAGCGGGACTCAATAATGCTAAGTGGAAAATTGGCGGAGAAAATAGCACTCCCCTGGATTTGGTAGCGGCGGTGGGCGATCCGATGCAGATAGCGGTGGCGGGAATGGCGATCGCCGCGAGTCGGACTTGTGGTGTGCTCTTGGCTGGCGGCACGCAAATGCTGGCAGTCTACGCTTTGATTGAAGCCTTAGCGCGGGAATATGCTCTGTTATGGTGTCCCGAACAAGTCACGGTGGGGACTACGCGCTGGGTGGTCGAAGACCCGACAGGGGACACGGTAGGACTTGCTAAGGATATCGGCGGTGTGCCTCTGTTGGCGGCGCAGCTCAGTTTTGCGGGTTCTCGTTACGGGCAACTGCAGGCTTACGATCGCGGGTATGTTAAAGAGGGTGTCGGTGCCGGAGCGTGCGCGATCGCCAGCGGGCTGAGTGCAAATTGGACTCCGGCTCAACTTCTCCAAGCTGTTGAAGCTCTAGCCTCGCGATGCGAAATTAAACATGAGACGAATCTTCTCAAAGCTAGGGGAGTATCTGATACATAAACCGCAGATGCAACACAGATCGACGCAGATAATTTTAGATAATTTATAATTTTTGCAAGAGGTATATTTTAGGGTTATATCGGGGGGCGATCGCACTCAAGCACTCAAGCAAAAAAATACTTTTTACCAAGCCGGAGATGCTCGAAGCAGCCTGCAAAGATCCAACTTTTAGGAATTAAACATTAAAAATTTCGATACGCCCCTCAAACTGTGAAGCTACTTGTGTCGCTCAACCCGCTTCATTTTAGCTAGATAATTATATCATTTTCTGTAGCATTTGGGCTCTCAGATTTACAGAATTTCCTACACCATATTTCGCTTAGATGCAGTGTTTTTCATGCTAATTGCGGGAGAGAAAAAACTCCATGCAATCTCTCTATAAGTTGACGAGCCGAAATTTACGCTACTTGTATTTTTTCTGCAATTAATGCCCAATCGCCAGCAGCAATATTTAATTAGACCCGCCTACGTGGTGCGAGTATATTCTTTTGGAGAGCAACTGTTCTTCTAAGGCTGCAATTCGATTGTATGCTGCTGTTAGCTGAGCAGTGAGGCGCTGGATTTGAATTTCTGTGCTGTGCTCTTTTTCAAAGCTTTGAGAATTCTTGTCGAAGTAGCTGTCATCTAACAGTACGTCCTTGTGTTCGAGGAACAAGTCGAGACGGCTGTAGGTTTGATCTGACGAGGTTTGGTCATTTCCTACCGTTCCAGGGCGATCGTCGATCTGCCGCTGGGCCTGCTTCCTTTCCGTCGCCGACTCTAATAACTTTTCATTGAGATTTTCTATGAGTTTGTACAGGGCCTCGACTTGTTGACTCAATACTGTAACTTGCTGGCGTAGCGCTTCCATACCATCATCCTTTGGCTCGTGACTTATATCTTTACATTCTAGGGAAATCTTTACATAACTGGCATTTATCACTAAATTATTTAATTTTTGAGGTAATTGTTGTGTTTCAAATCCTGACGGTAGATTTAGGGACTCAGTTTCAGGATTTTAGATTTGAGATTTGAGATTTTAGCTTGTCTTGGAGGCTGAAACGAGGTTTGTTAACCCCGACACTTCGTTCTAACCTTTAATCAGAATTATACAATCAGGTTTCTGCGAGTTGGATGGCGGAGTCTTCCGTTAAATTAATTGTGCGCCACCAGCGCTTTCGGTAAAACAAACTCCGATCGCACCAAAACCTAGTACAATGGCTCTGTGTTTCAGAAAGAAATAAAATACGCTCCCGGACGCATGAAGACCTTCAAACCTGAGTTTTTTTTACCCTGACTGCGGGTAGCGTGAGAATAATTTTCTCTAAAAACAAAGGTGACGGGTGCCCGCGCCTCCTAGAGTAAAACAACTCAGCGCCAAATACCGGACTCAATAAACTATTATTTTTATGGCGGCTGAATACAACACGATCGCTTAATATTTAGATAAAACGGGTTCACAGGTGAAACGAAGGTCTTTGCTATTGGGTGCAGCCACCCTAACTTTAAGTCAATTGGCGGCAGGATGCGACTCGAAGCCCATTCTCAAAATTCGATCGCTCAAAAACGGTATTCCGGCCCAACTCGCAAGCAAATTTAGCCGCGACTTACAACCGTCTCCGGTTTTGCAGGTAACGCAGGAAGCACAATTAAAAGAATTATTCGCGCTGTTGCAGCAGTGGAAACGAATTCCGAAAGCCAAAAATCAAGCTGACTTGGTGATGTTGGGAGATTATTGGCTGACTTTGGCAATTCGGCAAAAATTGATTCAGCCGATCGATCCTGCTAAATTTGATAATTGGTCAAAATTGCCCGAAAGATGGCAAAAACTCGTCCGGCGCAACGATGACGGACAATTGGACGCTAAAGGTCAAATTTGGGCGGCACCTTACCGCTGGGGAAGTACGGTAATTGCCTATCGAACCGACAAATTTAAGGCTTTGGGGTGGACTCCGACAGATTGGAGTGACTTGTGGAAGCCCGAATTGCGCGATCGAATTTCTCTACCGGATAGCGCCAGAGAAGTTATCGGTTTAACCTTAAAAAAACTGGGAAAATCTTACAATACGCAGCAATTAGATCGAGTTCCAAACCTCAAAAAAGAACTCACAAATCTGAACGCACAAGTTAAATTTTACAGTTCCGACGCTTACCTGCAACCGTTGGTTTTAGGCGATACTTGGTTAGCTGTCGGTTCATCTGGAGACTTGCTGCCACTGCTACAAACTCAAAAGGATCTTGCTTTAGTAATTCCGGTTTCGGGAACTGCACTTTGGACGGATTTGTGGGTAGAACCCGCCTCGAAAAAAGCAGTTTCGTTAGCATCAAAATGGATTGATTTTTGCTTGCAGCCTCAAATTGCGCCTCAGTTATCTTTGCTGGCTAAGGCTAGTTCGCCGATAATTGTCGGCATGAAACCCGAGGATTTGCCTGCGGATATTCGCGCTAATCCCGTGCTGTTGCCGCCTACTAAAATTCTTGCTGCTAGCGACTTTATGCTGCCTTTCGGGGAGGCGGGGATTCAGCAATATCGATCGCTCTGGCAAGAAATTCGGCAAGTAGTGAGAACTTAAAATCTAGGGTGCGTCAGTCGCCAGCCCAAAAGCGCCGAGAAAATCATCAAAACTGACACACCTTAAACCGTAGGGTTCGTCAGTCACCAGTTGTACCTGTATGGTGCGTCAGCTCTTAGATTCTCTACTACTACTAAGGGTGAATTTTCAGGTAAACAAAAATCCTGACCTTTTTTGTGAGGCGTGTATCCTTGTGCTAAGGCATGGAGAATTACCTCACGTACCAGCACAGGCGTAATAGCTTGATAATCATCAGAAAAACCTGTCGTCAATTTCTAAGCAGGATTATCATATAACTCTACGTACAAACCAATGCCGTAATCGTCGCGTGAAATAAGCCAACGATATTTTTCCCCGTTTATGGTGATACTACGTGAAGCTTTTTTAGGAAATGCCATTTTTTGTCTGTTATTTTGTTAGCTAAAATGTAGAGTGCGTCAGCTTTTGATTTATCGATTATCCCAAAAATCTCTCTAGCTGACGCACCCTACTAAAAGCCTTTCTTTTTGCCTCTAAGTCCTGGATTTGAGAGAGAATCTAAATCAATTTTACAGTTAAGCCGATCGCCCTTGCACGAATAAACCGCCAAAGCCTTCCCTTGACGGTTGCAAACTCGCAGATTGTAACCGTATTCGCTCGAAACCGTGCCGAAGCGGTTGACAAACTGATAGCGTTCGATATAGTCTAGCAAACTCCACAGTTGGCGGTTGACGATGATGATTACCAAAGCGTTATCGCGATCGACAAACCAGCGATCGAGCAATTTGCCACCAAACAGTTTTTCAGCTAACCACAGACTCGGCACGCTTGGTTCGGCTTGCGAAAGCGGCGGCGACGGGAAATTCGCAATGTCACCAGTCGGGCAAAACCGCTGCTGGGAATACGCCGCAGATTGTCCCCACAGCAAGGCCGTGATGCAGGTAGAACTGGCAATTGAGAACAAAAATAAACTTTTTGTCAAAATGCTAGGTCTGCGGGGGAAATCTTGATTTATGTGGGGCAATTTGTGGTAATTCATCATATTTTATGGCGACAAAAAAGTTAAAATTCCGATCGCCTAAACAGCGAAGCAGGCAGGCAAGCAGTAAAAGTAGAACCGCAATCCAACTCGCTGCTAACTTCAATATCGCCGCCCATCATCTGACAAAAACGCTGGCTGATAGTCAGTCCCAAACCAGTACCGCCGTACTTGCGAGTAGTCGAATTGTCCGCTTGGGTGAAAGGTTGGAATAGTCGATCTTGCTGCTGTTTTGTCATGCCGATGCCCGTATCCGTCACTCGGAAAACTAAAAAGTCTGAATCCAAAATTAACATTTGAGCAACCCTCGGTTGATATTTATTTTTTAATTCTGCGCTGGTAATTCTTTCGACATTAAGCACGATCGTCCCATCAGTCGAAAATTTAGCCGCATTGCTCAACAAATTCAGTATTACCTGTCGCACTTTCATCAAATCGCCGTGCATAGCGCCGACATTCTCAGCAATCAACACTTGCAAAGTATTGCCGTTTTTATCCATTAGCGGTTTTACAGTTGTCGCCACCTCCTCAATTAACCCGCCAACATCAAAGCTTTCGAGGTAAATATCCATCTTGTCAGCTTCAATTTTGGAAATGTCGAGAATGTCGTCAATCAGCCGCAGCAAATGTTTGCCAGCAGTGCGAATTTTGTCTAAATCCGAGACAACTTCTAAATTGCCCAACTCTTCGGCATCTTCCACCAACATATCGCTATAACCAATAATCGCGTTGAGGGGAGTCCGCAACTCGTGGCTCATGTTTGCCAGAAAAGCACTCTTGGCGCGGTTGGCGACTTCTGCAGCTTCTTTGGCCAACTGCCACGCTTCCTCGGCATTTTTGCGATCCGTGATATCCCGCAACGTCGCCACCACCGATTCCACACTGCCGTCTGTCCCCCCAACCGGGCTGAGAATGTATTCGTAGTCGCGGGTTCCCCAGGTGGCGGTGGGGACTATTACTTCGCCTTTGACCGACTCGGCTGTGGCAAATACGGTGTCGCATTCTTGGTGAACTCGCTGCATAATTTTTGGCGACCAGCCTAATTCCTGCCAGGTTTTGCCAATCATTTCTCTGGCGTTCATGCCGGCAGCTTTAGCGGCCATGCGACTGACATAGGTGTATTTTCCCGATCGATCGACCAAAAAAATTAAATCGAGGGAAGCGCGGAGAATGCCGTCAACTGTTCTGGCGTGTCGGGCTACCTGGGCGGTCATTTGTCTGACGGCGATCGCCCCGCGAACTTTAGCCGCCAGTTCAAACTCCAATAGTTGGTTGGCTTGTTTGAGGAATAGCGTGCGCTGTTCGACTTCTATTTCTAGTTCTGCTTTAGCTTTTTCTAGGGTGAGTTCGGCTGTTTTGCGATCGCTGACATCTGTAGAAATTGTACCGACTGCATAAACTTTGCCTTTGGAGTTGCAGAGGGGAAATTTGAGAGAAATATAAGTGTGCGGCCCGTCGTCTTGAGGGATGACTTCTTCAATGCTCAAAGGCGTACAGGTCTCGATAACTTTTAGGTCATTTTCTCGCAAGGCTGCCCAAGAGTCTTCGGGAAAAATATCTCTGTCAGTTTTGCCTGTTATTTGTTCTTTTGTCCTGTGGAACAAACTGTCAAAATGGCTGTTTGTGAGCAGGTATTTTCCGTCAACATCTTTGATGTAAATCATTGCTGTTGAGTTGTCTAAAATCGCTTGCAGCAGTGCTTCGCTCTTTCGCAGGGCTTTTTTAGTGTTTTGGCGTTCGACTATTTCTTGCTGCAATTCCCAGTTGAGGCGATTTAAATCTTGCCAAGCTTCTTGGACTTGATTTAAGGCGATCGCGCTTTTTTCTAGTTCTGTACTTACCAGCAACGGCTGCTGAGAAATCCAGTTTTCATGCAATTCTCCGGGTGGGAAAGTTAGCGGACTTTCGGGATTGGCGATTTGTCCTCCATCGCCCGAAAAAAAATTATCTTGAAAATCAACCGCTAATTGACCGTCTAAACTCGGTTTTTTGGAAAATAAACCAAATTCAGCCAAATTTATACGATCGGATAAATTATCAGAAGTGCGATCGAACTTCCCCGATTGCAGCAGCGGTTGTGCCCTAGAATTAGATGCCCAATTCCCATCGGTTGTTAGTAAAACAGAGTTAGCTGGTTTGGCAATCCGGCGGGCGACTGCAACTGCCAAAACTACGGGGGCGACTGTCGCAGACAAAGCCAGCAGCAGCCAATTGTTCTCCCACCAAATTTCAGAAGTTTTGGGAATGCCCCGCACTAAAATTGCTGTCGGTTTTCCGGCTAAATTGTCCAGGGATCGGGCTGCTACTGTATAAGTTTGACTGCCTGTTTTTAGCTGGGCGGCGACTGGTTTGCCCTCGGCGGCGAGTGCAGATATTAGCACAGATTTGTCTGCCAGCAAATCTGGCAACTCTTGATTTTTTGTAAGTGTTTGCGCGCTTGCCAAAACAAATTTACCGTCAGCCAGCGCTGTGTAGATAGCGCGATATCCGCCACTGCGTAAATTGACTGTTTCGCCGATAGCAACTGCCGGCATTTGATTCTGAATTTTTCCCAACACTAAGGCAGCAATCACTGTCTGATTTTTGGGATCTTTTACGGGAATTGCTGTGTAGCGGACTACCGCAGGGCGATCGCCCGCTGGTGGCAAATATCCCAATTGTTTCTGAATTTCCGATCGAGCAATAATTTCGGTGGCGGTAATTGGCTGTTTTGCAGCAAATACTTGATCGACTATTTTTTCTAGGTTAAAACTTGCTAGCTTCAGGTTGGAGTTGACACTAACCACAATTTGCCGATTTTTTTCAACTAAAACCGCGCCGTCTATCCCCCCTATTTTAAATTGATTTTCCAGAATCTTCTTAACAGATTCTTGTAAATTGGAAATGTTTTTATCGCTGTTATAAATTAAGGCTGTTTGGGCGATAATTTTGCTGTCAGAGGAGTTTGGCAAATGGTGGACGGCGCGATCGAGTTTGAGATTGTCGTTAATTTCACTAAGGCTCAATTCTGATTTAGCTTGATTTTGCAGTTGATTGCTGCTAAGTGCTGATGTTAGCAAAAAAGCTGCTCCCGTTAATCCGACTGGCAAGATTATTTGTAAAGCCAGCAGTCCGATTAGCTGTTTTCTCGTAAAAGATAAGTTGTAGGTGTACGGTTTAAACCCTGCTTGAAATCTTTCAGAAGTCGCAACTTGAGTTAGCTGCGGACAATTTAGCTGACTGTCATTTAACTGAGTTTGATTCATAGTAGTAGATGCTGAATCGGTTCTAGATGACACGCGATACATTAATCTGGAATTATCAATTTGAGACGTGAGATTTGAAGTCCAATTCGGTTAATCAATCATCATAAAATTCTTCGGTTTTGCCCTGCCTAACCCAGTAATAAAATAATCGGTATTTCAGAAAATGGTTGTTTTTTTCGTTCGATCTGATTGTGTTATTTAGTTGTTTTTACATATTATTTTGGCTCTTATTTAAAGTGTGTTGGAAGCATCCAAACAGGCGCTTTCACAAAAGTGTTTGCGCTTAGATGTAGGCTGGGCTGTGTAGGATGCTCGCACTCAAACAAAAATGCTTTTTGCAAAATTGGGATACTAGCGAAGGCAGTCCCCAAACTAGGTACTTTTGCGATCGACTGTATTGTAAATTTACTTAAAAAAAGTCTAACTTAATTCTGGCATCACTCGACATCGGCTCGATCGAGCTTTTCCCTGTTTTGGCTGCTTCGCCTCAATCCCACAACCGCCTCCCTGCTTTACCGCCTAGTCGTTGATGAGTATCTTTTAGCAGAGTTGGGATGTCCAACTCTTCGGGACATCTGGGCAAACATTCGCCGCAATCGGTGCAGCGGTTGCCTTTGTTGCCGGGAAACCAGTGGCCGGCATTTTCAAACATCGCGTAGCGGTATTTACCGAAGTCCGTCATGTCGCAGCCAACGGCGAGATTGCGAAGGCGCAACACTTCGGGAATGTTGATGTTTTCCGGGCAAGGCAAACAGGCATAGCACTGGCTGCATTTGTCGGTTGCCAAACGATCGACCATAGCTGATTCTAACTTCGCAAATGCAGCGATTTCGCTGTCGGTGAGGGGAAAGTCGCGATCGCAATATTTCAGAGGTTGTTCCAATTCTCTCGGATTTGCAGCCCCCACGCTCACAGTCCCAATCCTAGTATCGCTCAGCAAAAACCGATAGTTCAACTCTAAAGGCGAGAAAGGCGAACACAATTTTGTGAGAGTTTCCGGGGGCGTGTAGAGTTGCCCTCCTTTGTCTGCCGGGGAAATGATGAAAACGCCCATATCTTTGTCTTTGGCGAGTTGAATTGCGGGGGCGTGGCGCTGAAAAAAATAGTAATAATGCAGATTGACAAATTCAAACAAATCTGTATTAATTGCCGCCAAAATCAGCTCCAGAGGCCCGTGAGTCGAAAAACCGACGTGCCGAATTCTGCCATCAGCGAGGGCTTTTTGTACGGCGCTCATGCAGCCTGTGGGCGATCGCACGATCGCCAAATGTTCCCAAACATTCAAACCGTGAATTGCCAGACAGTCGATATAGTCTAGATTCAAGCGTTTGAGAGACGAATCGATGCAGCGTTCCATTGCAGCAGCATCGTCCGTTGGGGGGATTTTTGTAGTGATGTGGAAGCGCGATCGATCGATCGACAAACCAGCCGAGATGGCCACACCGAGATATTCCTCGCTGCAACCGTAACCCGCCGCCGTTTCCAGGTGATTGATTCCCATAGACACCGCCTGTTGTACAGTCTGACGGGCAATTTCCTCAGAAGCCAAATAGCGCATGGTTCCCAAGGAAAATACAGACAGGTGCAACTGCGTTTTGCCAAACCGTCGATAGCGCATAAATTTTAGGAAGTTTCGCCGGAGCTAAAGCCGCTTCTCTTGATCAAATCCTCTGGGCGGAGGTTTGAGATAAATTCCCGGAAGGCGCGGCGTTCGGCCTCATCAGCATCTCGATCGACCGGTATCGAAGCATCGGCGACAACTTCTTCCATCACCCAGATGGGGCTATTCGTTCGCAGGGCGAGGGCGATCGCGTCACTGGGTCGGGCATCGATCTCTTTTTTAACTTCTCCCTGACGGACAATCAGCACGGCATAGAACGTGTTATCTTGCAGCGAGTGAATCACTATCCGCTCCAAAGTAACACTCCAGGCCTCTAAAAAAGTGACCATCAGATCGTGAGTTAAGGGTCGAGGAGGCTTGTTGCCTTCGAGAGCACTAATAATAGCCTTTGCCTGCTCCTGACCGATATAAATAGGCAAAGCGCGTCGCTCAGTAGCGTCTCTCAATAGGACAATAGGGCTGCGCGTGGCTGCATCTAAGGCAATTCCAGCGACTTTCATTTCAATCATTCGATCGGCCTCATAGAATTAAGACACTGCAAGGCGGTAAAGAACTCGGACACAAAAATGACCTGCTAAATCCAGTATGACTCGATCTTCGCCTGAATCTGCAACGGATCGGCATGAGTCGATTTTAGATTTTAGATTGACTTGGGGGGGAGAGGGGGCGGCCAAAGCTCCTGCGTCTGGTTTGTGGTTTGACTTAAATAAGCGATCGACCAAGGAAAAATAACTATGTTTACAGGACTAATTCAATCTCTCGGAAAACTGAAGTCGCTAGGTAACGACTACTTCCAAATTTCCTGCACCTCAAGCAACTCCTACCAGATTTTACAAGATTTAGCCATTGGAGACAGCGTAGCCGTCGATGGAGTTTGTTTGACAGTAGTAGAAGTTCTGCCGCAAGGTTTTGTCGCCGTCGCTTCGCCAGAAACCCTGCGGCGCACAACTCTGGGATCGTTCCCCGATGCTTTGGTCAACTTAGAAACCTCCCTGCGCGCCGGTAGCAAATTAGGCGGACATTTTGTGACGGGGCACGTAGATGCGATCGGCAGTTTAGCCACATCAACCCAAACCGCCAACGCTTGGGAAATGAAGTTTGCAGCCCCACCAGCAGCCAATTCGGCATGGCAGCGTCAAATCGCACCCTACATCGTTTCCAAAGGCAGCATCGCCATCAACGGCATCAGCCTAACCGTCGCCGATTGCGATGCAGACGGAAATTGGTTTGAAATTGCCGTAATTCCCCACAGTTTTTCCGAAACCAATCTCAAATATTTGCAACCAGGAAGTTTAGTAAACTTAGAAGCAGATATACTCGGCAAATACGTAGCAAAATTTCTCCGCAGCGGCCGACAACCGCATCCCGAATCCTGGGAAGAAACCCCCGCAATCAAAAGTTTAGGAACAATTACACCCGAATTCTTAGCCGAACACGGATTTATGTAATCGCAGAACTCGGCGGTTAAAACCGCTACTACAGAAACGAAGTCCGCCTCCGCAGACTAAAGAATAAAGTTGTAGAGTGCGACAGCGAACTATTCCATCAATAATCGACCACTCAAAGCTGACGCACCTACTAAAACTAACTTCTCTCTCTGCGCTCTCTGCGCTCTCTGCGGTTCAAAAATCCAAATCTATTCCTCAACAACATTGTTTTTCTCCCAAAACAAACCCGCCGCAATTCCAGCCTGAGAAACAAAAAACAATGCTGCAATTAATCGCATAACTCGGCAGTTGAAACCGCTACTACAGAAACGAAGTCCACCTCCGCGGACTAAAGAATAAAGTTGTAGAGTGCGACAGCGAACTATTCCATCAATAATCGACCACTCAAAGCTGACGCATTTACTATAGCGGTTCTCAAAAAAGTTAGGAGAGCCTCATGCCCTATGCCCTATGCCCTATGCCCTATGCCGGATAGTACCTCATCTTTTTGAGAAAGGCTATAAAACTAACTTCTCCCTCTGCGCTCTCTGCGCTCTCTGCGGTTAAAAAATCCAAATCTATTCCTCAACAACCTTGTTTTTCTCCCAAAACAAACCCGCCGCAATTCCCGCCTGAGAAACAAAAAACAATCCTGCAATTAATAGCTTTTGAATACCCGCTGCGTGGGAAAATGGATAAGCGAGCAAATTCAAATAAAACGACGGATGTTGCAATTTCCCCTTAGCCCCGCTGTTCGAGATAATTTTCCCAAACAAAAAAGCACCTCTACCGTAATTGAATTGCTGCCGCCAAAATTTGCCCAGAGTTAGGGCGTGAAAGTGATAAACTGTAACTTCAGGACGGTAGACCGCGCAGCCTCCGGCATTGAGCCAGCGAAAGCAAAATTCCCGGTCTTCTCCCGCCGCTAGCGAAAAAGTCGTGTCAAACCCGCCGATTTTTTGGAAAGCCTCAGCCGAAAGAGCAAAATTGTTAGAAGTGAAAAATTGCGCGCGATCGCCAATAGCATTGTAATAACTGTAAAGATAGTCGATCAATTGCTGGCTGGCCGTAGAATAGATGTTATCCTGCAGCGCGTTGACAGTCCGACCTCCAATCAAACAATCTGGTGTTTCCATAAATCGCCGTTCCAGATTTCGCAGCCAATCTACCGCCACAGTACAGTCATCGTCAGTAAACACTAAAAATTTGCCCTCGGCTGCAAAAGCCCCAGTATTTCGCGCCGTAGCCGGGCCAGAATTTGGTTGTGTCAGAAGTCTGAGATTTAGCTGATTGAGAAAAGGAGAAATTGTACTTTCTACAGATATTTCCGTGCTGTCGTTAACCACAATGACTTGAAACCCATCGCGCGGATATTCTAGTTCAACAAAAGACTGAAGACACTGCGCTAATTTCTCAGGTCGATTGTAAGTCGGAACAATAATTGAAAATAGAATGTTCGCTTGGTTCATGATAACTAATTACTTTTAATTTTTCAAGCGATATAACACCGACTCAGTATTAAAATCTTTGCCGAAAACTGGTTGTAGCGGGCCATCGGGACTTGTCAGCCAAGATAAACCTTGTTTGGTGTATTCGTCTGTCTCAGTCATGGGCCCGAATCCCACAAGGCTAATTTTATTTTTTCGGAGGTTGTCAATCCATGCCGGAAGTCGATCGGCTCTAAAGGGCATATATAAAACTTTTCTGTCTAAATTTCTCCCGTAAAACAGGTAGCTGCGGGAACTCAGAAAGAAGCCGATTCTTTCATCCGGTACTGTATTTTGATCGATATACTCGTATATGCCTCGATACAGTTGGGTTCTAGCAATATCTCGCTTTTCCCTCGCCACCCAACTAGCACTTACCATCAATGCTATACACAGAGCTATACACAGACAAATTATCATCATATAACTCGATTTTTTCAAATTTACCAGTTTATTTTTTAACTCGGTTAAACTTGAACTTTGCTTAAACGAAATCCAACCTAACAGCATGAAGCCAATATAAGCTAACAGGTATATTGCTAAATCTAGCCCGTAGGGAGCTAATATTTTAATTACCACATTGATGGCTGCCACTGGCTCGGATTTAAACCGATCAATCAACCCGCTTCCCCAAACAATACTGTTGCCGGTAAAAGAATCATTTTTAATTAGGTCAAAAATTATGTTGCTAATAATGCCGGAAATACTGCTAATTAAAACAACTGCTACGACAAGTTGATTCGGAGTTTTTAATTTGGTTGCTGTAGCTGCTGCTATACCTAGCAAGCTTAGGAAGGAAAATCCGTATCTGAGATTGAAACCGAGTATGGGGCTGAGTTGACCGATCGACTCTCCAGCAGTACCGGAGGTGTAAGGTGTAATTAGATACAGAATTCCGGTGCTGGCAAGAAGTACAATTAAAATGATCTTATTTTGATTGATTGTTCTGGTTTTAGTTTGCAACAAAGCCAGAGGTGCTGCTAAGACTTGAAGTGCGATCGCCAGAAAGGGCAGTTGCAATCTAATGATGATTTGTAAGCCGACAGTTTGCCAGTGGGAAATATTGCTGGGATTAAATTGAGCTGCTAAAGTGCTTTGCCAAATATTTAGAATTGGCGAAGCGGGCGGCTGCTGTACCGAAGGTATTGGTGCAGGTATGGGAGACTGTATGCGAACAGGCTCTAAGGGAATTTTAATATCGCCGACTTCGCCGACAGGATAATTGATTTGCAGCAAGTTTCTCGCATACCAAAAACATCCTAAAAGCAAGCAACAAGCTAGGCCGCACAGCAAGACTGGTTTGAGAAAGCGGCGAATTCTCAAATTAGCTGGTGTGGAATCTTGAGTAAGGGCGAATCTTGTAATTTCTAATATTGCTAATCCTCCTAAGAGTGAGGCTGCATAAACTAGGCCAGTAATTTTTATTCCGGCTAGCATTCCTACCGATGCCAAAAATAGGGATAGTTCCCAGACAGCTCGGCTTTTATGATAGGATAAACCCAGATACAAACCTACTGTAAAGATGGCAGCTAGCGGTAGGTCTGGGTGAATGGTGTTAATTTGGTTGAGCACCATCGGTACTGTCAATACTAATGTTGATGCTGCCATAGCGTGAATTCTGGTAGAGCCAAATTTTACGCTCAATAGATAGACGGCTATTCCTTCAAGCACCCAGGCTATTAGCAGGGGAAAGGCTGCGAGAAAGTCTTCTTTGAATGGGATTACACACAAGGCAGATAAAACGTGCCAATTGTACGGATATACTCGGGCTTGCTCGTGTTCAAAAATCCAGTTTCCGGCGGCATCTAATAGTGTAAAGGAATGGGTTTGATACCATCGGGCGATCGCGGGCAGGTGAAACCACAATGAGTCATAATTGGTTGTGGGTTTGGTTGCTAGGGTGTAACACAGCACAATTCCTGCAAAAGCGGCGGTCAAAACAATTAGAATTTCGGAGCTGTTGAGGGGTTGTTTGAGTTTGGGGATCTGCCAATGCGATAAGGTAAAAGCTCTGTTTTTTTTGGTATAGATCGGGATTGTGCCGATCGCGCAAATCAAAATTTCTGCTATAATTACTTGAGCGAGATTTAGGCGATCGGCACTTCCTAAAATCAAGCCGATACAAACTTGTATGATGCTCCATCCCGTCAGAAGTACGAGGAGAAAATGGGGAAACGAACAGTTACTGTTTGCTTTTTGATTCTCGAAAGCCAGAAACAAGCTTAAGGGAATTGGCCCGAATACAATAATTAGAAATAAAGTTAATTCCCACAAATGCTGCGTTATTAGCATAAGCTACTATTTACCAATTTTTATGGGTTTTTCCTAGCTACCAGGCTCTTAATGATAACGAGAAATCTATCAGATTCGCGGTTTTTGTGATGGTAATCGATTGAGAGCCTTCTTGGGAGAGGACTCGCATTCCTCACTACAAACTTGTCTGGTTTGTAGTGAGGAATGCGAGTCATTATCAAAAGCCTATCTGCTTGCTTGCTTCTGAGTTTTGGGTTTGAGAGCTTCCTTGTCTTTGGGCGCTGAAGTGTCAGCTTTTAACAATTCTGGGAATGGCGGCTGGAGGTTGTGAACTTCGATGTCCATTCCCAGCGGCAGAGGTGGAAGCATGGGCAGATCGCTTTCTAAATCCTTGAGTCCCCTAGCGCTTAGTGTTTCCACGATTTTCGGCATTAGGGGTACTTTGGCGGTTTCTAAACTGCCCATCATTTTGGCTACGGCGAATTCTAGCTGAGCGCCCGGATCTACCGCCACCCAACCCCGATCGGTCATTTGCCGGATCTCGAAGTGAAGGTGAGGCCCTGTAGACATTCCCGTACTACCGACGCGGCCGATAGTTTCTCCCTGTTTCACAAACTCTCCCGGTTTGACAAACAGTTCCGAAAGGTGTCCGTAGAGAGTTTCCTGAGACTGTTTGTTGTGGTCAAGAACCACCGTCAAACCGTAGCCGCCCAACCAATCGGCGATCGCCACTTGACCCGCATAGGCCGCCAGTACGGGCGTTCCCATCGGAGCTCCCAAGTCAGTTCCGGTGTGAAACCTGCCGTAACCCATAACCGGATGAGTCCGCCACCCGAAGGGCGATGTAATGTCGGCAGCAATAGATAGGGGAAACAACAGGCTGGTGTTGCCGTTTCCGGGCATTCCTAAAGGACGCGGCGTGAGATTGTAGTAAGCAAAACCTGTATTGCTGCCGCTGCTGACACTAACGGCACCGACTTGCACCGGCCCTAGTCCCATGCTGGGTTCGGGAGGGCCGCCGTAGGATGCAGGGTTGACCGAATATCCAGAGTTAGCCGAATATCCAGAGTTAGCCGAATATCCAGAGTTAGCCGAATATCCAGAGTTAGCCGAGTATCCAGAGTTAGCCGAGTATCCAGAGTTAGCCGAATATCCAGAGTTAGCCGAGTAGCCCTTGGGCCCATAAGCAGATTCTCCGCTGCTTCCTTGTCCCCAAAGCTTGTTGCTTACTTGTTGAATGGCTCGATCGACTTTATTGGCAGAATAACCCCGATCGTTATCGCCCGCATTTCCCCGAACATTGCTCGGAACATTGCTCGGAACGTTCTCCGCCAGGTTTTGTGGCAGATTTCGAGGCGGGGGTGCAATATAGGAGTTACCGGCGATCGGGCTGTGGGGACTGTCGTTGGGTTCTTGTGCGATCGGGGTTTGGGGGCTGTAGCTGGGAGGGGCTGCTTCTGCAGTGACAGGCTCGTCCACAGCAGCAGGCCCGCACGAACCGCCACCGGAACCTTCGCAACCGCTCGATCGTTCTGCAAACTCGATTCTCGTCGGCGGTTCGTAGCCGCCCTCAGCGCCAGCGCTGTAGTCTGTATGGTCGGCTTCAGCAGTATGGACTGGGTTAACTGGCGCTTCAAAAGGAGGCTCTTGGGCTGTGGCTTCTGGCAGGGGAATCAGCGCCGGCTCTGGCAGATAATAGGCCGGAGGTGCTTCGGTGACGTAATCTGACTCCCGAGGCGGTTCGGCATAGACAGGCTCGGGAGCCGGAGCTTCTGCCTGCGGTGGGGAGTACGGTTCTGGCTCTACTTGGCTAACTGCTGGTTCCGGGGGGGCCAGAGGCGCTTCATACAGTGGCTGGAGTTCTGCTGCACCGGGGACTGCTTGTTCTGCTGGCGGTGTTTCGGTCTGGGCCCACACTAGGCCTTTGCTGAGCAGTCCCAGACTGGCGAGGCAACCCAGTCCTACCAGCAGCGAGCGATCGGACAAAAGGCGCGATCGAGTCCGAGCGCCTTTCGGGTTATTTTTGTGATGTTTGGTGTTCAAATGGGCTGCTATTTGCTTGTCTGGAACTGGTTTCACGATTTTTTTTCCCAACTCAACAGGGGACGCAAGGATATCTAAGTCAGTCGATTTTAGATTTTAGATTTTAGATTTACTTGCAACTTTGTGAATCAAAGGAGCCCGAACTAAAGTCTAAAGTTTTGGGCTGCTGGCGACAGGAGTCTTCAAGCAAGTATCTGTTTTTTTTGGCGGGGCCTGGATCGACTGTATGGCAATCCCAATCTTTAATACAGACTTAACTGATTTTACCCGGCTTGAGGCAATTTTTTGGCGCGTCGAACCAGCTCGAATGCTGTGGCGTCGATTCGCGATCGATGCCCTGGTTTTTTGGCCGACGATCGCACTGGCTGGCGGAGTCTGTGAAGGCCACATTGATAATAGCGCTTTGACGTTCGTCTGTGTTAGTTAGTTCGCTCTATTTTTCGGGTCGCGCCAAATTTCGCCAGCGTCCACCGCCTCGGTCGATTTTTGATTTTAGATTCTTCGACTTCGCGAGCGAACAAGTTTTAGATTTGAGATTTACTTGCAGACGAGTGAATCTAAGTCGCCCGAACTAAAGTTTAAAGTTTTGGGCTGCTGGCGACAGGAGTCTTCAAGCAAGTATCTGTTGTGTTAATTATTTGCCTCTATTTTTCGGGTTATGCCAAATTTCGCCAGCGTCCACCGCCGCTGGGTGGCTTCTTTCATCCCGATTTTTTTGATGAAAGCCGATCGCGCATTTAAACCTCAGCCGCCAAAATTGTTGATTGCTTAGAATAGAATGCAAATTGATTCGTTTGGGGATGGATGGCTTTAATGACTGTAGCTGGCGATCGCTTGACAAATTTTCCTGACTCCTCACCGACGACCGGATCCCCTTCGGGGATCGGTTGGGAGTGGCAGAACTCCCAAGGTTTGCCTTATCTGACTTGTAGCTTGCTCTCTCGATGGTCTCACGGCTTTTTTACTCGCGATTTCTCGCCCCAAGGCCCGATCGAGCTGACGGAAATTCTCGAACCAGGAGCCAAGGTTTACCGCCTTCAGCAGGTACACGGCAATGCGGTACTCAAAACCGGTCAGTTGTCCCCGGTTGTGCCTCCGGTTTCGGAAACCGCCGCTCAAAGCTATGTTGAGGCTGATGGGTTGGTGGCCGAACTAGAGGGTGAGGCGCTGTGGGTTTGCTCGGCCGACTGCGTGCCGGTGCTGATTGCTGACGATCGCACTGGACTGGTTGCGGCAGTTCACGCTGGTTGGCGCGGCACTGCTGCTAAGATATTACCAGAGGCAATCGATCGACTTGTGGCCGTCGGCAGTCAACTAGACAATCTCAAGATTGCTATGGGGCCGGCGATCTCTGGAGAGGTTTACCAGGTATCTGTGGAAGTTGCCGCGTCTCTCTTAGCCGCGATTACTCCCCAGAGTGCTGTTAGTGCCCGTGCCGCCGGCATCTGCGAGTTTTTGCACCAACTGCCAGAATCTCCTGTACTAGCAGATCCAGAACCTGGAAAAGTACGCTTGGATGTTCGCCTCTGCAATGCTCTGCAATTGCAGAAATTGGGAATCGATCTTTCTCAAGTGGCGATCGCTCCTTTCTGTACCTATTCTGACTCGGCTCGCTTTTTTTCCTACCGCCGCGATCGACTAAAAAAAATCCAGTGGTCGGGAATTGTCAGCGCCTGCGGGACAAATCCCCGTTGAAAGCCTTCGGCAACAGGTAAAATTATTGTAGACGGCTAAGCTAAGGTAAAAACAAAAATCTTTAGGTTCATAATTTTTTATTTCCTGTTGCCCAATGCCTTCTACCTTCCTAAGGTTTGCTGGTTTCTGTCTCAAAGCACTAAAAACTACCAGTAAAACTTTTGGGAAAGCGGCGCGGCTTTCCTCTCTTGTTAAAATTGCACTATTTTTAACGAGAGCCTTCAGCGGGTTATTAAATTTAATGACCGAGCACTGGTGGATAAAAAATGCTTAGCGACCGCAAGGTTAACCATCATTGGTGTCAACAACCAAGTCAAATGCAGTACAGGTATACTATCTGACGATTAAAACCTAGAACCTCCCCTGGCCACCCGACTATTTGGGAGGACAAAAAGCGCTCTTGCATCAACCCTACTCCCATTCTTAATGGAGATTAGGAGGGGATCGAGACTCAGCTATAAACGAGAGAAACAAAGGTTTTTAAACTTAAATTGACGCCAATGGTTTAGGATATCATCCTACACTTTCAAACCACGGCGGTTAACACCGCCCGCTCGCATCCCTCTCAGGTCTAAAGACGCTGAGTTTTCCGCATACCAACAAGTTTTATGAGTGAGCCAACTCCCTATCAACTGCTTGAAGTCGATGAAGATGCTTCCTTTGATGAAGTGCAAGAGGCCCGCACCCGTCAAGCCCAGCAGCACAGCGGCGACAAGAAACGTTTGGAATCGATCGAAGCTGCTTATGACGCGATTCTCATGGATCGCTTGCGACAGCGACAGGAAGGTAAAATTAAAGTGCCCGAAGGCATCCGCTTTCCCGATCGGCTGACTCCCCCACCCGCAAGCTTTACTCCGTCTACTCCGTCGGGGAGTCCTGCTTGGTTGCAGCGACTAATCGATACTCCTAGTCGATCGGACATTTTGTGGCCGGCTGGGGTTTATGTGGCCTTGGGCGGACTGAGTATTTATCCGGCTAATGATTCTTTGCTACAGTTGACTCTGGCTCTTGGAGTCGGCTCTTGTCTTTATTTTCTTAATCGCAAGGAACAAAAATTTGGTCGGGCCGTGCTGCTGACTGTGGCCGGCTTGGTTTTAGGCCTGGTGCTGGGAGGTGTTTTCGGCCCTTTGCTCAGTACAGCATTTGTCTCAACAGAGAAACTGATTGCTTTGTTTACGTTTTTAACTCTGTGGCTCGTCAGCAGTTTTTTGCGATAGTCAGTAGTTAGTGGTTATTTGTGATTAGTTATTTGTGATTTGTTGGTTCCTAGTTCTTCAGTGTTATTTGTTGATTCTTAATAACAACTAACAACAATTAAGAGCCAGTAACCAATAACCAATAACCAATAACTAATAACCAATAACTAATGACTACCTAAAATCATCTCAACTGCTTCGCTCAAATTATTAGCAATAAAATCCGGTTGGTGCATTTCTAATTGGGTGCGATCGCGAATTCCGCACAAAACACCAATTACCTTGACACCGTGGGTTTTTGCTGCTACAATATCGGCCTCGGTATCCCCCACCATCCAAAAATCAGAAGCCGGTGGCAGTTGGGCCAGAGCTCTAGCCATCAGCAGGGGCTTATCCTTCACATCCCCAGTTTTGATGTAATCGTTGGGGAGACAATAGCGGCGGTTTTCTGGGAAAAACTGCGCCAAATTGCAGCGGGTGAAGGCTTCGTCTAGTTCCCTGACGCGGCGCATGGTCATCACCGTTAAGTCTACTCCAGCGCGCTGCAACTTCTCTAAAGTTTCTACTGCACCCCGAGCGGGTCGATCGTACATCAGAAAAGGGAGAGTGTGGACAGTTTGACGGCGTTTCAGGGCAAAATCGACAGCTTGATCTGCGTCTAATCCTGAGAGGAGGGCGATTTCGGTTTCAGGAACCCGCGCCCGTTTCATGTCCCAAAACTCGGCTAAGGTGAGTTCGCGCACTGCTTGACCCTCACGCTGAGTCTCGGCCAGACACTGCTGGTAAACTCGGTAATAGCGATCGGACACGTCCATAATCGGGCCGTCAAAGTCAGTAATAAGTCTCAGCATTTAGCAGAATATTTTCCAGTTTTTATACAAATTGTTCAATATTATATCACTTCCAGGTAACAGGTTATTTGCCAAACTTGACACCAATACCCAGGGGAGGTAAAGTGTAGAACAATGGCGCTAATTAAAGGCAATAGTTGAATTGAATTGTACCAATCCTCAACTCTAAGAGTTGTTAGTAATATCGGGAAGTCTACAATTGAAAACTGCAATATAAATAATGCAAATCGCTTATTTAATTAATCATTATAGCTATTAACCGCTTAGTTCAGGATGAGCTTAAATGCTTGTTCAAAACATTTGCTATAACTCATATTCGGCGTGGGTAGGGATATCACTGAGGAACAGCGCATAAAAAAACGTCAAGCAGCACAGTATGCAGTAGCTCGTATTATGTCAGAAGCGGGTTCTTTAGAGAGCGCCACTCCGAAAATTTTCCAAGCTATTTGTGAAAGTTTGGGATGGGATATTGGCGAGCTTTGGACGCCTGTGGATGAAAAAGAGAGTAAATTTGATGCGGAAAATAGCCGCGACAAAATACCTTTTTTGTTGGCTGCACCAGATAATGTTATTGAAAATATTCCTTTTTTGGTGCGAGTGGGAGTTTGGCGCAGGGGGACTGAAGTTGGGGAGTTTGTGGAAAATTGCCAGCAGATTAATCTAGAGCCTGGTGCGGGTTTACCGGGAATAGTTTGGAACACTGGTTTTCCGCAATGGATTACGGATATTCTCAAAGATCGCAATTGTGTGCGATCGCACTTAGCAGCCAAAGCAGGATTGCGATCGGCTTTTGGGTTCCCGATTCGCGCCAGCCGTCAAGTGGTAGGGGTAATGACTTTTTTCTGCCAGGAAAAACAGCCTCTCGATGAAGATTTGCTTGAGATGATGGCTGCTGTCGGTTCTCAATTAGGGCAGTTTGTCAAGCGCAAATATGCAGAGAAAGAACTGCAAGAAGCCGAAGCTTCAATCCGATTTTTGTACGAGCAAGAAAAACGGCAAAGCGAAGAATTAGCCCAGCAAAACTTAGCTTTAGAACAGGCGAAATTAGAGTTAGAAGCTGCTAACCAAACATTGCAAGAACTCGCATCTATTGACGGTTTGACTCAGATTGCTAACCGTCGCAGTTTTGACAAAGCATTAAAATCGGAGTGGCAGCGGATGGCTAGAGAGACAGCGCCACTGTCTTTGCTTTTGCTGGATATCGATTTTTTCAAACTTTACAACGATCGCTACGGGCATCAAAGAGGCGACGAATGTTTAAAAAAAGTAGCTAAAATTTTAGAGAAAAATGCTAGGCGGGGAGGCGATTTATCTGCCCGCTACGGTGGCGAAGAATTTGCGGTAATTTTGTCGCGGACTGAGGTTAAGGGAGCTATGCGGGTAGCTGAATTAATTCGCAGCGATTTGAATGCTGCGGAAATTCTTCATGCTGATTCCAAGGTAAGTAAGTTTGTGACTCTCAGTATCGGAGTCACTAATGTTGTGCCTGCTGTCGGTTTATCCATTGAGGGGTTAATTGGAGAAGCCGATCGCGCGCTGTATCGAGCTAAACTAGAAGGGCGCGATCGCATAGTTTGCTTAGAATACAATCAAGAATTTCAGGGCCCGAAAGGAGTATTTTCTGATGATCGTGAGAGAAGCTAAAATTGCTGACGCACCTGCAATTGCCCGAGTCAATCTAGACACTTGGCGGACAGCTTACCGAAAATTTTTACCAGCGGATTACCTCGCGCAACTGTCATATCAAAAACGAGAAAACAACTGGCAAGAAATCCTGTCAAACGTCAAAAATACTGGGGATTTTGTCTGCGTTGCTGAGAATGAATCCGGGCAAATTGTGGGTTTTGCTGCGGGCGGCTGCGAGCGTACTGGCAAATATGTTTATCAAGGAGAATTATTTGCTATTTATATTTTGGAGGAATATCAGCGTCAGGGAATCGGACAGCAACTTGTGAAAAAAGTTGCTACAAAATTGGCAGAATTAAATTTGAATTCGATGCTGGTTTGGGTACTGGGAGACAATTCAGCCTGCAAATTTTATGAATTTTTGGGAGGTGAAAAAGTGGACGAACACCAAACAAATAAAGCAGGAGTTGCTGTCAAGGAAATTGCCTACGGGTGGACTGATATCGCAGTGCTGACAAACAGGCCTGCATGAGCCGTAAATTGGCATTTTTATCAATCATCGATTAAACTTCCCCTCTTCATTTGTTCCCGTTCGATTGCCTCAAACAAAGCTCGAAAATTGCCAGCCCCAAAACCTCCAGCTTGCACCTGTTTGCCGTTAACTAAAGAAACTCGGCGCTCAATAATCTCGAAAAAGAAAGTCGGTTCGTCAAAAATTGGCTGGGTAAAGATTTGCAACAGCATTGCTGCGGGAGCATCTTCTTGCCAATCTGCCAAAACTTGAGACTCTGCAATTGCTCGCCAATCTGCGGGCAGATAGTTTTGCCGCTGTTGCAATTCGGAGTAATATGTTAAAGGAACTGGCAGAAAAGGCAAACCGCGCGATCGCAAATCGGTAACAACCCCTACAATATTAGCAGTTTGTAAAGCCATGTGCTGAATTCCTGACCCCCGATTTGCACTCAAAAACTCTTGAATTTGAGAATTAGTCGATGCCGGTTCGTTAATCGGGAATTGCGCCCCACCTTCAGCGTGCATCATCACTTGGCTTCGCAAGGCCGAATTTTCAGTCTTAATGTCAAAATTTTGCTGCGGCGTAAAACCTAATATTTTTTGATACCAACTAACAGCACTTGACAAATCGCCCGATTCAACATTTAAAACTACGTGGTCGATTAAGGTAAACAGCGACAGCTTACCAGAAGCGGGTAGCGCTAAATTTTCTTCTATTGGCTCAACCAGCGTGTGGCTTAAATCTCCCCAACCAGCGATTTTTGCCAGTTTAAAACAGCCTGCTGCTGTTAGGTTCTTTTGAATCGGTTCCAGAATTTGAGCGCCTGCTGCAGCCGCTCTAGCTACTGCTAATTCGATATTTTTTACCCGAAAACCCACATCGGCAATTCCGGGAGGATGAAACTTCAACCAACTAGCGGCGGGACTAGCGGGTGTCAGGGGTGAAGATAAAACAAAACATACATTACCGCTGCTGACAGATTCAGTGCTAGTGTGGCTGTTGGAAGAACCTGCGATTGATTTAAAGCCTAAGTGGCTGACAAACCAGTCGCGGGATACTTTAGCATTTTCAACGTAAAACAGAATGCGATCGAATTCCATAATCAATAATTGAAAATGGAAACTGAGGAAGGGAAAATCGGCTGATTTTCAGTGGAAAACTGCAAGATAGGGACAGAGTAATGGATATTTTTCATATTTTTCATATTTTTCTCGTGCGCGCTACTAATAATAACCTCAAGATTGAATATTATAACTCTCTCTCAAGGTATAAAGACATCGGCACTTAAAAAAAAATAGGTGTCTGGGATAACTTGAGTTTGGTGGCACTGCCTTAGCCCAGTAGATTTTAGAGTTTAGATTTTAGCTTTACTCCACAGATGAATCTGGAACATTGAACTTGTGTCTAAAATGTTGGGAGAATCTATGAATTAAGGCTGGGATTGTACTTGTTTTGGGGTCAATCGGTGCGATAAGAATATCATACAAACTGAATCGGTGCGCCTCGGCGCACCCTACAAACTACTAGAAAAATAAATGACTTTCCGGCTGAATATTAATCTCCAGCGGCACAGCTTGCGGGTCAGATGAAAGAGCAAACATAATCGCATTTGCAGCGGTTTCGGTACTCAGCATTTTTGAGCGGTCTACCTTCAAACTCACATTATCCCAAAACGGAGAATCCACCCCACCAAAATAGAATAGTGTAAATTTAATGCCGTAGCGGCGCAGCTCATCTGCCATGCACTTGCTAAAACCAACTACTCCAAACTTTGAAGCACAATAAGCAGTTCCCATCGCCATCGAATGCTTGCCCAAAATCCCGATGACATTGCAGATGTGACCGGATTTGCGCTCTTTCATCACATTCGCGGCGGCTTGAGATGTGTAAAAACTGCCTTTCAAGTTCAAGTCAAGCATCGCATCTAAATCAGCGGGTTCTAACTTGTTCCACTGCTTGAGAATTCCGGCACCGGCGGCGTTTATGAGGGCATCAATTTGTCCGAAATGTTCGACAGTTTTTTGCATCAGCGTCTCGACTTGCGACAAGTCGGTGATGTCTGTAGGTACGCACAGTACCTCTGTTGTTGAAAGTTCGCTTGCTAAAGCATCTAATTTACTGCTGTCTCTGGCGGCGAGCACTAGCGTCGCACCCGCATCGGCGAGTTTGCGGGCTACTGCTGAACCGATGCCGCCAGTCGCACCCACCACAACCACAACTTTGTCCTGCATATCCCTTTACATTTCTTTACGTCCAGATTGTATGATAACTCAAGTTATTGGGTATTGGGAATTGGGAATTGGGAATTGGGAATTGGGAATTGGGAATTGGGAATTGGGAATTGGGAATTGGGAATTGGGAATTGGGAATTGGGCGGAGCGAAGCGGAGGGATGGGGAATTGGGCGGAGCGAAGCGGAGGGATTGGAAATTGGAAATTGGGGAACCAATAACCAATAACAAATAACCAATAACAAATAACCAATAACCAATAACCAATAACCAATAACAAATAACCAATAACAAATAACCAATAACAAATAACCAATAACCAATAACAAATAACCAATAACCAATAACCAATAACCAATAACCAATAACCAATAATTAATTTAGGGAAACTTGCCAGCCTTTTTCGCTTTTTTTTAGCTTGAGAGAAGTGCATGATTGCAAAAAGTTAGGGAGTTTTCTGCCAAAATTAAATTCTTTAATTGTTTGGGTAATTTGTTTGCCGTATTGTCTGTGAAATTCGCTGCCTACATTGGAGAGAAATACAGAATTTTGAGGAGAGTTGTCGGTTAAGTCGCTAACTATTTTGACTATAGCTTTTTCCAAGTCTTCGAGAGAATTAATATTGGTTAAGCTGGTCGGTGCTGTTTGGGTGTGATTCACATTTTCTTTGTTAAGTATGGGCGGTGGGGGGGGTGATTTAACTTCAAAGAGAGTGACATAAGTTTGAGATTTTTCTGAGGGTTTGTGAAGAACAAAATCGGTGGGATATTTGAGAAATATATCTCTGGTTTTAGTTCCTAAGAGATGCTGGGCAACTATTTGATTTAGGACTAAACCGTAATTTTCTGTAAATAAAGCTGAAATTGTGGAAATCTTAATCCACTGGGTTGAGGTGAGCTTTTGCTCTTTTTTGATTAATTCTTTTAGCTGAATAACTAATTGTTCTACGGGTGTTATTTCGGGTAAAGTCACGAGGGAATGGGTTTCCACTTGTCCGGTTTTACTGTTTAAAACTATGATTTGATCTATTTGCTTGCGGACTTGAAATACGGTTAATCCGTGGGCTTGTAGTGTATTGCTGAGGTGGGTGAGGGCGCGATCGGACGAACAGACAAAAATCTCTTTTGCTGTGGGATAATGTACGAAAATTGATGCGCCTACTGTTGCCATTTTTAAGTCGGCGCTGTCTTTACCGGGGGGGACGTGAATCAGTTGATAGCCGCGCTGGTGAAATTCGGTATCTTTTTTGCCCATGCTGCGCCAGTTGGCAAAGGCTACTTTGATTTGGATGGGATAGTGGCAAATTCCTTCTAGGAATTTTTCGGTTTCGATGGTGAGTTGCAAGTTTTCGACATCTAGCAGCAAGATGGCTATGCCGACAGGAAGCGAATGTGTTTGGTTTGCGGTGGGATTTGGAGGTTTTGGGGAAACTGAGTTTTGTGATGGGGCTGTGGCTAGCTGCTGAATTTGGGCAAATATTTTGCTGAATTGAGATGAATTAATGAATTCTGGAATCAGCAGAATTTGGAGATATTTTTTCGCAGTCTGCAGCAGGGATTTGGTATCGCTGGCTACTTGGAAACTTTTGGTCAATTTTTCAATCAAAACTGACTGAAAATCAGGTTTGGCCCAGGGGGTTTTCCTGTATTTTTCAGCTATCCATTCGGGATGTTGTTCCTGAATGGTAATTAGTGTTTGAGCGATATAGCGACTGATGGCGCTGAATGCGACTGATTCTTGAGTGGCTAGGAAGGAAGTTCGATCGGGCATGGCCCTCTACAATGCGGGATGGTGTCTCAATCTATCATAATGTTAGTTTCTTGTCGGCGGCCGGACGATCGCCCGCCAAATCCAACCTGCTGCAATTAACGCCAACCCAGTCAGCCAAATTTGCCTCTCCACCCAAAAAGCCAGAAACAGACACGCAGCCAATCCAACCCAAGCCAGCCACTGCGGGTAAAGCCTTTGGGCGGGGGAAAGTTGCAGCGCTGCGAGGTTGGTGATAGCGTAGTAGATCAAAACGCTAAAGGCACTGAATGACCAAGTGGTTTTGACATCGCCGACTAAAATTAAAAGTGCGATCGTAATTTCGACAAATACCACAGCCACATAGGGCGTTGTGCCCGAGGGATTCAGCCGCGCCAAGACTCTGGGCACATCCAGCCGCCGCCCCATCGCCAGCCAGACGCGCGACAAGCCTAAAATTAAGTTCAGCAATACTCCCAGCATGGCAGTAATTGCCCCGACGGCTAGCAGTTGAGAAACTCCCGGAGTGGGGAAACTGCGGGCGAGGACTTCCAAAGGTGCAGCCGTGCTGTCTGTTTGCAGGGACAATTTATCAGATCCCCCCACGCCTGCGACAACTATTGCTACCCCCACGTAAAGCAGCATTGTCAGCACCAAAGTGAAAATTATGGCTTTGGGAATGGTTTCCCTCGGTTCCCGCACTTCCTCGCTCATTGTGGTGATGCGGGCGTAACCGCTATAAGCGACAAACATCAGGGCGGTGGCCTGGAGGATGGAGCCGATCGAACTATCATTTTGTACAGTGGCTATTTCCCATCTGATTTCTGGTAAACCTGCAGCGATAAAGACAGCCAGAGATAAGAGTGTAACTGAGACTGTGACAGTATTGGCAATATTCGATCGCCTGATTCCGGTTAAGACAATTAAAGTTAGGGCGGCGAGGGCGATTAATGCTGTTAGGATCAGGTAAGTGCGATCGGTAACACCAACTGCATTTAAAAAATACCCCGCAAAACCCAAAGCAGCAGTAGCAGCAGAAGCCGTTTTAGCCAACAAAAACATCCAGCCGGCAGTAAAACCCAGCCAAGGATTGAGATATTTGTAACCATATTCATAAGTACCGCCGCTAACAGGGTGACTCGCCGCTAATTGAGCGCTATTCAAGCCGTTACAAACAGCAACCAAAGCAGCGATACCTACAGCCAAAATCACTCCCGGCCCCGCAATTTCCGCCGCAATTCCGATACTCACAAATACTCCCGTGCCCACGATTGAGCCGAGTCCCATGAGAGTAGCGCCAAAAACACCCAATTCTCGCTTTAGCAATGGTGAAGACATATAGCCAGATGTTGAAGGAAGAAGGAAGAAGGAAGAAGAAAATTGCAATTTCCCGCAATAGTTTCAGCAATTAATAATATTAATTCCGCTCTTCATCGGAATTATTCATATCTCTCTAGTCTCCCTCTGTGTTCTCTGTGTTCTCTGCGGTTAAATCATTCCGATGCAACCGGAAACGATATAACGTCCCGTTGAACCTTGGCGGTTTCCATAACTATAGCAGGCAAGATGCGTGCTCCACAAAAATATTTGCCTGTTGTGGAACAGGCATCTTACCTGTTCTGAAAAAGGTTCAAGGTGTAAGCAAGTAAATCCACTTAGTTAAAAGTAAGATACAGATGGCTAAAAAGCTTGCTGTATAAACATTCTTCCTTCTTCCTTCTTCCTTCTTCCTTCTTCCTTCTTCCTTCTACTTATTAACCGAAACGGCCTTGAATATAATCCCTTGTACTCGAATTACTTGCAGAAGTAAAAATCCGACTTGTTGGCCCAAATTCCACCATGTGGCCGATGCGACTTTCATCAGTATTAAAGAAAGCCGTATAATCAGAAACCCGAGCCGCCTGCTGCATATTGTGCGTTACAATCACCACAGTCAACTGCTGTCGCAGAGTCTGAAACAACTCCTCAATCTTCATAGTAGAAATCGGATCTAAAGCAGAACAAGGCTCATCCATCAGCAAAATTTTTGGCTTCACCGCCAAAGCGCGAGCAATACAAAGCCGCTGCTGCTGTCCGCCCGAAATCCCCTGCGCCGACTTCTTCAAATTGTCTTTCACTTCATCCCAAAGCGCCGCACTTTTCAGGGCAGATTCCACAATTTCGTCTAACTCTGCTTTGCTTTTGCGACCAAAAATACGCACTCCGTAAGCAATATTATCGTAAATGCTCAGCGGAAAAGGATTCGGTCTTTGAAACACCATGCCCATTTGGCGGCGCAAACTATTAATATTGACTTTAGGACTGTAAATATCCTGTCCAAAAAACTCCACCCGGCCTTTTATTTGAACTTTTCCTTCCAATTCGCCTATGCGGTTGAGAGCTTTAAGAAATGTTGATTTGCCACAACCTGAAGGGCCGATAATCGCCGTCACTTGCGGGTGAGGGATATTCATTGACAAATTTTCGAGCACTTTGTGAGTTCCGTAGGAGAAACTCAAGTCCTGAACCCGCAAGGCTGGCATGGCATTTGGGTCGATTTCAGGAGTCGCGTCTTCTAAAAATTGGTCGCTATATTTGTCAGCTTTTAAGTTGCTTTTGGGTTTCATCATTTGCAGTTTTTCTAGTGTTGAATGTAGATTTTTAGTAGATGTAAAATATTACCTGATGGCATTATTTAGTTCGTCTTGATAGCTATGCACTCATTTCCGAAATCATGGATAGACAAATAGCTGTTTTTACCCTTCTTTTACCCTGAGCGAAGCCCTTGGGATTCCCTCTTCTCTCTTCCTTCTTCCCTCTTCCTTCTTCCTTCTTCCTTCACCAGCCATTTACCTATCTTGCAAGCGTTTGCGAGTGACGGCGCGGGAGGCTAAGCTAGTAATTAAAACCATTCCCAAAAGGACAGAAGCAGCAGTCCACGCCAATTCGTTTTGTTCCTTGTAAGGAGAGCTGGCGTAACTGTATATTAATACTGACATAGAAGGAGTTGGAGTCAGCAGTGTCTCGGGAATTTCTTGGATTTTCGAGAGGGTTTCTGCGCCGATGGGAGACTGAACTATCTCGCCCAATTTCTCAACTAAAGGAGGCCAAAATTGGCTCGACAAGGCAGTTACAATTAGGGGTGCTGTTTCGCCGGCGGCGCGGGATGCTGCGAGTAAAATGCCTGTGGTAATAGTCGGAAGTGCTGAGGGAATAATAATCCGAAAAATAGTTTGAAAGCGCCCGCCTCCTAAACCTGCAGAAGCGAGGCGGTAAGAAGCAGGCACTAATTTTAATGCTTGTTCTGTTGTCAGCGCCACAACGGGCAGCATGATAATACCGAGAGCAATGCCGCCAGCTAATCCTGAAAATGCCTTGGTTGTTACAACAATTAAAGCGTAAGCAAACACACCGACAACAATTGAGGGAACGCTGCTGAGAATGACGGTGATAAAACGGATGGTATTCGCCATTGCCTTGTTTTCTCTGCCAAATTCTGACAGAAATATTCCCGTCATTACGCCGATTGGGACGCTGATTAATGTGGCAATTCCTACCATTAAAGCGGTGCCGAGAATCGCGTTAGCAAAGCCGTTGGGCTGGTCTTCAACTCCCACGGGTGCGGGCAGAGATACTAGCACTTCCCAGCTCAAATGTGTCAGTCCTTCCCCTAAAATTTTGTACAAAATAGCGAACAAAGGCAGCAGGGCTAGAGCTGTAAGAGCGAAGGCGATAACTGTCATTCCCCGGCTGAACAAATTTCGGCTCAGCGACAGGGGGCTGTAGATTTCTGCATCCAGAATACTGTTTGATTTTTGTGCTTGACTCATCTTTAATTCTTAGCTCCCTTAACACCGATTAGCTGAACCAGCAATACTGCTATTGCGTTCACCGACAGGGTGATGACAAATAGAATTAGGGCTAAATACATTAAAGCGCCGATGTGCAGCTCTTCTTGAGCTTCCCGAAATTGACTTGCCAAAACAGCGGGAATTGAGTAGCCGGGAGCTAATATAGATTTGTTGATTTGAATGGAGTTGCCAATTACCATTGTGACTGCCATTGTTTCGCCCAAAGCGCGTCCCAATGCTAAGATGGTCGCTCCGATAATTCCGGAACTTGCTGCTGGCAATAACAGCTTAAATATGGTTTCCCAGCGGGTAGCTCCGAGGGACATTGAAGCACTCCGCAAATCTACTGGAACTGACAGCAAGACATCGCGGCTGATGGCGGCTACTGTGGGCAGAATCATAATCGATAAAAGTATTCCAGCGGGCAGCATTCCCGGCCCAAAAGGTTCGCTGCTGAATAGGGGAAACCAACTAAAATTGTTGAATAGCGACTGCTGTAAAGGTAGCAGAAAGGGAATTAACACAAAGATTCCCCAAAGTCCAAAGATGACGCTGGGAATGGCTGAGATTAATTCAACCATGAATCCCAAGGGCGATCGCACCCAAGCAGGCAAAAAGTTCTCGCTGGTAACGATAGCTACTGAAAGTCCTAAAGGAATTGCGATGATAATGGCGATCGCAGAACTAACTACTGTACCGTAAATAAACGGCAAAGCCCCAAACTGTAACTCTCCGATATCCCATTTGGGATTCCACAAAAACTCCAGTCCAAACTTGCTAATAGCAGGCCAAGCATCCTTAAAAATTATCCCGCTCATCCAGAACAGGATGCCCGCCGTCGCTAAAGCAAAAGCCCATACAAATACAGTAAATCCCGACTCTAGCCACAAACCTTCACCCTTCGTATCAGTCAAATCTACGTGGGTGTTGATTGCTGCAGGCTTCCGAGTCAATTTTTTCGGTTTCTTTGAAGAATTGGTCATACCGAGTTATGGCGTAAACAGCGAAATCTTGAATAGAGAAACTCAGGATTTACGCACTTCGACAAAGAAACCGGGTTTTTTACGTAATCTGCTGACTACAGCGCGTCTTTTCGTAAAAAAACCCGGTTTCTGACCCCCGTGCGTAAGTTTCATGAATAAGGTGTGTACTGCACACCAAAGCCCCTGAAATTTATGAATTTTGAATCATACATTTAAGTCAAAACTCATAACTCCCTGAACAAATTTGAATTAACCTCTAGCAACCACACTCTGATTCACTGTTTGAATCACCTTTTGAGCTGTCCCTTGCGGAATCGAGGTATACTCTAGCTGTTTGTTGATACCTTGACCTGTAGTCATCACCCAATTAACCATCTTTTTAATAGCATCTGCTTTCGCCGCAGGATACTGTTTGTAGATTAACAGCCAAGTCAAGCCCACAATCGGATATCCATCATTGGGATTTCCTTCTACTAAACGGAAGTCAGCCGGGAAGGCTTCCCCTGAGAAAGCTTTTTCAGCTTCTGCTAAACTAGGATCTACAAACCGACCAGCTCTATTTTGAATAAATGCTGTTTGGAGCTTGTTTTGCCTAGCGTAAGTATCTTGAACGTAGCCAACTGCACCCGCTGTTTGTTTCACCAAACCTGCTACGCCAGGATTTCCTTGACCACTTAGAGGGCCACCGGGCCAACTCGGTTGAGCGGCACCTTTGATGCTGCTGCCAATTGCCTGCAAGTGATTGCTAAAAATAAAGCTTGTACCGCTGCTATCTGCCCGCACAACTACTCGAATTGCAGTATTTGGCAAATTTTTAGCTTGTCCAGAAATTCCTGCTATTTTAGGGTCATTCCAGCGGGTAATTTTGCCTTCAAAAATGCCCTTCATGGCATCGCTATTTAGCCTAACATTGTTGACTCCGGGCAAGTTGTAGACAACTGCAACCGCGCCGCCTGCTGTCGGAACTGCCATTACACCGCGCTTTACCTGAGATATCTGCTGGGAACTCATCAGCGCGTCGCTGCCTGCGAAGTCAACCGTGCCTGCAATTAATGCTCGGATACCGGCACCGGAGCCTGTTCCTTCGTAGTTTACGGTAATTTGATTTGCACTTCTCATCTGAGAGAAGTAGCGATCGTACAAAGGTTTGGGGAAAGTTGCTCCCGAACCGTTTAGTGTTACCGCAGCTACAGCGGAAGTAATCAACGAGAGCGAAAATGCTGCTACTGCTAGCGTAACTATCAAGCCGCGTCGCCAGCTTTTAGTGAAGAAAACCATAACTCCTTGTCCTTAGTATTAATAGCAGGCTTTGCAAATCTCTTCCATAGAATAGACTGAAATCCTAACTAAAAACAGAGAAAATAATAAGCTTGTTTTAAATTATGGTTAACATCAGATTAAGTTTTTAACGATTAAGAAATGACCGCCAAAACGATAACATTTCTTTAATCTATGGTTAACATTAGCAGGAGTTACGCAGGGTAGATTTCAGTTTTGCATTTGTAGTGCGAGCGTCCCCGCTCGCGTGCTGTGTAAAGCACGCGAGCGAGGACGCTCGCACTGTAAAAAAACAATCCTTTTTGCGATGGAGATGCTCCCCTTACGCACTCCTGACCAAAGAAACCGGGTTTTTTATTAAATCTGCGGGTCACAATCAAGTTTTTTCATACACAAACCCGGTTTCCGATACCCGTGCCTAAGTATTAATTAGATTAAAAAAATGAGGCTGGGGCGATCGCCACTTGATACCCCTTACCTTTTTTTTGCACTTTAAATGTTTGAGATGACTTTAAAAAGTCGAGAAAATTACTCTCTAATTTGAGAGATTTCAGCTTTTTGGTAATTGGTTGACCGTATTGTTATGAAATTCACTTGCTACCTGGTTAATCGAAATGTAAGCGCCTGGAGATTGAGCGGTTAAAGCTCTCATAATTTTTCCTCAGATGCTTCCAGCGCTGCCGGAGAGTCAGTTTGTGACGGTGCCTCTTTTTGAGCGATCGCCACTTGATGCTCGCTGCCATTTAATGTCAGTTGAAAAACCCAATGTCGCGATTGCAAAAATTTTATCAAACTGGAATTAGCCCAAAAATGTTTTACAATTACATCGGCATGACATTGATATTTCTTGAAAAATATTTTTTTAAGCTTGGTTACAGAAATAGCATCCTCTTTAGACTCAAATATCGCCGCTTCAATCATCTCTAAAAGTATCTTTTCTAAGGTGTCAAGCGAATCAATAGCAATTGAATTAGAAGGTAAAATTTCTGGAAAATTCTGACCTTCAATATTTTGATCGACGGGAAGAGAATTGGCGGGTTCTTCTGTCGCAGTAATTTCGTTTTTGAGTGACGACAATACTCCTAAATTGGTGGAATTTATAGAATTTAATTCGATAGCGCGGCGCTCTTGAAAAAGTTGAGTAACACTAGAAAACCAAGCTATCCGCTCCTCGATAGATTGGTGTTCTGCCTTCAGCAAATCGGCAATTTTATTTGCCAGTTCTGCAAAAGTAGGGAGTTCCACTTCCTCTTTGCAAGAATAGTGATTGCTCTCCCCAGTCAGATGATTTTCTACAGACAACACAGCATTTTGACTGCGTACCCGAAACACAGTCAATCCCTGATTTTGTAATTGATTGCAGAGGTGATTTAACAAACCATCGGAGGAACAAACAAAAACTTCTCGGACATCCCGATAGCGGTATAAAATAGCAGCACCAAAAGCAATCATTTTACCATCAGCGCTGCTAGCGCCGCCCGGAGCGTGAATTAGTTCGTAACCGCGATCGTACAATTCAGTATCCAGCTTACCGGTGCTGGGGTTTTTCCAGTTAGCAAAAGCAATCTTAACTTGCAGGGGATAGCTGCACAAACTGGCTAAAAACTTTTCCGAATTAATGTCGAGTTTCAAGTTTTCTGCATCTAGCAGCAAAATCGCAATTTCCCGATCGCACTTTACGGCTGTTTCTGGGGCACTCGAACTTTCCGCACCTTCGCCACTCAACGGGAATCGAGGCTCAAAACCTTGTTGGCTAACAGCTTGAAGCGGATAAAACTGCTGGCGACGGGAACTGCGGCTGTGGCGGAATCGATCGGGCGAACGTCGGGGATTTTTCATTAACTGACAATGGTAGCTTAACTTTATGGTGGCCGATGGGCTAATAATAAAATAAATACACTTAACAATTCTTAAAAAAAATGGCTAGAGATTTGCGGGGATTCCTGAAACTCCTAGAAGAAAGGGGACAACTGCGCCGAATTAGCGCTTTAGTCGATTCCGACCTCGAAATTGCCGAAATTTCCAACCAAATGCTGGTCAAAGGCGGCCCCGGACTTTTGTTTGAAAACGTCAAAGGGGCAGATTTCCCCGTGGCGATTAACCTGTTGGGCACAGAAGAACGGGTTTGCTGGGCGATGAACATGGAAAAGCCGATCGAACTAGAAGAGCTCGGCAAAAAATTGGGAATGCTACAACAGCCAAAACCGCCCAAAAAGATATCCCAAGCCATAGAATTCGGCAAAGTTTTGTTCGACGTAGTGAAAGCCAAACCAGGCCGCGACTTCTTCCCAGCTTGTCAGCAAGTGGTATTTGAAGGAGAAGGCGTGGATTTGAACAAAATCCCGATGATTCGCCCCTATCCGGGAGATGCGGGCAAAATTATCACCCTGGGTTTGGTAATTACTAAGGATTGCGAAACCGGTACGCCGAATGTGGGCGTTTATCGCTTGCAGTTGCAGTCAAAAAACACGATGACTGTCCACTGGTTATCTGTCCGGGGAGGCGCGCGGCACTTGCGGAAAGCGGCGCAGGCTGGTAAAAAGTTGGAAGTTGCGATCGCCCTGGGAGTCGATCCTTTAATCATCCTCGCCGCAGCAACGCCAATTCCTGTAGATTTATCGGAATGGTTATTTGCGGGACTTTACGGCGGTTCCGGCGTGAGTTTAGCGAAGTGCAAAACCGTAGATTTGGAAGTACCGGCGGACTCGGAAATCGTGTTAGAAGGAACGATTACACCGGGGGAAGTTCTGCCCGACGGGCCCTTTGGGGATCACATGGGTTATTACGGCGGCGTGGAAGATTCGCCGCTGGTGCGATTCAACTGCATGACGCACCGCAAAGACCCGATTTATCTAACGACATTTAGCGGGCGGCCGCCGAAAGAAGAAGCAATGATGGCGATCGCGCTTAACCGCATTTATACCCCTATTTTGCGGCAGCAAGTATCGGAAATTGTCGATTTCTTCTTACCAATGGAAGCGCTGAGTTATAAAGCAGCAATTATCTCGATCGATAAAGCCTATCCCGGTCAAGCGCGTCGGGCTGCTTTAGCATTTTGGAGTGCATTACCGCAGTTTACTTACACTAAGTTTGTGATTGTTGTGGATAAAAGTATCAACATTCGCGACCCGCGTCAAGTAGTTTGGGCAATTAGTTCTAAAGTCGATCCAGTTCGAGATGTATTTATTCTGCCAAATACGCCCTTTGACACGTTAGATTTTGCCAGTGAAAAGATTGGTTTGGGCGGCAGAATGGGGATTGATGCTACTACGAAGATGCCGCCGGAAACCGATCACGAATGGGGGGAAGTTTTGGAGTCCGATCCGGATGTGGCGGCGATGGTAGAAAGGCGTTGGGCTGAGTATGGTTTGGCCGATTTGAATTTGGGAGAAGTCGATCCGAATTTGTTTGGGTACGAGATGAGGTAGGGAAACGGCATTGCCGTGTCCGGGGCGGGGAGGAGGACACGGCAGTATATACCGTAGGGTGCGTCGCCATCCACAATCTCTCAATAAACTCGCAAATCTCCCAGCGACGCACCATACAAAGTTATTATTATATCCTAAAGTTTGTGCCACAATTGAGGAACGATCGATTAATCCTACTGACGAACAAGCCCAAGCCTGTCTGCGCGTCTGCCAGATGTTCTCTAGCTACTACCGAGATATTCAACTATTCCGTTTTAATGCTCAAACCAGAGAAGTATATATTTTCGTAAGTGATGAGCTGGAAGTAATCGTATCTAGTAATGGACTTTGGAGGTTTTTGGATGAAACCGAACTTTGATGAAATGAGCAGAGTCGAATTAAAAGCTTACGTGCTATCGCATCGGGATGATGATGAAGCGATTCGGGTCTTTTTTGGTCGTCGCAATCCCCCAGATTCACAAGCGACATGGTACGGGCCGATGACTACTCCTGAAGGTGTACCTATTGCTGAAAATATTCGCATCGCTGAGGAAGCAATTAAGAAAAGAGTTGAAATCGATCGCGAAAAACAACAACAAAGGAAAAAAGCACAGTCGGAGAATTTACGCCACAAATTAGAACAAGAGATTGAAGAAAAACTTAGAGATAAAATAGAATTAGAAGTAGAATCAAAGTTACAACAAAAATTAGAACAAGAACTTGAGGATCTGATAGGTGCGATCGCCCAATTTTTAGCATCAACCAGCGAGTTTTCATCAAAACTGGCAATGCCGAGCGCACTTTTGGCAATTCAGCAAAGAATTGAGGATTTTGGCGATTTTGAAGATTTGCGATCGAATTGAGTGCGATCGGGACTTACGCACTGCGTCAGAGAAACCGGGTTTTTACCGAGTCTTCGCGCTGTAACGCCTATTCTCAAAAAAATAATGAAAGTTGGTGAAATAATTTTAAATCAAATTAATTTGTTAGGCACTAAAGTCAGGGCTATTTCATTCTGAATAGGGTTTTGAGGAATTCAAGGCCAAATCCTGCCTGACGTTGAGCTTGAGCCATATTAGTTTCCCCCTGCTCCCGATAGAGATTGAGGGCCAAATTACGGGCG